>QOOZ01000009.1 GCA_003331195.1 Puniceicoccaceae bacterium | reverse complement strand
TTCCATGACTGCTTGGGCTGCTTCTCGCCCTATAATACGGCCACGAGAGGGCACTTGCACGTATTTACCGTAGGTGCTTTTGACCTTCATTTGCGCCCAAAGTCCAACAATGATTGGTATAATGATGAAAAAGATAATTGGTGACATAATGAGTGATATTTATTTCTAGGAACCTTAAGAGAAATTTGAGTTCCAATTAATAATGTATTTTATTGCAAGAATTTGTATAAGTCGAATTTTTTCCGGTTTTTCAGCAATACTATCTCGCACATACTACCTTATCTGCTAGAAATACATAATAATCCTCAAAAATTTAAGACTATGCAAAAACTACTCTCAATTTCTCTACTCAGTATAATTGTTTTCCATACCTCTCTTATGGCAGGCGACGATTGGATGACTGACTTCGCGGCGGCTAAAATTAAAGCTGCCGCTGAACAAAAGCCGCTCCTTTTGGATTTTACGGGCTCTGACTGGTGCGGCTGGTGTATCAAGTTGGACAAGGAGGTTTTCAGTCAAAAGGCATTTAAGGAATTTGCGGCCGACAATTTAGTTTTGGTCGAGTTGGATTTTCCTCGCGGCGAGGAACAGTCCGAAGATTTAAAGGCGCAAAACAAGGCATTAGCCGAAAAATACGGGATTCGTGGGTTTCCCACGATATTGGTGCTATCTCCCGAGGGGGAATTGATGGAAAAGACTGGTTACCTGCGTGGCGGTCCGGAGGCTTATGTCGCACACATCAAAGAGATCCTTTTAGCAGACAAGTAGTTTAGGCATCCTGCTTGTCCAAATTAAAAAATCCCCAAACTTAGGGTTGCTTTTCGTTTTCTCTCTTTTAATCTGCGCGGCTTCCTAGAATTAGACCGTTTCTTGGAACTGTAATTTTAAACAGATTTTTAGACATGCAACAGTATACACTTAACATCACAAATCGTGAAGGCACCGGCCGCGGTGTAGCACGTCGCCTGCGCGCATCGGGCAAAATTCCTGCCTCCCTTTACGGTCAGGGTAATGCTCGCTCGATCACCGTCGCTGCGGTTGATTTTCGCGACCTCAACCGAGAGATTGGAGGCGGCGCTGCCCTAGTTGAGCTGACTGATGAAAAGGGCGATACTGCTCTTTGCCTCGTTCAAGATGTTCAGTATCATGCTGTTAAGAGTACTATTGACCATATCGATTTCCAAGAAGTAGAACGCGGTCAAGCCTTCAACACGAAGATTCCTGTCCTCCTCGTCGGCGAAGCAGATTGCATTGGTGTTAAAAACGACGGCGGTGTGCTCGACCACAAGACACACGAAATCGATATCCGCTGTCGTCCTTCCAAACTCCCTGAGCACGTTGAGGCAGACGTCTCTGCACTTGCTGTCGGCGATGCGCTCACGATTGCTGACTTACCTGTTATCGAGGATGTCGAATACATGGGTGAATCAAAACAAGTCATTGTTTCCGTCCAACATCCGACCGTCGCCGCCGAGCCTTCCGAGGAAGAAGTCGAGGAAGTTGCTGCCGACGAAGTTCCTGCGACCAAGGTCAGTGATGACGATGTCGAGGATGACGACGACTCCTCCGAAGGAGATAAATAAACCTTTAACCCGGCCAATTTTCTCTACCGAATATTGACCAACAACGTTCTTTTACAGATGCCCATCGCGGTTATTGCAGGTCTCGGAAATCCAGGATCTAAATACCGTAACACCCGACACAACATCGGCTTTAGCCTTGTTGATCAAATAGCTGCAAAATACGACGCTACGTGGAAACATGAAGCTCGATTTGAAGCAGAGGTCGCAGTGATCCAGCACGATGAGCGCAAGCTCATGCTGCTCAAACCGCAGACCTTTATGAATGCCAGTGGTCGCTCTCTCGGAACTGTGCTGCGCTACCGCAAACTGTCTGCTGAATCAATGCTTGTCATTTATGACGATCTGACTCTCGATTTAGGACGGATTAAATTGAGTGTCAACGGCAGTGCTGGCGGCCATAACGGGATCGCTGACATGCTAACTCAAGTCGGCACAGGTTTTGCTCGCTTCCGAGTTGGGATCGGAGCTAAACCACACAAAGAGATGGACCTCGCTGACTATGTTCTCAGTAAATTTTCAAAGTACGAACTAAGCATTTTGGCGGATCGCAGCTCGATTTTTCTCGATCAGATACACTTGATCTTGAATGAAGGCATTGAATCCTCCATGAAAACAATTAACCAACGCATAGCTACACCGCATGAGCGCAACGACTAATAACAAGTATAAAGCAACCTTCATCCTAGACCTCCGCGAATCCGAAGACGATTCCGTTAAAGTTATGGCTGATCTGAACGAAATCTTGAAGTCCATCGGAGGCGAGCCTTCTGATAGCGAGGACCTTGGTATGCTCGACTTTGCTCGTGCTGCGGATCGCCGCTATACTCAAGGCCACTACATCGAGATTTACTTTGAGGGTGCTGGCGATGTGCCTTCAACCCTGAACGAAAAGCTCAAACTTGACAAGCGCGTCAACCGTATCTTCATCGAGTCTAAATAACACTACAAACCCACAACCACTATGGCCTCATTCAACAAAGTTATTTTGATGGGAAACCTGACCCGCGACCCTGAAACTCGTGTAACGGCCACTGGTTTGACTATTTGCAAGTTCGGGCTCGCCATCAACCGCGTCTTCTCCACTAAAGATGGTGAGCGCAAGGAGGAGACTACCTTCGTCGATGTCGATGCATTCGGCAAACAAGCTGAGGTGATTACTAAATACATCCGCAAGGGCGATCCTCTCTTTATTGAAGGACGCTTGAAGTTCGATCAGTGGGAAGCCAACGATGGTCAAAAGCGTAGTAAACTCGGAGTGGTTCTTGATAAATTCGAGTTTATCGGTGGTCGCAGTGAGAATAATGCCAGCGGTGGTTCCAGTAACTCTGGAGGCTACGAACAGAGCTCACCCCCCAAGCGCCAAGTTGCTGCTGAAAAGCCCGCTGCAAGTGAAGATTTCTCCGCGGACGAAGACACTCTCGATGAAGACGTGCCATTCTAGGCCTACGACTTCCTTTTCTCAGTTTACCTACAATTTATTTAATACACCAATAGCATCATGGCCAACAATCAGGTTCTCCTCCTCCAGCCCATCAATGGACTCGGCGCCGAAGGCGACACAGTCACTGTAAAAGCTGGCTTCGCACGCAACTTTCTGTTGCCTCGCAAACTAGCGCTACCGATCACGCAGGCGAACAAGAAGCACGTCGAGTCGCTCCTCAAAGCTCGTGAAGCCCGCGAGCAAAGGGAATTCGAAGATTCACGTGGACTCAGCGAACGCATCGAAAAGACTAGTATCGCAATCGCTGTGAAAACGGGTGAGGGTGGTAAAATGTTTGGTGCTGTCACCGCTAACGATGTGCTTGAGCGCCTCAAGGCAGAGGGTATCGTGCTCGTGAAGAAGCAACTCCAGATAGCAACACCCATCAAGGAGCTCGGGTCACATACGGCAGCCATTAAACTGCACGCTGACATCGAGACTGAACTCAAGTTTGAAGTTGTCTCCGAGAATCCAATCGAAGAAAGTGCAGATTCTGGGGAAGAAATTGCCGACGACGACGAATAACTGTTGGCAACGCCTCGTTGTTTTTACTCAATAGGGGATGTCTTCTGATTCAGAACCAGCTTTCGGGCGAGCTAGTAGCGATAGAAAGTTCTCCAATAAAAAGGGGAATTCTCTGTCTGAAGACTCAATACGTACTCAACCTCACAATATCGAGGCGGAAGAGGGCTTACTGGCTGCATGCCTCATTGATGGTGGTCACGACGTCATCACTACATGCATTGAGAGTCACATCTCTCCAGAGTGTTTTTATAAGACGCAGCATCAGATTATCTTTTCGGCAATTATTGCACTCTTCGAACAGGGTAATCCTGTCGATGAGATAATCTTGCACGAATACCTGGTTAAAGAGGGTAATTCTGAAGAGATCGGGGGTATAGCTGGCATCTACCATATTCAGGGCAGAATTGAAACACCCGCCCACGCAAAGTATTACGCAGGTATTGTTCACGAGAAATATTTATTGCGCAGGCTCATCCGCACATCGCGAGAGGCGACCGAGGCATGTTATGAACAGCAAGAGGATATTTCTGTATTCATCGATCGAATCGAAGAGGAAATACATAATATTAGCAGTGGGCGCATTATTAAAGTAGCGACCCCGATTGATGAACCGCTTGAGCAAGCTGTTGCTGACATATACGCTATGTTAAACGGCAAGAATGAGGCCGACGGCGTCATGTCTGGTTTCCGAGATCTCGATGGAATGACATATGGTTTTCATCCTGGTCAAATGATCGTTTTGGCAGCCCGCCCTTCAGTGGGAAAGACCAGTTTTGCTATGAATTTCGCGGAGCATGCGATTCTACCAGACGGTGGTCGTCCTGCAACTGGTGTTCTGGTCTTCAGCCTTGAAATGACCGCTTCGCAGCTAGCTATGCGTTTGATCTGCTGCCGCGCCCGCGCTGATATGAGGAAGATTCGGGACCGTATAGCGTCAAAGAAGGACATGCAAGAAATTACAAACACAGTTAAAGAACTGAAAGGCCAGCCCCTCTGGATCGATGACTCAGCAACATCCACGATTCTCGATATTCGTGCCAAAGCCAGACGAATTGATGCAAAGCACCGATTAGGCTTGATCGTCATTGACTACCTCCAGCTAATTAAAGGCACTGACTCCCGGGCTCCCCGTGAACAACAGATCGCCGATATCTCTCGGGGCGTCAAAGGCATGGCGAAAGAGCTCAATGTGCCAGTCGTCGTACTCAGTCAGCTAAACCGCGAGTCGGAGAAGGAGAACCGCGATCCACGCCTCTCTGATCTCCGTGAATCAGGCTCAATTGAGCAAGATGCCGACGTTGTGATGCTACTTCATCGCCCGAAAAAGAGCGACGACGATGAGGCTGTCGATGGCGGGGGCACTTATAATGAGCACGAGCATATTAAATTAATCATTGCCAAACAACGAAATGGCCCCGTTGGTGAAATTGACCTAACATTTGTTCGCCGTTACACGCGTTACGAGAATTTTCACCGCTAAAGGCTACGTCCGATTACTCTTATTAAAATGCGCATCTTACAGACAGTCTCTTTCTTCGCAGCTTGCTTGTTTACTATTTGTCTGCCGGCTCAATCCACTTACTCGCAGGAAGCTGAAACTTATCCTATTATCAACCGAATTATCACCGAGTTCGATGGTTTTCGCTCGACTAGTGACCAGTACGTCCTGGGTAACGTGCAGCTTCGGCCTGGCATGAATTATAATCCGGCGCTGCTCGACCAGTCGATTCGTGCTCTCTACAGCACGGGTTATTTTGAATTTGTTGAAGCGCGTGTTGACAAGGCGCAAAATCAAACCATCGACGTGGTTTTTGAGCTAGTTTCCAAGTATACTATTGAACGCATCCGCTTTTTAGGTAACGACAAATATACCGACTCACGCCTAGCTTCAAAAGCCGAGCTTGAGACTGGTAGATCGCTCGACGAGTATCTGGTCAGCGTTGGCGCGGATAACATTGCCGCATATTACGTAGAAAAAGGCTTTCCAGATGTAGAGGTCGACTACCGTATACAGCGTGATGAACAAACTGGCTATGCAGTGGTCATTTACGATATCGACGAGGGTGGTAATGTCCGCATCGATGAAATCTTCTTCGAAGGAAACGAAGCCTTCAGTAGTAAAAAGCTTCTTAAGCAACTTGAAACAAGTAAGCATGGGTGGCTCTCTTGGCTGACGGGTTCCGGAAAGTTCGACGAAAAGAAATTCAAAGAAGATCTCGATATCCTCCGCAAGTTTTACCGCGACTCTGGTTTTCTCGACTGCGAGATTAACGAGGAAAAAGTATCCATTGATTTCGTCGAGTCCGATGAAATTGTAATTACCATACCTCTGGTCGAAGGGCAGCTTTACTATCTCGGAGAATTCTCTGTTGAAAATGCTACTATCTACACCGCAGACGAACTGCTCGGTGAGTTGCGCATGGAAAAAGGTGATCCATTTTCTCCGCAAGACGTGGATGACGCCGCCATTGCCATCCGCGATTACTACACTTCCAGTGGCTATCTTGATTCTAGGGTTCGTGCCGAACGCGTTCCAAATATGGAGACGCGTCAGATTGATGTCGTCTTCCGAGTGCGCGAGAGTGAGAAATTTTACGTGGAGTCAATCAACGTGGAGGGTAATACTAAGTCTAAATCGCGAGTCATTATCCGTGAGTTAGCGCTCAGCCCAGGTAATGTATTTGACCTCAGGCGCATGGATGTCAGTGAGCGCCGCCTTAAAAATATTGGTTTCTTTGATGATGTCCGTCTAAACCCTGAATCTACTAATATTCCCGGACGTAAGGATCTCGGAATTACGGTGAGGGAGGGCCGCACAGGTAGCTTTACTTTTGGCGCGGGCTTTGGTTCAGTCCAAAGCATAGTCATGTATTTCGAGGTATTACAAAGTAACTTTGACCTCTTCAATTGGCGTTCTGGATTTCAAGGTGATGGTCAAAAGTTACGTTTGCGCGCCTCGGTTGGCACGACTAGTAACGAAGTCATAATTGCTTTTGAGGAGCCTTGGCTGTTCGAGCAACGCCTCGCCTTCGGGGTCGAGCTTTACCGTACAGAATCCGATTATGTTAGCACTGATTATAACGAGTTACGAACAGGCTTTGAACTTTACCTTCGCCGTCGCCTCTTCGAATTAGTTGAAGCACGCCTATCCTACCGTATGGAACTAGTCGAGATTTTTGACGTAGATCGCAATCCTGTTGATGGTGTAACTACAGATAATGGTGATGGCTCAATTACAGGTGATGGCATTGCCGATGTTTTCCAACGTGCAGAAGGTAAAGATCTCGTCTCTAAGATCGGCCTTACTCTTCTCCGCGATAACAGAGAGACCCTCATCTTTACGCGCAGGGGCAACCGTTCCTCACTCAAGTTTGAGTATGCGGGCATCGGTGGTGATATCAATTACTACAAAATGGAAGGGCGGACTGCGCAGTTCATCCCCACATTCGATGCCTATGAGCAGTCGCTATCCATTATCGCCCGTGCAGGCAGCGTATCTCCTTTCGGCCAGAGTGACCTTGTCCCTTTTTACGACCGCTTCTTCCTGGGTGGTCCCGATACCCTTCGCGGCTTCGAATACCGAGAAGTGGGTCCACGAGATGGTGATGAAACTGCGCCCGATGAAGCAGTGGGCGGCAACTCCTACGCCTTCGTTTCTTTTGAGTATGGTTTCCGAATTGCGGAACCTTTGGGGCTAGTCATTTTCTATGACTGGGGATTTGTTAATAAAAACGATTTTGATTTCAGTATGTCTGAATACGCCGACAATTGGGGCGTTGGGGCACGACTTATGCTCATGGGCTCGCCGCTCAAGCTTGATCTCGGTATACCGATCACTTCCCCTGAAGGTGCAGGTGGAGGCACACAGTTCAATTTTTCCTTTGGCACACGCTTCTAGTCTTGCTTTAATCTAACAACTCAATCACATAAACCCATACTATATGAAAAAATTCACCACCCTTATTCTCGCATCTCTATTGCTTGCCACTGGGCTATTCGCTCAAAAGGCTCCTGTTATTGGCGTCGTCGACGTGCAAGGTGTCCTGGCAGACTTTACTGAATTTCAATCAGCTCTTGAAAAAGTCCGAGGCTCTGTAGCTCCAGTCGAAGAGGAAATGCAAAAAATGCAGGCTAGCATTCAAACAATCGTCACCGAGGGCCGCGAAATCGAAACTAAGGCGAACAACCCAGCCGCGAGCGAAGATGCTCGTTCAGAGGCTGTAGCCGCCCTCCCCGCGCTCCAAGCGAGGCTCCAAGAAGCGCAGGCTAACTTAAACCAATTCCGCCAGCAAGCGCAGGCAATCGCTCAGCAAGGTCAGGAAGAGCAGCTGGCCCCGCTCCAAGCGAGGGCTGTTGAAGCTGTCAAGGCAGTCGCTGAAGATAAGGGAATCGATCTTGTCCTTCCTAAGAACAACCTCATATACGCATCCGACGCGCTTGAAATTTCTGACGCTGTAATCGCTTTTCTCAATTCTGGCGAATAGCTTAGATTAATTTCAATTTTCAAAAACCCTGTTCTCGCATAGGACAGGGTTTTTTGTTTCTATACATTATGTTTTTAAATTATTCTACTACGCGTATTCTCGAAATCCTAGGCAAAGAGTGCCAAATCGTCGGTGCTTATGACGGCTCAATAGGAGGCATCGCATCGCTAGCCGAGGCCGAGCAGGGTGATCTTTCGTTTCTAGGAAACCCTAAATACCGCTCAAAAGTGGCCGATTCCCAAGCTTCCGTCATACTTGTTCCTAATGACTACGAAGAGACGCCCAAGGCTGGTCAGCTTTATTTGAAACTCGAAAACCCCTCATTCGCCCTTGCATTGATTTGCCGCGATATTGAGGGCAAATTATTGCCCAAACCATCTGCGGGGGTTCACCCTAGCTCAGTGATTGAGCCTGATGCGGATGTTTCTCCAGAAGCTAGTATCGGCGCGTTTTGCTATATAGGATCGGGTGCTAAAATTGGGGCATCTGTCTTAGAGAGCCATGTTACGGTAGGTCGCGACGCCGTGATCGGTGAAGGCGCGCATTTATTTTCACGTGTTTCGGTTGGTGACTATTGTGAGATTGGTGAGCGTAATCGCCTAATGTCGGGTAGCGTGATTGGCTCGGACGGTTACGGCTACGAATATGAGGATGGGACCCATCAGCGCGTGCCGCAGATCGGTAATGTAGTCACGGCAGCCGACGTCGATATCGGCGCCAACTCGACGATTGACCGAGCTCGCTTCGGCTCGACCCAGATCGGTGCTGGTACTAAGATCGATAATCAGGTGCAGATTGCGCATAATGTGCGAATTGGACAACACTGCTTGATTGTTGCTCAGGTGGGCATTAGCGGAAGCACGGTTTTAGGCGATGGCGTGATCGTTGCAGGCCAAGCTGGCCTCGCAGGGCATTTAAAGATCGGCTCTGGTGCTATGATTGCTGGAGGCACCGCTGTAATCAACGATATAGACGCGCAATCAAAGGTCCGGGGTTACCCAGCCATGCCCTTGATGCTCTTCAATCGGATGGCCGTTTTGCAACGAAAGTTACCTGATCTTTTCAAAAGGTTTGATCAACTCGAAAAAAAGGTAAACTCTTAGCCAGACGATTCTATGTAATACATTTTAAAAATGATGAAAGAAAGTCCCCTCAAAATATTCTGCGGCAATTCAAATCCCGCTCTTGCTAAGGAGATTTGCGAATATCTCAAGGTGCCGCTAGGCAAGGCCGATGTCGTCAGCTTTCCCGATGGTGAGAGCTTCGTCCGAATCAACGAAAATGTTCGTGGTGCGGATGTGTTCATCATTCAGTCCACTTGTAATCCGGCCAATCAGAACTTAATGGAGCTCTTTATCATGATCGATGCTGCTCGCCGCGCTTCAGCCAAACGTATTACCGCCGTCATTCCTTTCTATGGCTACGCTCGACAAGATCGCAAAGATCAACCTCGCGTACCAATTACTTCGAAACTAGTTGCCAATCTGTTGGTCTCCGCGGGCACAGATCGCGTTCTTACGGTCGATCTTCATGCTCAACAAATTCAAGGCTTCTTCGACATCCCCGTCGACCATCTCTACGCTTCGCCAGTCTTGTTTCAGTATTTAAAAGATATTGATACTAAAAACCTCACGCTCTTCTCACCTGATGTGGGAGGTATGAAAATGGCCTCTGCTTACGCGGGTATGCTCGATGTGCCTATTGGTTTTATTGCAAAGCGCCGCACCAGTGCCGAAACAGTTGAAGCGACTTCTCTGGTCGGTGAGACCGAGGGCCGCGATATTTTGCTGATCGATGATATGACAGAGACCGCAGCAACGCTATGCGCTGCTGCGAAATTACTTAAGGAAAATGGTGCCAAGAGTGTGATGGCAGCCGTCAGCCATGGAGTGCTTAATGAAATGGGCTACCAGCGTTTAGCTGATAGTGAGATCGATCAGCTTATCACCACCAACACTACACCCGTGCAAGCGCGGCCTGGTGTGCCAATCACTGTCCTGAGTGTCGCAGAATTACTAGGCGAGGGGATTAATCGCATTTATAATAATGCAAGTGTCACTGGTCTTTTCGACATCAAGGGCTTCTAGTTAAAGGGCGTGGTTGGGTTAAACGTGGATATTTTTTTCCTGCTCTATTTGGGGGCAGGATTCACTCTGCTCTTCGGTCTCTGGTTCTATTATGACTGGCGCGATGGTCATATCCATGATGCGCAGCGCGCTAAAGTCATCTATCACTGCATCAAGTGCAGCCAGATCTATACAGGGCCACATCTGAGCGAAGAATGCGATTGCCCCCAATGCGGCTTTACCAATGGTCGCTTACGTTTTTGAGCCATTTTTCTAATTCAAAATTTCTAAATCTTACATAATGCCAGACATCATCGCAGTTCTAGACTTCGGCTCGCAATACACACAAGTCATCGCCCGTCGCATCCGTGAGGCTCATGTCCTCTCTCGGATTTATCCTTATAATACGAAGGCGAGCGTCCTCAAAAAGGAGGGCGTTAAAGGCATCATTCTTTCTGGTGGGCCGTCCTCAGTTTTACTCAAAGCTTCGCCGCGGCCCGACAAAAAAGTTTTTGAACTAGGAGTCCCTGTGCTCGGCATCTGTTATGGAGAGCAGCTGATGGCACACATGCTAGGCGGCAAGGTAGGCAAAAGCTTACAACGCGAGTTTGGGCACGGAACACTGAGCATCTCCAAAAAAGCTAAGCTATTCGCAGGTTTACCCAAAATTCTTCGTGTTTGGAATTCTCACGGCGACCGCCTTGAAAAACTGCCGAAGGGCTTCGAAGCCATTGCATCAACTGAAAACTCTCCCTTCGCAACTATCCAAGATGCAAAGCGTAATTTCTACGGTATGCAGTTTCACCCCGAAGTGGCGCACTCCGAGATGGGTATGGAGGTGCTCTCCAATTTCTTGCTTAAGATTTGCAAATGTAAAGGAGAGTGGTCCATGGCCAACTACATTGAAGAGTCCATCCGCCAGATCCGTGACACTGTCGGCGAAAAACGTGTCATTCTTGGTTTGAGTGGTGGAGTCGATTCCTCCGTCGCCGCAGCCCTGATCCACCGAGCCATCGGCAAGCAGTTGACCTGCGTCTTCGTCGATAACGGACTGCTCCGTCTTGATGAGCGTGAACAGGTAGAGAAGCTTTATGGCGATCACTTCGACCTCGACGTGCGCGTTGCTAAAAAATCGAAACTCTTCCTTGATCGCCTCAAGGGAGTTACCGATCCAGAGAAAAAGCGCAAGATCATAGGCAACAGCTTTGTCGAAGTTTTCGATCAAGAGGTCAAAAAACTTAAAAAAAAGGGCGACTACGCCTTTCTTGCTCAGGGCACACTCTATCCCGATGTGATTGAATCGGTCGCGATTGAAGGGAATCCAGCGGCACTGATTAAGAGCCACCACAACGTCGGCGGTTTGCCCAAAAAGATGAAACTTGGCCTCCTGGAGCCTTTACGTGAGCTTTTCAAAGACGAAGTCCGTGAGCTCGGCTCCGAACTTGGACTACCCAAGGAGGTCGTTTGGCGCCAGCCATTTCCAGGCCCCGGTCTTGGTGTCCGCGTGATGGGTCCCATCGTAAAAAAGGACCTAGACGTGCTCCGCAAGGCCGATGCGATTCTCCTAGAGGAGATGATGGATGCGGATCTTTATTATAAAGTTTGGCAATCATTTTGCGTCTTCCTTCCAGTTAAGACCGTTGGGGTGATGGGCGACGAGCGCACCTATGAAAATGTCGTCGCGCTGCGCATCGTGGAGAGTGTCGACGCTATGACCGCTGACTGGGCCCGCGTGCCCTACGAAGTGCTCCGCACTATCTCCAGTCGTATCATCAACGAAGTCACTGGTTGCAACCGCGTCGTGCTGGACATTAGCTCCAAGCCTCCTAGCACCATCGAGTGGGAGTAGAGACGAACCTATTCTCTCCGTGACAGTCAAAGTGAACAAGCTACTCGCTGCGGGAATATTCAGCGTCCCCAAAGGCGATATTCAATAGACTATTTTCACCAAGCGCACTTGCAGGCAGTCCGCAGAACTGTTTGCTTATTCAAACTT
>QOOZ01000008.1 GCA_003331195.1 Puniceicoccaceae bacterium | reverse complement strand
AGAATCGCGGCCATCATTTGCCCACCATCCATCGGATAGACGGGCAGACAATTTAGGATCGACCATGCGATACTGACCCAAATCAAATCTCTGAGGAAGGGAAGAAAGAGGGAACCTTCCGGAATCGAAAGATTGGGAGCAAGGATAATAAGGAGGACACCAAATACGAACTGCAGAGCAGGACCCGCCGCAGTGACCACGAATGACTGTTTGCGATCCAGCTTACCTACAGGGAAGGAGGCATAGCCACCGAAGGCTTGCAGGGTAATGGCTGCAGGAAGGCCATATCTTTGTATAGTGAGCGCGTGCCCGAGCTCATGTATCATGATAGATAGAAAGCCCGCAAAGACGAAGACAAGCACCAGCAAAATATCACTTGAATTGCTAGCATGGAGGCCACCTCCAATAAAAGCCATCGTGATCCAGAACCATGGCTCTACGCGAACGGGAATGCCTAAGATAGAAAATTGTATCATGGGGACTATTCGTAAGTGCGGCGGCCTTCAAGCGCGCTGCGAAGTGTGACCGAGTCCGCGTAAGTAACGCCGCCACCGCTGGGTAGGCCGAAGCCGATGCGAGAGACTTTAATCGGCCGATCCTCTACCAGCTCTTCTTGAATGAAATGACAAGTTGCCTGCCCTTCGATATCGTTGGAGAGAGCGAGGACTAACTCAGTGACTTCCCCAGTTTGGATTCGGGCTTGAAGGTTTTTTAAATTAAGCTGCTCGGGGCCAACTCCATGAATTGGAGAGAGTTTGCCATGCAACACGTGGTAGCGTGCTTTCCAAGCGCTGGAACGCTCAATCGCGATCAAATCGGGAACATGCTCGACCACGCAGATCGTGCTAGCGTCGCGGTTATCGTCTTCGCAAATAGGGCAATGCTCACTCTCAGCCATGTTACCGCATATCTGACAGCGGCAGACGGCCTCACGCGCTAGCTTCATAGCATCCAGCAGCTCGGGTATCGTATCAGGTTTTTCGACTAACAAATGCATAGCCACTCGTTCAGCGGAGCGATAGCCCAAACCTGGTAGGCGTTTAAGTTGCTGGAGCAGCGAATCGTAGGCAGGTGTCATTTGCAGAGATCAGGAGGCAGTAGACAGAGGCCAGAGAGGAGAAGACAAATAAGGCAACCGACGACAAAGAGCCTACATTAACCCAGGGAAGCCACCCATACCGCCAGTCACTGAACCCATTGCTTCTTCGCTGGTTTCCTTAGCTTTGACTGCAGCTTCTTGGACGGCTGAGAGGAGCGTCTCTTCAATGAAGTCAGCGTCTTCTTTTAAAAATTCGGGGTCGATCTTAAAGCCTTGAAAATCGCCTTGCCCGTTGATCTTAACGTTGATGGCACCGCCACCACTAGAAACCTCCAAAATGGTTTCGGCGAGCTTAGCCTGTATGGCCTCCATCTGTTTTTGCATTTTTTGTGCTTGTTTGAGTAATTTACCGACGCCTGCCATAGTCTAGTCCTTCTGATTAATTAGCTTGTTGAAGATGTGAGTTTTTAGTGTCCAGAAACTAGATGCATTGAGTCAAGCCGATAGCAAATTATACCGCTTCATCAGACGCTCGCTAATGCCAGTGCGACCAGCGTTGAAATGAGAAGTGAATAGATAGCTTAATCCCTAGTTTGCTGTATAAGGTCAACAAGAGACGCAGCGCTCGTTGCCTCATAATTAGTGAACAAAAAAACGCTGCCCAATTACTTAGGCAGCGTTCTATGACAAACAACAAATTAACACTTAAAACTTAACATTTAACACGAAGGTATATTAATAAGACATATTACCCTACTTCACGTTCAATAAATCTGAAAAAAAATTATCCTGAAAAAGCTAACAGGGGAAATGCAACCACATCCCACTGAACTACATATGTTTAAAGAAGACTTTAGCCCAGCCGATGACACACTCTCTCATGCCAAAAAATTAGAGAAATACTCAGGGGAGGTCGACTGGAGCTATCTAAAACCGCATTTCAAGGCTGGCAATCTAATCTATGTGGATCCCAGCTTAGACTTAAAGGCTGCGGGACTGGTCCTCGCAAAGGACGATCAGTTTCAGGTCCAGAAATGGCTCCAATGCGGCGACCTTGTCCAGCCCTGCGAGCTCCATGCTGAACACTGGGAAAAAGAAAAGGCCCGCTTTCAAGCTATGGTCGTACGCCCATTCATCCTCGCCCAACCCCTCTAGTTAGGAGGTTTACACCGTGTGGGAAACCAACAAAAAGATCGGCCTCGTTACGATCTTCCTCATATACCTTCGCTTAGGCTGCCTCTGCTTCGGTGGTCCCATAGCGCACTTTACCAATATACAATCCCATCTGGCTAGCCGTTCCGAACAGTAGGTTACTGGTTATTTATTTTATTAAATACTTAGTAATTTATTGTTGTACTATGTGTGTTGAGCCCCATCTTAGGCAACATGCCGACAACAGAGAACACTCGCCAATGCACAACCCCGATCAAACATGGCGAGTTTTGGACTGCCAAGCAACGCTATGGCCACCCCATCCATGAGGTTTCTTACCGAGCATGCTACAAGCCCCAGCTGCCAGCCTATTTCATCGAGCGTTATGCGGAGCCCGGCCAATTAATCTACGATCCCTTCATGGGACGCGGCACCACACTGATCGAAGCAAAACTGCTCGGCCACAATGTGATTGGTAATGACGTCAATCCACTCAGTACAATTTTGACAGCCCCGCGCCTCTGCGAGCAGAACCTCGAAAAGATTACTCAACGAATCGAACAAATCACGCTTCCTGAGGTAGAGATCGAGAATAAGGACCTGTTCGTTTTTTTTGAACAGCAAACACTCGCTGAACTCTATGGTTGGCGCAGCTATTTCAAAGCCAGGCAAGCCACAGGCACCTTTGACGAGGTCGACGCTTGGCTTCAAATGACAGCCTGCAATCGCCTTACAGGTCATTCAAAAGGCTTCTTCTCGGTCTATACATTACCGCCCAATCAAGCTACTACGCTCAACGCTCAGCGTAAGATTAATGCTAAACGAAGCCAAAAGCCAGAGTATCGAAATACGAAGGAACTGATTCTAAAAAAGTCGAAAAGCCTCCTTCGACAGGGGCTACCCAGCAATTACAACGCGACCTCATCGACCCTACTTTGCCGCTCAGCCGATGCCACGCCTGAGATCCAAAACGAGTCAGTACAGCTGATCGTAACCTCGCCCCCTTTCCTCGACATCGTCAATTACGTTGGCGATAACTGGCTACGCAACTGGTTCTGCCAATGCAAACCTGAACGAGGCAAGCTCTGGCAACTACGCAAGCTCGGAGATTGGACAGCTAAGATGAATGCTTCGCTCAAAGAAATGAGCCGTGTCCTCAAGGCCGAAGGTCGCATCGCTCTCGAAGTAGGCGAAGTGCGCAAAGGGAAACTAATGTTGGAAGAGCAAATCATCCTCGCCGGGCAAACCGCTGGCCTTAAAGTTGAATACACTCTGATTAATAGCCAGACCTTCACCAAGACAGCCAATTGTTGGGGCGTGCGCAACAACACTCGTGGCACGAACAGCAATCGAATCGTCGTCTTTCGTAAATAAAAAGCGTTTTATTTCATCTAGTCCAAAGTCTGCTAATAAGTGTTTTTAGCGGACATGGGTTTACTTATTAGAGTAAAAATCGTCAATCTTCTGGGAGACATCACGGTAAGAAATATCCGCACCATAAAGTGCTTTGAATTCCACTATGGCCTTATCCATATCACCTTGCTGCTCATAAGCAGAACCCAATTGATAGAGTACGTCCTTTTTCTGGTCTGTCATACCAGGAATCTCAGACTTCGCAGTTGTCAGTTGTTCAGACGCGAGATCATGGAAACCTTTAGCCAGATAAGCCTTGCCAAGAAGAATAAGCGCGCCAACCCGCACCTTGGGGCTGCGTTGAGCCAATTGTAACTCTTTAATCGCCTTATCGATTTCCTCATCTTCAAAGTAAAGTTCCCCAAGCTCGTAGCGATAACTATACTCATTGGGATAGCGCTGGACTAGATCTTCGCATTGTTCGAGGCGGAAAGTGCGCTCCTCGGCGCTTAATTTTTCAAGCTCTGCCTTGGCAGTCAAATCTTCAGGATTGGCTTCTAGGCGCTCTTCGACTCCAGAGATTGCTTTCTGCATCTTCTCACGTTTGAGCGTAGAGACCATTCGCTCTAGGTTCACATCAGCGCGGCCAGCTTCCAGTGAGCGAGCTTTAGCCACCCATTCGAGAGCACTATCATAGTCACCCAGCTTGCGATAGTTAGATGCGATCTCGCGGTAGAAATTCATATTGTCGGGAGTTTCAGCCACCCCCTTCTTAGCCTCCTCGATCAATGCACGTAGGCCCGAGTCACCCGTCTTGGCACGGCCTGCTTGTTCGAGTTTTTGAGACTCGTCTTCGTCCTTTAGCTTATCGCGGAAACTCTTATCCTCTTCCCACTTACCCTTCCTCATCGTCTGCTCAACAGAGGCTTTCTTGATCAGTGCTTGAACCTCGTCATCTGATGGGTTGGCTCGATAAGCTATGTCGCCAATTCGAATAGCCTCTTCGCAATTACCTGTTTTAATGTGAAGCGTCATAAGTGACTTAGTATTTTCAGAGTTGTTCGGCTCAAGCTTACGTAGAGTCTCGTAGGCAAAAACGGCTGTTGAATATAACTCTAGCTCTTCAGCAGCGAGTCCAAGCACTTCGAGACCAGTCACATTCTCAGGATTTGCGTTGAGCATTTGTTCAGCAGAATCCATTGCCTTTTGCGGATCCTTCTTAATCTTCGAATGGCTACCCATGGAAAAAGGGATACTCGTTACCTTGGAAAGTAATCCGCCCAAACCCTTAGTTTTACCCTTAGTGGCTCGCTGTTGAGCCTGACGTAGAATCTTACGTGCGTCTAGACAAGCAGGGTTACGTGCGACGATGTTGGTCAAAATATCGACTGCGTAACTAGGGTTTTTATCAACCGCTTTACGTGCATTTTCAATCTGCTTTTGTAAGCGGGTATCGAGATCTTTAAGGGCAACTTCTTCCATAATATGTATTAAAATTATAGGGCTGTATATATGATTGAGGGTCAACTGTGAATTACATCCAAATCCTTACCTGCCGCGATTTCTATGGCTTTAATTGCTTTGGCAACCTGCAGGTCATCCTTTCCCTCCACCAACAGGCGGAGTTTCGACTCAGTGCCTGAGTAGCGGACAAGAACACGGCCTTCATCGCCCAGATCTTGTTCCGTCGCTTTGATGACTGACTGGAAGAACTTCAGATCAGCAAGTGGTCGCTTTTCGGCAACTCTGAGGTTTACTGTTGATTGCGGAAAAAGCATGATCTCTTTTCGTAACTCCGAGAGGGCTTTGCCAGTCGTGCGCATCAATTCAATGATCTTAACAGCTGCCAGTAAACCATCTCCAGTCGTTGCAAAGTCTGAAAAGATAATGTGCCCAGAAGATTCTCCGCCGATATTCGCACCCAACTCACGCATACGTTTGGCCACATTTCGATCACCTACGTCGACTCGATCCACCTGCCCACCTGCATCGCTTATCGCGTGATCCAAGCCCAAATTACTGTGGATTGTAGAAACCAAAGTGTCTGATTGTAAAGTGCCAGCCTTAAGAGCATAACGACCCAATAGAGCTAAGATAATATCACCGTCTACTATGGTGCCACCTTCATCGCAAACGACAAGCCGATCGCCATCACCATCGTGCGCAATACCTATGTGAGCTCCATGCTTAAGAACCGCTTCGGCGAGCTGTGCAGGGCACTCGCTTCCGACACCATCGTTTATATTTAGCCCATCGGGCCTGTCTCCGATTAAGAGCATTTCGGCTCCCCAGTATTGGAAAACTCCAGGTGTAGTCTTCACCGCGGCTCCGTTGGCCAAATCTAATACGATACGCCAGTCAGAAAGAGAATCCTGATCCATTAAAGACCTGAGGTAATTAATATAGGAACCAGAGGCATCTAAGGGATGGGAATAAGCCAAGGGAAAGTCTACTGATGGCTCAGGCTCCTTATCGATGAATGACTCGATTAAGATCTCTTGCGCCTCGTCTAACTTATGAGCGGAGTGGTCGAAGAGCTTGATTCCATTGTCGCATGAAGGATTGTGAGAAGCCGTGATCGCGATACCGAGGTCTGCATGCTGATCAAGCACTGCTCTGGCAATTGCTGGTGTGGGTAAAATACTCGCATCATGAACATAGACCTCATGGCGGTTTAGCCCTGAAATGAGAGCGTCACTTAAGGCGACCCCACTCGCACGGGTATCTCGTCCAATCACTACTGCTGACGTTTTTTTTAAGCGAATTTTAGTCAGGTAATTTCCGAGAGCGCATCCGAGCCGGTATGCAAATTGCGGGCAAATCAATGAAGCCCCAAAGCGCCCTCTTATACCGTCCGTTCCAAAATATTTAGCCATAGATAATGTCATTTATCTGAATAAAAAGACTGAGCCTTTTTCAGCCACTGCCCTGCACTGCCTGACTCCAAAAGTCCACGGGCTAGTTCGACTCCTGAGCATAAATCGTCACTGCGACCAGCGATCCAAAAAGCAGCGCCCGCGTTAAGCAGTATGCTATTAATCAAGCCCTCTGGAACTTCTTCGCGCTGACCATTGAAAATTAAGTTTAAAATTCTAATATTATCGTCGACATCTCCACCTCTTAGCGAATCCAGACCGCAGCTCGTTAGACCTGCCTCCTCGACACTCAAATTGCCTAGACGACCACGAAAAGAACCAAAACCAGCGATATGATTCAGTCCTACGCAGCTAAGTTCGTCTAGATTCAAGCCCTCTGCTGGTGTGCAGTGTGCCACCAATCCTGCCTTCAGTCCGATTTCATCGAGAGCGCCCGCAATTGGTTCGACCCAAGCTCGAGCAAACACACCCATCAGTTGATAAGCTGGACGACCAGGATTAATCAGTGGGCCCAGTAAATTAAAAATTGAACGGCGCTTCTGCTCAGCCAGTGCCTGACGTACGGGCATAATTTCCTTAAAAGCTGGGTGAAATGCAGGTGCGAAAAAGAAACAAAAATTTAACTCTTTTAGCGACTCACGAAGAACCTCATGTGGGGGATCGAGGCGAATACCTAGCCCTTCAATCAGATCAGCACTGCCACACTTCGAAGTAATTGATCGGTTGCCATGCTTGAAGACAGGGACACCCGCCGCCGCAACGATAAATGAAACCGCTGTCGAAATGTTAAAAGTGCTCGAGCCATCCCCACCTGTTCCACAAACATCAATCGCTTGAGATGCCCATGCCTCGACATCCGGGTCCAGTGCTAGCTTGCGGAAGGCAGCAGCAAAGCAAGCCACCTCGGTAGCAGTTTCACCTTTATCAGAAAGAGCTATCAGAAATGCTTGTTTCGCGACTGAGTCGACCTGGGGAGAGGCGATCAAAGAAGCGGCTGCAATTGCCTGACCTGAGTTGAGGTCTTTTTTGCCTAGGAGGGTATTTGTAAGCTGTTCGATTTCTTGCATCTGGGTCGTTTACAGGGAAGAGGTTCAAAGATTCTGCACAAGCAAAATCTAAGCCCGCGCATTTTAATGATGTGCAAAATAGACACTTTTTCTTGCTTTCCATAAAACCGGCTTCGGCTACCGTGTGATGTATGCTCTTACGACTTTGCCTTCTAGCATTATGCAGCACATTGTTTTCGAGCCATTCCGTGGCGAGCGACATACCCCTTCAACACAAGCATTCAGCTGAAGGGGTCAAAACAGCCAATTTGAGTTACGGTCATGCCGTCATTCTAGGCATAGTCGAGGGCATCACAGAATACCTACCCATATCCTCCACAGGGCATCTCATATTAACAAACGCTTTCCTCAACTTAGATGACAATACACCAGTGCGTGATACTGAAGGAGAATGGATTCTGGTGCAGGAAGATCTAGAAACTACGCGTCCCTACACAGTCGGCGAAGCCGCCTATGCCTATGTCATTGTGATTCAAGCAGGCGCCATTGCCGCAGTAATCTTGCTTTATTGGCAGACAATCTTGCAGATTTTATTCGGTTGCATAGGCCAGAATCCGCAGGGTCGTAAATTGGCAATCAATCTAATCTGTGCATTTATACCAGCAGCTATCGTTGGCCTATTACTTGACGATTGGATCGAAGCCAAATTAGGAAATAATATCGGAGCGGTTGCTGGTGCGCTCATCGTGGGCGCGGTGGTCATGCTGATCGTTGAAAAATGGCGTAGACATAGGCAAAAAGGTGCCATTGATCCAGATGATGGCCCCGGGATACACGACCTATCTATTCGCCAATCAGTCATGATCGGCTTCTTTCAATGCCTAGCGATGTGGCCAGGAACGAGTCGATCAATGGCAACCATTGTGGGTGGCTACCTAGCAGGACTATCGCCCAAGAACGCAGCAGAATTCAGTTTTTTGCTTGGATTAATCACTCTTAGTGCTGCCTCTGGATATAAAATGCTGACGGACGGATCGCAGATGATTCGTGCCCTCGAAATCGGACCTGTAATCGTCGGTTGCTTAGTGGCTTTTTTCTCAGCGGCGCTGGCGGTCAGGTGGTTGGTCGCATATCTCAGTCGACACGGCCTCGCATTATTTGCATGGTATCGAATCTTACTAGCGATTGCAGTCCTATTTGTACTTGGTAAATAAAACCTAATTTTCAGTCGGAGACCATAAGAAGAGCTCAGGCAATCAGAATAAAACTTGCAGGTAGATTGTTTCCGGAATCTTGCTGGAGCTTAAAATTCCTCAAAATAGCTAACGATTGATTCCATTTACTATTACTAGGCCCTGACAGTCTTACTAAGATAAAAATACCCCGAATTACTGCAGGGTATTGGTTCTAAGTTTTACAATCCAAAATAGGATTACGATTTACTTTCTAACTCGGTCTCGATGTCACCAACCAACTCATCTTCAAGCTCTTCTCCTTGAACAAGCTCCTCTCCTTGATCAAGCTCTTCTCCTCGATTAGTGTAGTAATTTTTATAAGCCTTATCTGAATAATTCGAATAGTAATAGCTGGATAGCGAACTGGTTATGTTATTAAGAATCGCACCAAACACGGGTGTGTTTGACTCCCAAAGTCGACGAACATTCAAGACGGCAGTCTTTCGTTTAACCGTGTTGAATTTAATGATGTATATCACACCATCTACTAATGGTAATAAATTCAGGGCATCACTGACCGCCGCAAGAGGTGGCGAGTCAATTACAATCCGGTCGTAACGATCACGCAAGACTGCCAACATTTCCTCGAACTGGGCACTGTTCAGAACTTGAGTCGGATTCTTGGACTTTCCTCCTGTGGGCAAGACATCCAAATTAGGACAAACATCCTTAATAATGATATCTTCCAAGCTGACTCCCTTTTCAACATGATCAAGCAAACCAAGGTCATTTTTGAGCTGAAGCGAACGCGCCACATTCGGTAGACGTAAATCACCATCAATAAGTAGCGTCTTCTCCCCGTGATTTGCAAAGGTGAGTGAAAGATTAGAGCTCACAAACGACTTACCCTCACCGGGAACCGTACTAGTCGCCAGGATGATTTTGGCATTCTTACTCTGATCGTTCAGTTTGAGCGCCGAGTGAATCGAACGGAAAGTTTCAGTCACATGGCTATCTACATTAGAAGCCACCGCCTGGGCCTTGGCGTTACTATCTAGTTTCTTAATACGGGGTATCACTCCTAGCATCGGCAAGCCAATCGTACCTTCGATATCAAAGGCGCTTTTTACACGATCATCAAGAAAAGCGACTGAGAAGATGAGTCCCACTCCGAAAGCGATGCCGCCAAAAAAGCCGGCGAACAAATTCAAAACGATGTTGGGCGAGGAAGGCTGGTCTTCGGGCGGCGGAAAAGCCTCGTCCACAATTCGTGCATTGGGGTTCTTGAGGTTTACCTGCGCCTTTTCTGTCGTCATACGCAAATTAAGTGCTTGGAAGAAGCTTTGTTGCACTTCCAGATCTCGGAGAAGTGAATTAAATTCAATCTTAGTTTTGCCCAATTCAATGAGCTCTCTCTCCTTCTCAGCTAGCCGCAAACTAGCCATCTCAAAGTTACTTTTAGATTCTGAATATCCAGCATAAATTTTATCAACTGAGTTCTGCACTGCTAACTCGAGTTCTAATTCACCCTCTTGGAGGGTCTGTAAAAGCTCAATCATGGCAGGGTGCTTTTCCCGATAGCGCTTGCTCGCAGAGGAAATACTAATACGTGTGCTTGATATTTGCTGCAGTAAGCTAGAAACTCGTAACTGTTCGGCTACAAAGGCAAGCTCCCAAAGGTTTCTCCCCTCTTTACGATACGTTTCAACCTGGTTCCACTTGGTTTGAAATTGATCGTAAGTATTTTTATTGGTGAGCACTATCTCGTTCAAGTGGGCAAGTTGGGCACCTGCGATGTTTTCATCACTTTGTAGTGAAACCGCATTATTTTGCTCACGATACTCCGCCAATTTCAACTCAAGCTCTTCAACACGGTCTTTCTGCTGATCAGCACGTATGCGCAGATCTTCAACCGCTTTCATGGAGCCATCAATGTTCAGCCTTAAATTGTAGTCGATGAACTCCTTCGCAAAAAGATTAGACACCTCAGCTGCGATAAGAGGGTCAGGATGTGAATAGGCGAGGTTGATCATGAGACTCATACGCCGTGGAATTACTTTCCGGTTCTCTGCCAAAACCTCGAGTGGGGTCAGTGGCCCACTAAAGCTCAATGTATCCATGTAGGGAGCCATGAAGCGCTCACGCATTTCGTCCTGCAGGCGTTTCTCCACACCCTGCATAATGTTTAGGCTCTCAAAGACAATAATCTGCGTGTTAAAATCTTCTGCACCGAGAATCTGGTTTAACTCCATTTCCGCACCTTGTCCGTATGCACCGAGTGCGGAAGCATCATCACGAAAGAGCTGCACTTGCGAAACCGCGGTGTAAACTTTGGTCTTATTAAAAGTGTACATAATAGTCCCAGAAAATATGATAAAAAATGAGACGAGCAAATACCAGATGCGCTCACGAAAGATTAAGAAGTAATCCTTAAAAGAACGTTGAGGACCTGCCCCACCGCCATAGCCGCCTCCATAGCCACCATAGCCACCAGTACCATAACCGTAACCACCGTTACCATAACCGTAACCACCGTTACCATAGCCGTAACCACCGCTACCATAACCGTAACCACCGCTACCATAGCCGCCAGAGTTAGGATCAGGAGCACCTCTTACGTAATCATTCTTCATATATTGAAAGGGGTTAAATAATACGCTCAGGCACCCAGATGGTATCGCCCTCCTTGAGTATAATATCTTTCGAGTTGGGATCTTGGATGATCCGGCTAAAATTGACTTCCATCTGACGAGCTCGACCGTCCTCTCCGACGCGTTTAATAGTCATTGATTTCGGATTCCCTAATCGACTCACTCCACGGACACTGGCTATCGCTTCTGTTAAAGTTAAGTCTCTGTCTGGTGGAATGGATACGACCCCAGGGTTATTCACCGAGCCTAGGATGTGAATGACCTTCGGCGAAAATTCCACGACCAGGAGAGAAATTTGGGGATCGACCAAATAATCACGATTATAAAGGTCTATAATCAAAGACTGCGCTTCTCCTGCAGTCATTCCAGCTACTTTAACCTTACCTATGAGTGCGAGTGCAACTGATCCATCTCCTTGGATTCGGGCACTCTTATTTAGATCGACCTCTTGATAGACCTCAATCGAAATGACATCTGAGGGTTTTAGAATATAATTCTCACTCACAACAATTCCTACGCCTCCTCCACTGGAAGATCCAGAGGATCCAGAGCTGTAAGAGTCGCTACCGTTGCCACCGCCGCCACTGCCGCCACTCGATTCTTGAGCCTGCAAAAGTGATGTCGAAAAGAAAAAACAAAGTGAGATAAATAAGGAAAGCTGCTTCATAAAGTAAAAAATGCCTCAAACATGAGACATTTTGACCAGCAAAAAAGAAGAAAATTGCAGGCTATTAATAGCGGAGGATCGCTGTCAAATCCAGGGTCTCGTTTTCGTAACTTCTAATGGCCTGATTCGAATCATTTTCATAATAGGAGTAACCAGCGCTGAATCGCCAATACTCGTTTAAAGAATACATAAAGCGTAGTCCACCTGAGAGTTGTTCTTCCTGGAGCCCGATAAACGTGGAGTCACGATCAGTGTAGCCGAGATTCGCCATGGCTGTCCATTGGCTATTAATAGAATAGTTGCCCGTGAGATTAGCCGAAGTAACTTCTCTAGATTGGCCAAGACCACCAATGTCGTAATCGCGAGAGAGAGCAAGTTGATAGGATATCTTGTTGCTGGCCATCCAAGTCAAACTAGCATCAAGGCCAAGCATATTTCTATCATTTCGGTCGATACGGTCAACCTGGACCCC
>QOOZ01000007.1 GCA_003331195.1 Puniceicoccaceae bacterium | reverse complement strand
CTGCACGATGAGGGCATCCTCGAAAAATACGGCGTGGAAATGATCGGCGCGAAGCCTGAGGCCATTATTAAAGGCGAGGCACGCGATATTTTCAAACAGGCCATGCTCAAGATCGGTCTCGATGTTGCTAAATCAGCGACTGTAACAACTCTGGCAGCTGCGCTCGAAGCTGCAGACGATTTAATTGGCGACTTTCCCATTATCATTCGCCCCAGTTTCACACTTGGAGGCTCTGGGGGCGGCATCGCCTACAACCGCGAGGAATACGAGAAGATGGTACAGAACGGCCTCGATATGTCCCCCACCACTGAGGTGCTAGTCGAAGAGTGTCTACTGGGCTGGAAGGAATACGAAATGGAAGTCATGCGCGATCACAAGGATCAGTGCGTAGTCATCTGCTCGATTGAAAATTTTGACCCGATGGGCGTCCACACGGGTGACTCCATTACCGTGGCTCCGGCCATGACTTTAACTGACAAAGAATACCAACTTATGCGCGATGCGTCGTTTGCCTGCATTCGCGAAGTTGGTGTCGAAACCGGTGGCTCCAATATTCAGTTTTCCGTCAATCCAAGCAATGGGCGCATGGTCGTGATCGAGATGAACCCTCGTGTCTCTCGCAGCTCCGCGCTGGCCTCGAAGGCGACCGGTTTCCCCATTGCAAAGATTGCTGCAAAACTCGCAGTCGGCTACAGCCTTGATGAGTTGCAGAACGACATCACACGCGAGACCCCTGCTAGCTTTGAGCCGACCATCGACTACGTAGTGACGAAAATCCCGCGTTTCACTTTTGAAAAATTCATCGGTGCTGACACCACTTTGACTTCCGCGATGAAGTCCGTGGGCGAAGCCATGGCCATCGGGCGTACTTTTAAAGAATCCTTCCAAAAAGCGCTTCGTTCACTCGAAATCGGCGCGAAGGGCTTCGTCGGCCCAGCCAAGTTTACCGACAAAATCATAGACATGCAGGCCATCCGCCAAGGTATCTCGATTCCAACCTGCGAGCGCGTCTTTTGGCTTCGCCATGCCATACTCAACGGCATGACCGACGAGGAAATTTTCGACCTCTGTGCGCTCGATCCGTGGTTCATCGATCAGCTACGTCAACTGGTAGAAATCGAGCTCGAGCTCAAGAAGAGCAAGCTAGAAAATCTCAATGTAGATCTCATGAAGACCGCGAAAGAGGCTGGCTTTAGCGATGCCCTAATTGCGGATTTGTGCCTCTGCAACCGCCAGTCTGTGCGTAAACACCGTGAAAAGCTAGGCGTGATGACTGACTTCCGCCTCGTCGATACCTGTGCGGCTGAATTTGAAGCTTTCACACCTTATTACTATTCGACCTATGGCTCGGAAAACGAGATCTCCGTTTCCGATAAGAAAAAAATCATGATTCTTGGCGGTGGGCCTAACCGGATCGGCCAAGGCATCGAGTTCGACTACTGCTGTGTTCACGCCTCCTTCGCTTTACGCGAAGCAGGCTACGAGACGATCATGGTTAACTCAAATCCTGAAACTGTTTCGACCGACTATGATACATCGGATAAACTTTTCTTCGAACCGCTCACACTTGAGGACGTCTTAGAAATCTACTATCAATCAAAGTGTGACGGCGTGATCGTACAATTCGGCGGCCAAACACCGCTCAACCTCGCAACTGAACTCGAGGCACACGGCGTCAACATCATCGGCACCTCACCTTCTATGATCGACGCCGCAGAAGACCGAAATCTTTTCCGCGATATCCTCGACCGCGTCGGCCTAAAACAGCCAGAAAACCGCATCGCGAATTGCCTCGAAGAAGCTTACGAGCGCGCCGAAGAAATCGGCTTCCCAATCCTTCTTCGTCCATCCTTCGTTCTCGGCGGTCGCGGTATGTTTATCGTCTATGATATGGACGAGATGAAGAAAATTGTGCGCGAGGTATTTGATGTCGCACCAGGCACCCCCGTGCTCCTCGATAAATTTCTTGAAGACGCTTACGAACTGGATGTCGACTGTATCTCCGACGGCGAGAGCACTGTCATCGGGGGTATGCTACAGCACGTCGAATTTGCAGGTGTCCATTCTGGCGATGCCGCCATGGTGATGCCACCCCACACGCTCTCTGAAGAGATGTTAGAAACGGTACGCCAAGCTAGTTACGCGCTCGCTAAAGAGCTCGAAGTTGTCGGTCTTATGAACGTGCAATACGCGATTAAAGACGACGAGCTTTACATAATTGAAGTCAATCCACGAGCCTCCCGCACCATACCCTTTGTCTCCAAGGCGATCGGTGTGCCACTCGCCAAACTTGCCTCTCGCATCATGGCCGGTGAAAAGCTAAAGGACCTCGGGTTCACCAAAGAAATCATTCCGCCCTACTGGGCAGTCAAAGAGTCTGTCTTCCCCTTCAATCGTTTTCCTGGTGCTCCAATCATGCTGAGTCCGGAAATGCGCTCGACCGGCGAAGTCATGGGCCTCGACAAAAACCTCGGCGTGGCGTTCGCCAAATCTCAAATGGCTGCCAAGCCTGCACTCCCCGACTCTGGCGACGTCTTTATTAGCGTTAAAGACGCAGACAAAGAACGCGCAGTGCAAATAGCCAAGGGTCTGAGTGCACTCGGCTTTGGCGTCCTCGCCACAGTTGGCACTGGAAAGCTCTTCAAGGAAAACGGCATTAAAGTCAAAAACGTCTGCCGCTTGAGCGAAGGTCGGCCGAATGTGATTGATTTGATCAAGAACAATAAGGTTTCGCTCATCATCAACACTCCGCAAGGCACCGTGCCTCGTCAAAACGAGAACGAAATTCGCACTGAAGCGGTGAAGCACAACATCTGCATCATGACGACAATCTCAGCAGCCTCCGCTGCTGTGGACGGCATCAAGTCCATCCGTGAGAATGGCTACGAAATCCGCTCGATCCAAAGTTACAGCGAAGAAGCCAATCCGAAGTAAGCCTGCTAGATGCCTTAACCAACCGGAGCATTACGCTTCTACACCCTGGGATTTACGCAATCGCCTCGGATAAATACAAGGTTGCCACAAAGGTAAAAATTGAAGATATTGCCAACGCGCTCAGATCAAGTAATGTGCTTTCTTATCCCCTTGATTTTAAGCCAATTTCCCTTTGTCTACACACTTTCTAGATGAAAACACCGACTATTATTGCACTGCTGCACGGGCCCGACCAACCAGGTCTGGTCTCGCGAGTATCCAGCTGGATTTTTCTGCGCGGCAGCAATATCGTCCACGCCGACCAACACGAGGATCCCGAAGCGGGCATTTTCTTTCAACGTGTGGAATGGAGCCCCTCTGGCCAGATCGACGAGGAAGCCGCCAATTTTGAAAAATTCGCTTCTGAAGAACTCGGCATGAAAGCCAAAGTCGCAAAGTCGACTGACCGCCCCAAGGTTGCCCTCTTCGTTTCCAAGACCGACCACTGCTTCCATGACACCATTCTCCGCTTCCGTTCCGGTGAAATGGCCGGGGAACTCAGCTGCATTATTTCCAATCACGACGTGCTAGCAGAGGACGCCAAACGCTACGGCTTGCCCTTCCACCACATTCCAGTGAGCAAAGACACTAAAGCCGAAGCGGAAGCTGCACAGCTCAAAATAGTGCACGAGCATGGTGCTGAGCTCATAGTCATGGCACGCTACATGCAGGTACTTTCCGACGACTTAGTAAACAAAGTAGGTTGTCCTGTCATCAATATCCATCACTCCTTTTTGCCCGCATTTGCTGGGGGTAAGCCCTACCACCAAGCGCACCTACGCGGAGTCAAAATCATCGGCGCTACGGCTCACTACGCCACGGCTGATCTGGACGAAGGTCCCATCATCCACCAAGACGTCACAAGAATCAATCACCGCAATGCCATACCTGACCTCATTAGAAAAGGCCGCGATCTGGAAAAATCCGTCTTTGCTCAAGCCATCCGCCTACACCTCGACAACCGCATATTAGTTTACAACAACCGAACAGTTGTCTTCGACTAAGCGGCTCACGCCAATTATACAGTTTTCAATTTACTAGCCCCGCCCTAACGGCTAACCTTCCAGCATATCAAAATTTCATCTTTTTCAAAAAATGAACCGACCACAAAAAAACAAAATTAACAATCCTACCCTTCCTGAGAACCAGCAAGACCTCGTCGATGAGCGTAATTTAGTCGATGTCGAAGAGTCCGAAGAAATCTCTCTCGAAGATCGCATCAGCATGTATTGGATGGAGAACAAGGGCTTTATCAGTAGCTGTATCTTCGTGCTTGCCCTGCTCATCATCGCGCTCAACGGCATGCACATGTATAAAAGTCACGCCGAAGCTGGGCTACAGAATGCCTACGCTGAGGCTATAGCCAACGAAACATTAGCTGACTTCGCTAAAGCTAACAGCAACAAAGATCTCGGCGGACTCGCTGCGCTCACAGTAGCCGATCAAGCCTACTCTGCAAAGGAGTTCGAGAAAGCACTCAACTTCTATGGTATCGCTGCCGATGCACTGGCCACCAACTTTCTTTCTGGTCGCGCCCTACTCGGCCAAGCCTTTGCCAATTTTTACATCGGCAACGAAGAGGCCGCCCTTGCTCAACTAGCCGACATCGCAGTAAACAATAGCTTAGCTGAGGTCGCCCGTGCCGAAGCCGCCTATCACCTTGCTGTGGAAGCCGACGTTGCCGATCGCAGCGAAGAGTATGACCGATACATCGCACAAATTCAGGCCAGTCCCTTAGCCATCCTATGGCAGCAGCGTGTGAGCATGTATGAGCAGCAAGCTCGCTAGGAGATTAAACTAATTAACTTTTCAAAACGTAGACTCTTCGAGGTCTGTGTTTTTTGTGAGACATCGCTAGCGCCAAGAGGGCACGCGCTGACACCTTCAAGAGAGCTCAATGCTATGAGCATAAAGGATCATGCAACACTTCCTAGTGAAGTCGGCTGACTGGGACATAACCAAGCTAATCCAGTTTAAATAAATAATAATTAAAGCTTACTAATAAGTTCGCATCTTCCTAATCATAAAAAATCCTTATTCGGGAAGCATTGACAGTGTAAGCGGGAGATGCACAACAACATCCTCGTTGTCCGATTATCCGACTGACCATTCAACCGGAGGCAACCCAACCATCTCAATTAAAAATCAAAACGCTTTCATTATGAGCACTATCATTACAGATATCCGCGCCCGCGAAATCATCGATTCTCGTGGCAATCCAACTGTCGAAGTCGACGTCGAGCTTGAGTCCGGAATCATCGGACGCGCTGCTGTACCTTCGGGCGCCTCCACTGGCGAGCACGAAGCTGTCGAACTGCGCGATGGGGACAAAGATCGCTACCTCGGTAAGGGTGTTCTTAAGGCGGTCGATAATGTCGACAACGTGATCGCCCCCGAGCTCGTTGGTCTCGACGCTTGCGACCAATTAACCATCGATAAGGCTCTGCTGGAAATCGACGGGACTGCCAACAAAGCTAAGCTCGGCGCCAACGCCATGCTTGGTGTCTCCCTAGCAGTCGCTCACGCCGCAGCGGATGCACTTGGCCTTCCTCTTTACAAATACATCGGTGGTCCAAACGCCAAGGTGCTCCCCGTGCCTATGATGAATGTCATAAATGGTGGTTCTCACTCTGACGCGCCTATCGCGTTCCAAGAGTTCATGATCCGCCCAATTGGTGCTGAAACTTTCAGCGAAGCGATTCGCATGGGCGCCGAGTGCTTTCATAGCCTCAAAAAAGTGCTCCACGACCGTGGCCTCAGTACTGCTGTGGGTGACGAAGGTGGTTTCGCACCAAAGTTTGAAGGCACCGAAGATGCCCTCGATACTTTGACCAAGGCGGTCGAAGCAGCCGGTTACAAAGTCGGTAGCGACATCACATTCGCACTGGACTGCGCTTCCTCCGAGTTCTTCGAAGACGGCGTTTACGATTACGCTAAATTCGAAGGTGAAGGTGGCGCGAAGCGAAACTCAGGCGAACAAGCTGCTTACCTTGCTGAACTCACAGCTAAATACCCCATCGACTCGATCGAAGACGGATGCGACGAAAATGACTGGGATGGCTGGAAGCTACTCACCGACGCCATCGGCGAAAAAGTACAGCTCGTCGGTGACGACCTTTTCGTAACCAACGTTAAGTTCCTCCAAAAGGGAATCGATCTAGGCGTTGCCAACTCGATTCTAGTGAAGGTCAACCAAATCGGTACCCTTACCGAAACCCTTGAAGCCATCGAACTCGGTAAGGTCAACGGCTACAACTCCGTCATCTCCCACCGTTCTGGTGAGACTGAAGACGTAACTATCGCCGATATCGCTGTAGCGACCAATGCCGGCCAAATCAAGACAGGTTCCATGAGCCGCTCCGATCGTATTGCAAAATACAACCAACTACTCCGCATCGAGGAGGAGTTGGGCGAAAATGCAATTTACGCTGGCATACTCTAAGCAGCCTGCCTAGCACCAGTTTCATATGCCCGGCAGGAAACTGTCGGGCTTTTTTGACTTCTAAATTCCAGCATCTAAGATCTTTATTAAAGCTATTATGACTCTAGAACAAAAGAAAGATGCTCTCGTCGAAGAGATTACGCTCATCCCCGATGCTTACGAACGACTGGGCTACATCGTAGACCGCGGTAAGAAAGCTGACGGCCTGACGGAAGATCTGCGCATCGACTCTTTCAAAATTGAAGGATGCATGTCTCAGCTTTGGGTCGTGCCTGCTTACAAGGAAGGGCTTTGTAGTTTCAAGTCCGAGTCTGACTCGGCAATCGTTAAAGGCATCGCTAGCCTTTTATGCGATTTTTATAGCGAAGCGAAGCCTGACGATATCCGAAAAACCAACGCCGACTTTCTCAGCGAGGTTGGTATTACCCAACACCTCTCTCCAAACCGCCGAAACGGGTTGAGCCGTATAGTAGAGTCGATCCAGCACTTTGCAAAGTCTTGCTTAGTGGAGTAATAACAAATCTTCATCGCGATAATGCCCATTGGCTACGCTATGTGGGGTATCGATAGAGGAGCTTGCAGGTTAGGTAACAGATAATTTCGCCCGCTATTTCTCCGTTACTTGAATCATATTTACCAAACCTATCTAACAATCCTACGGCGCGAGAAGCGCACGAACTACCTTTATACAAATGCTTGATCCCTTGCTAAAGCCTCTCGCTAAAGTAAGTCACCGCGACATCGTTCGGCGAGGTTTGCGTTGCGATTGTCCAAATTGCGGGCAAGCTAAGCTTTTTCGGTCACTTTTGAAGATACACCATCGCTGCCCCTCCTGCGGGATGACACTGGAACGCGGCGACGGATATTACCTAGGGCCGCTCTGTATCAATTATGGATTCGTTGTCTTTGGCTATGTGGCGCCATTTTTGTTGTTGGGCGTCGCTGGAATTATTCCTTTTGGTCTAGCGTTGGTGCTCGGCCTAAGCGGAGCGATTATACTACCGATAATTCTCTATCGCCCTTGCTGGAGCCTCTGGCTAATGATCTACTATTTCTGCCTGCCCGACGAGTTACACGCCAATCGACCCGAAGATAGCGACGACCTCATGTTCGAAGAAGAACAGCGACGCTGAACAGTGCACGCTGAGTTTACTCAGGTTTGTGAATCCTTTCTGCCAAATAAGACCTAAACAAGCCCACACGCTACGATCTACAATTCGTTTGCCCAGATCTCTTCCAGCTTTTGGCGGCGGCGTATTAATTTTGGAGCGTTATTCAAATCGAGTATCACTTCGGCTGCTTCGGGATAAGAGTTGTAGTGCTTCGGCGTCATAGCGGAGGCGTAGGCGCCGGTACCATCAATCACGCAATAGTCGCCAATTTCAGCGAGAGGTAATGCCCGTGTGGCGAGAAGCTCCGGGTCGCCGGCAGCTGGTGTCAAAATATCACCAGACTCGCAGCAGTGCCCGACGATCACGTAGTCTTTAGCCTCAGACTTTTTGGAAGATTGTAGCAGACTAATCGGGTGCTGAGCCCCATATATTGAGGGGCGCAGTAGTTCGGTCATACCGGTGTCGAGCTTGATAAATTCATAGCCACCCTCTCCAGTCGAGACGACGTCTTGCACTTTCGATAACAAGGCGCCAGCATTGGCTACGAGAAAAGTGCCAGGTTCGACTTCAAGGTGGATCTGGCGACCAGTTTCGACAGCGAAATCTTCAAACTTCTCTTTCACGGGCAAGCCAATGACTTGTAGGTCGGTCGACTTTTCGTCGGGCATGCGGCCAACTTTAAAACCGCCACCAAGATTGAGCGTAGTGACGTCCGGAAACTGGCGGACAATATCAAAATTCATCTTTGCAACTTTGAGCCAGACATCTGGATCACTTCCCGAACCAATGTGCGTGTGGATGCGTACCGCGGTGAGGTCGTATTTTTTGAGAATCGCTTTAATCTGAGGAATCCAATGGTGCCAGATACCAAAACTGGATGACGTACCACCGACGTTAGTGCGATTATTACCCCCCGAGCCTGCACCTGGGTTAATCCGAATGCCGACTTGCCCACCGGGCTTTATTTGACCAAAACGCTCCAACTGCACAAGCGAGCAGGCATTCAGTTGGATACCCGCATCCAGTAGGTCGGAGAGGTCGATTGGTAGCTCTTGCGCACTCAGGCTGATGTGTCTTGCGGGGATGCCCGCAGCCATCGCGCGATGGACTTCGTGCCCAGAAGACGCGTCGATGTGAAAACCTGCATTGGCAAAAATCTTCAGTATGGCTCCATTGGGCGAAGCCTTCATCGCATAGCGGGCGGTCAAACCGAAGGCATTTGGAAACTTGAGCACAGCGGCCGCGTTGGCTTCGAGTGATTTTTGGTCGTAAACGTAGATCGGCGTGCCAAAACTGTTGCTCACAGTATGAGCGGTCGTATAATCTAGAAAACGGGGCTGTACTATAGGAGCCATTCTAAAGAGCAAATGCGCTTAATCCGCCCAGGCAAGCGCGAACCGCGGTTCGCGACTAGATTACGAATAGCGAATAACTGAGGTCGAATACTAAAATCAATTTACCTTCCGACCTCAGTTATTCGCCATTAATGCGAGTCGCACGCTCACATCCATAGGTTTCAAGCATCTCGGCGACCAAACTGGGCAGGTGCGTGAGATTGGCACCTGCTCCTGCTGCCTCGCCCGCGCAGCAAACGTAGCCGATCTGTTCTTTCATAGCCAATTCAAGGCCGCGGCTATCGAGCCAAGCTATTACAATACTAAGCGAATCGACCCATTGATGTAACGAAAACTCGCTCTCGTCAGTCGCCTCGAGTAATTGATGCCAAACTTCAGCATTTTCGACACCAGCAAAATAAGCCTCCAAAAGTGCCACGAGCTTAGGGGAATCCGCGAACTGCTCATTAAAATTGTCAATACCCAGACGCTCTACAATTTCATCCATACGAGTATGTATCACGCATTGTCTACGAATTTCAAGGAAGTCTTGAACTGATACTTAATTTTGAAAGATAAACTGTTGAGTCTTGCCCTGAAAATGACAGCTTCTATCGGTATAATCATATCATGCGTCACATCCGAACTGCGGCTCGAGCCCTCATCATAATTGATCAAAAAGTCCTCGCCATCAAAATGTGCGATCGAACAGGTATTTTCTACATCCTGCCAGGCGGCGGGCAGAGGCACGGGGAAACGCTTCGCCAAGGATTAGAACGTGAGTGTCTCGAAGAAATTGGCACCAAGGTCGACATCGGAGAATTACTCTATGTGCGCGAATACATAGGTAAAAACCACGAATTTCATAAATCACACAGAGCCTTCCACCAAGTGGAGAACGTCTTTCGTTGCTCACTACCTGACCCAAATGGGATCGGTCCAGGCACCGAGCACGACAAAAAGCAGGTCGCCGTAGAATGGATCCCGCTAGAAGATTTACCCAAGCGTCGCTTCCTCCCTGAAGCGATCAAACCCTTTTTCAAAGATGGTAACTTCGACTCAAGGACAAGCTACCTCGGAGATGTAAACTGACTAAAATAGTGAAACTAGGAAACGCTGAAAGTGCGATTCCTTATCCTTAATTACCTATTCTAATTCTCAAGTGTCCGTCTACCGCCGCATATTTAGTAAGCAATATCAGAACCTGATGTATCCAGGGGAGCGTCTCCGCTTCGACATCCTCAACCCGCTATGCATGTTCGTGCTCTGCGCGATCGGCCTACTCTTTGTCTATTCAGCGCAGATCTCCTACGACGGAGACCACTGGAAGCGGCAGTTCTTTTTCATAGTGGTGGGTGTTGGCATTTATAGCCTAATTTCGGCGCTCAATTACAAAATATTCCTCCAATACGCTCACTTTATCTACATGGCGGGAATCGTCGGCCTGATACTGACCATGCCATTCAGCCCAATCAGCGTCGACCAGATGGGCGCTAGAAGATGGATCGACATTGGCATCACTATCCAACCGACCGAAGGTGCGAAGATCGGCACCCTCATAATGGCGGCTAGTATCCTCGCTAGATCGGAAATAGGGACGGTTGGAGACTCCTTTCTTGTGTTGGCAAAGGTAGCAGGAGTCTTTTTACTACCTATGTTATTGATTTTCCTGCAGCCCGACCTAGGTTCAACGCTTGTCTTTCCACCTATGATCTTTGCCCTCCTATACATTTCCCGACTTTCGGCGAAATTCTTTCTAAGCGCTTTCGCAGCATTTGCAATCGCGCTGGCTGTTTTGGGTGCGGATATTTACGGTTACAGCCAATATCTGGAGGCTCAGCGCAGCGCCGAGAGTTCAGGTTCCACAGGAGAACAGAGCATGGTGGGCGATTACCAATCGCTGCTCCCTATTCACAATTATCAAAGAAATCGGATTCTTACCTTTGTCGCCCCCGACGTAGTGGATCCGAGCGGCACCGGCGCGAGCTGGAATGCCAATCAAGCTAAAATTTCTGCCGCTACTGGTGGATTGTCGGGCAAGGGTCTCTTTAAAGGCACCCAAGCGCAGCTCGGCTATCTCCCACAAGCGGTGGCACACAACGACTTTATTTTCTCCGTTGTCGCGGAGGAAACAGGCTTTCTTGGAAGCGCGTTCATTGTCGGGCTATTTTGCCTGATGGTCGCCAACGGCATACGTATTGCCGGACTCGCAAGAGATCGATTTGGAATGCAATTGGCCATTGGGGTCAGTATTTTATTCCTCGTCCACTTCTTCATCAACATTGGCATGACTATCGGTATAACCCCGATCACTGGACTACCGCTTCCGTTTTTAAGTTACGGAGGCTCCTTTGTTTTGAGCTGCTTTATTCTACAAGGTCTTGTGCAAAGCGTATATCGGTATCGAAAGGATTTTTCATGATACGGACCCACTTACTTGCACGTAGATTCGATAGTCAAAGCAGACAAAACTTGGGATCCCCACCTCACCCCCGGGAGACCAAGACCAATGAACGACGAATCAACTACAGAACCTACTGAAACTAAAAACGTAAATGCTGCTTCTAAGGAGGAAGCGGTAAACGATGAGCAATACACCGAAGAACTGACTTCAGCGCCCAAGGAGAAGAAGTCCGAGCGCATCGATACCCGAGCGCTTAAAGACGACGCCGCCAAGCGCGAAAAAAAGCAACCGCTCATCCAACGCATCGTGAAAGCGATTAAGGCCGAGAAGAAGTCCTACACCGAGCTGATCATCAACTCGGAACCCCTCGAAAAACGCGTCGCCCTTCTCCAAGACGGCGTCCTCGAAAAGTTTGAAGTCGAGCGCACGGGCGAAGCCCGTGAAGTCGGCGCCATCTTTAAAGGCCGCATCCAAAATCTGGAACCTGGCCTCAAGGCAGCCTTCGTCGATATCGGTGAAGAAAAGAACGCCTTCCTGCACTACTGGGACATCCTCCCTGCAGCGAAAGACAATTCGATCGAGATCGTTCGCGATAATAAATCAGAAAAGCAGCGCAAGCGCGAGGCCGAGAAAATCTCGGTCAAAGACATCCCAAAACTCTACCCTATCGGCAGCGAGATCGTGCTCCAAATCACCAAGGGGCAGATCGGCACCAAGGGACCACGCACCACGACGAACATCGCCCTACCTGGCCGTTTCCTCGTGCTCATGCCCTACACCGGTACGCTTGGTATCTCTCGAAAAATCGAGGACAAAAAAGAGCGTAGCCGCCTTAAAGGCATACTCCGTGGCCTCACTCTACCCGAAGGCATGGGCATCATTGTGCGCACCGCTGGGGAAGGTAAAAAAGCCCGCTACTTCATCCGTGATCTCCATATATTGCTCAAACGCTGGGAGGTGATCAATCAACGCATGAATTCGACGAACAAACCCGCATGCCTCTACGTAGAGCCCGACATTGTCGGCCGCACTGTGCGCGACTTCCTGACCGAAGAAATCGACCGCGTAATGGTCGATAAAGTGGAAGACTATGAAAACATGGTCGAGGATGTAACTAAAATTTCGCCTCGTTCGAAGTCTAAAATTCACCTGTTCAACGATGACATCCCAGTCTTTGAGCGCTTCAATATTGAGCGGCAGATTGAGCAGACCTACAATCGCTGCGTTCCGCTACCTGGTGGTGGCGAGATTGTAATTGAAGAAACGGAAGCCCTCATCTCGATTGATGTGAATACCGGTTCGCACAAGAATAAAAACAAGGACGGTAAGGACTTCATCCTCCAAGTGAACCTTGAATCGGCTACAGAGATTTGCCGCCAAGTGCGCCTGCGTAATATCGGTGGTCTCATCATCCTCGACTTCATAGACATGAAGGCGAAGAAGGATCGCAACGCAGTGCTCGCGCGTATGAAGCGTGAGATGGCTACTGATAAAGCAAAGAACCACATCCTTCCCATTTCCACGCTCGGTATCATGCAAATGACACGACAGCGTCACTCCGAGAGCCACTCCAGTGGTATATACACTGACTGCCCGTATTGTAACGGCCGTGGCTCGGTCAAGAGCTCGCGAACTATGAGTGTCGAAGTGCAACGCCGTCTGATCAGCGTGATTCGCCATATCCGCGCCCGCGACGGTCAGGACAAAGAAATCGCCCTGCGCGTGCTCCTCCATCCGACCAATCTTGAGCGCCTCCGCCAAGAAGACGAAGATCTCCTTTTGGAAATCGAACAATCCTACGGCGCCCGCCTCTCTTTCCGCGCTGACCCGATCTACCACGTGGAGAACTTCAAGATCATAGACATAGAGAGCGGACAAGAGCAGCGTTAGCGGCAAAGCCGCAGTTACGGATAGCGAAGGATGAATGTTCATATTAAACAGATTATGCACACTTCGTGCTGAGTGATCATTGTATCGTCCTACGCCATTATAGTATGAAAATATTAGCTGCCTTCGATAAGTTTAAAGACGCCATGCCTGCAGGCAGTGCTTGTGATGCTGCCCTCAGTGGGGCGCTCAAAGCGCTCGGTGAACCGCTAACGCTATGCCACGCCCCACTGACTGACGGAGGTGAGGGCTTTTGCCCGATTTTGACTCAGGCGGCCAGTGGCTACATTGAACACCACAAAGTCAGTGGCCCACTTGGCGAAGAAGTCGACTCGCCGCTCGGCTGGGTAAACCTTGAACGCATCCCCGAGAGTGCCCGTAAAATGCTTGGCCAAAAAAACGGCAAGCTCGCAATCATTGAAATGGCCTCGGTCGCTGGGCTGGAGCAAGTGCCAAACGCGCAACGCCACCCGAAGCATTGCACCACGCGCGGTGTCGGTGAACTAATCCTCATTGCAGTAGCTGAAGGAGCCGATGCCATCCTGCTTGGTATCGGTGGCAGCGCAACGAGTGACCTTGGACTTGGCGCACTGGAAGCACTTGGCTTACACTTCTGCCCAAGCGGCCAAATCACACCCGCACAATGGCCTGCAATTGAACAGATCACGGGTAGCATAGAGTTAACAGTGCCGCCGATTTATATCGCGTGCGATGTGGATAACCCATTGCTTGGCACCAGAGGAGCCGCAGCAGTTTACGGCCCACAAAAAGGGCTCAAACCTAACGAAATCGAAGCCTTTGACGATGCTACGGCACGAGTAGCTAAACAGTTGTGTGAATTCTTCAATCAGCCCGAATGCACTCTAAGAGCCTCTGGTAGCGGTGCAGCGGGCGGCATTGGCTTTGGCCTCAATGTTGCCTTTGACTCCAACTATGTACCTGGCTTCGAGCTCGTCACCGCGTGGCTAGATCTGAGCAGTAAGATCAAAGAAGCCGATCTCGTTTTAACAGGTGAAGGTAAATTTGATAACAGCTCACTCGCTGGCAAAGGTCCTTACGCGCTACTTGCCGCCGCTTATTCCAGCGACACATCAGCCATCTTGCTGGCGGGGCTTGCGGAGGATGAAGCCGCTCAAACTGTTCGTGATCGTTTCCCAGGGACTGCTGTCTACAGTATCACGCCCGAGGGTACGCCGTTGGCAGAAGCTCTCAAATTAGCACCCGATTTTTTAAAGCAAAAGGTGACCGAAGTCTTACAGACCCTCTACACGCATGACGGTTGAGGAATCAGAGCTCAATCAGACTATGTGGCGCCGCATCCGTAGGGTCAAGAAATGGCTGCGCCCACTCCCTCGGCGCACGAACATACATAGCTATCCCATTCTTAGATTTTTTGCAGAGGCTGCCCGCAAGCGGACCTACATCTGGAGTTTTCGGGTAGAAAATGCGGTGCCTGCAATTTACGCGGGGAGTATTCTTACTCTCATGCCGCTCTATGGCATACAAATCCCTTCCGCATTCCTACTGGCTCTCTTACTTCGCGCCAATCTACCGATTCTAGTTGGGCTGCAAGTCGTCTCAAATCCATTAACAATACTACCGATCTGGTTTGCCGATTATCAAATAGGACAGATGATACTCAGTGTTATCGGACTACGCGTCGACCCACTCAATCGAGAAGAAGTGCGCCTTTTACTCGATAACTTAGCTGCCACATTCAGTGTCACTAGCCTTGCTGCGATTGTAATGGGTATTTTCTTCGGTCTTATTGCCAGTTTTACCTACCGTATAGTCGCGAATCGCACTGCTGCTAGCTATGCCTTGCTCCGCCATAAGATAACATTGCATAAATTAAAAACGCAATCTCTCCTCTACAAAGAGTGCCCTACCAATGATTAAAAAAATCTGCCTATCTTGCCTCAGTCTCTTTTTTTCGATTTTTCTACTCCAAGCAAATCCAATTTACCTGGGCATCGACGTGTTAGAACAAAACGGCTTTCGCTCCATCGCTGGCAAGCACGTCGGCCTACTCACGCATCCTGCAGGGCTCAACCGTCGTGGCGAAACTAGTATCGATGTCCTCCGTCGTGCGCCCAATGTTAGCCTAGTCGCCCTATTCGGCCCAGAACATGGGATCTATGGCGACGAAAAGGCTAACGTCCCTGTCGTCGATAAGATCGATCCACGCACCGGCCTCCCCGTTTACTCACTCTACGGTAAATATCGAAAGCCCACTGCCGAGATGCTCGCGGGGCTCGATGCCCTAGTAATCGACCTTCAAGATGTCGGTGTCCGCTCTTACACCTATGTCAGTTGCATGCGTTACGCGATGGAGGCCTGCTTTGAAAATGGCGTTGAAGTAGTCATACTCGATCGGCCTAACCCACTCGGCGGCCTTAAAGTAGACGGCCCCCCACTCGACCGTGAATGGCGTAGCTACGTTGGCGCATTTCATGTGCCCTACGTTCACGGCCTCACCATCGCCGAGCTCGCTCGCATCGCCAAACACACTCCTGGCTGGATGGAGACGCCCGAACAGATTCGTAAAAATGGCAAACTCACCGTAATACCCATGCGCGGCTGGCGGCGTAACATGCTTTGGACTAAAACGGGGCTCCGCTGGGTGCCCACCTCACCCTACATCCCCGATCTCTCCGCAGTACTCGGCTACGCTATGACCGGGCTTGGCGCCCAAGAAGGCGGCTTCTCCCATGGCATCGGTACCCCCTATCCCTTCCGCTTACTTCGCTATAAAGGCAAATCCCCAGAGCAGATCAAAGCCGCCCTCGAATCCAAACGAATTCCCGGGCTGGGCTACCGCATAGTAGAGACCCAAAGCACGGCTGGCGCGCCGCTCAGCGGTGTCTACGTCAGCGTGACTAACTGGAACCGCGCCCGACCCACCGAACTAAGTTTTCACATGATGCAACTCGCCGCCGTATGGTCCTCAAGTAACCCCTTCGCAGCTTCAAAAAATCCCGGACTTTTTAACAAGCACGTAGGAAGCACCGCATGGTGGAACGAAATCAGACAACGCGGTGCTCAAGCCCGCGTTGATGTCTATGTCGAACAGTGGGCACAACAAGCCAAGAGTTTTCAACAAAAAGCTAAACGCTTCTGGATTTATAACTAGTCGAACTGAAAACTGAGGTCTTACTCATTTGAAGAGCGATGGCCTTAGAATTTGAATCATTGCCCCTGAAAGCGTAGCACATCAGCCTCTGCATATTCAAACAAATCGCTCCACGGCTGAACCGCTTCTATCGTCGCAGGCACCGCATCGATCTGTGTATTGAGCACGCCGATCACCGCGAGGTGCTCCTTACGGTTAAACATCCGCAGGCGTAAGCCCAGATCATCTAGCATTGGTTTCAGCTCGGTGACATCGACACCCTCAGCCAAATGGATCGAGATCTGATCTGCTGCCATAAAGCTAAATTCACCCGTCGCGATCGTCTCAACGACACGAATATAAGGGTAAGTCTTGTCAAAGTTGAGCAACCATACGCGCTCCTCGGCCACCTCTTTATCTGGTAAATAACCAAAGTCGATAATTCGCCCCTTCTGGATCGAAGCGGGCATGTTATGCGGTAGCGACTCAGCTCCACCTGCTATGGCTTTCGTATTATGGGTCACCCATGGATCGACAGTCGCCTCTTCTTTAGAGGCTCTGCGTGAAAGGATCATAGACACTAAAAGTGACCCCAAGATGAAGCCTACTAGATAAACCGTAACTCGCTGTGAATTTTTCATTAGCGCGTCACTGTCACGATTTAGGCTGTGCCTGCAAGTATTCCTTACGCGCGCGCATGACACAAAGTACGATGGCAAAACCACCCGCCCAAACTCCGCCGTAGCGGAGACCATTGGAAAAACCAAAAGCGGCTTGGTATCCATAATCCGGCGCATTCATGAAGATGAGTCCAAACAACAGATGGCTTATTACACCAATGACTGCGCCTGCTAGACAGATGATTAGCACGAAGTAGAGCCAGATAAAGAGCCAGCGGATAATTTGCCTAAAAATGTTTAACATTTAAGGGGTAACATGAAAATCACAACTCTGTCGGTAAGCCTCGGAGAAAAAAGAAGAATGCTTATGGTAAAATAGATCTAATGTTATCAAGATAACCCAGCAACTAAATTCAACTTTTGAGCCTTGGTCAGTGCTTTAATTCGTCGCTCTTCGATCGTCGCCTCGGATTGTGTGCCAATCTCTTTCGCATAGATCAACTCAAGCGGCGCGCGCCCTCGTAAATACTTGGCCGACCTGGGACTGCTACTAGTATGTTCCACGAAGCGGCGAGTCACATTAGTCGATATTCCCGTATACAAAGTGCTATCTGCGCAGCGAATGATATAGACGGACCATGTTCCACTCTGAGAGTAACTACTCATACATGTAATCGATAGACATCCAAAGTTAACAGCAAGGCCGAAGCGATCGAGCAGTCACCTACCACACTGAAGGATTCAGGCAGCGCGCTCAGTCATAGAGCATCAAGCTTAGCGATATGCAAGAACGCGTCCCTCAAGGCGAAATTATATAGGATGAACTCTTCAAAGTTCTGTAGCTTATATACTTGCGAATCTATTCCACCCCATACCCTTCCCCAAAACGTAGGCAATCGCTTGAACCATCCGTCATCATGATGCTAACTAAAGATAGAAAAATCCGCATGCTGAACCTTTACTACGATCCGATCTACACCGAAGGCCTCGACCCAACAGTTCGCTTCCCGCGTGAACGATATAAGCTTTTAGCAACGCGACTAACAGAGAACTCGGACATTCACATCCAGCGTCCGCCGCTCGCTACGCGCGAGCAGATTGTGATGGCACACGACGAACACTACGTCGACCTATTCATAGAAGGTAAACTAGAGCCTGCTGCCATACGCCGCATTGGTTTGCGTCCTTGGACGCCTGCCATCATCGAGCGCACCTTACGTCTTATCGGTGGAAGCTTATCCGCACTCGATCACGCCTTATCGAATATCAGTATCGCTGGTAATATGGCTGGCGGCACCCACCACGCTTATCGAAACTGCGGTTCGGGCTATTGTATTTTTAACGATGTCGCCATCTGCGCCCAAGCAGCCCTCAAAGCAGCAAGGATCAAAAAAGTCCTCATTCTAGACCTTGATGTACATCAAGGCGATGGCACCGCAGCCATCCTCCAAGGACATCCCAACATTTTTACTTGTTCAATTCACGCCGAAAGCAACTTCCCCTTCCGAAAACAACAAAGCGATCTTGATGTCCACCTCGCGGACGAGACCAAGGATGCCGACTACTTAGCTTGCCTCGACCGCACATTGGAAAAAATTCAACCCCATAACTATGACTGCATACTATTTCAAGCTGGTGTCGACCCACTCGAAGAAGACGCCCTTGGTCGACTCGCCCTGACTAGGGCTGGACTACGCCAACGCAACGAACGAATCTTCCAATTACACCGACAATACAATCTCCCTGTTGTCATCTTCATGGGCGGTGGTTATGCTAAACCCATAGAACGAACCGTCGATGCTTTCGAAGACCTTTTTACCGTAGCTGCTCAATTCACAGTTTAATCAAACATGAAACGTTACACTGCAAACATCAATACTAGAAACCCAATCATCGCCATCGACATGGGCTACAGCGCGAAGACTGCATCGTGCGCCCTCACTTACTCTGGTTCCCGAGAAACCCAGACAATTCAGTTCGGCGAATGCATTGAAGCGACTCGTCACTTAATCGAGGAAAAAGGAAAGCATACGATCATCCTAGAAGCCGTCCTCTCCACCTATCACCGTCCCAACGGTAACCCCGACATTCGAGGAGATTTTGAAAAAGGTCGTGGTTGGTATTACGGACCTGGTGTATCCACCTTCGCGGCAGCAATTCGTTTCCTTCAAGTCCTCGACCAAAAGCTCTCAGAGGACATCCGTCCGATTCCAATAGTCGAAGGCTTTTTAAGCTACAAAAAGACCCGCACTCAACATGCAGGCGACGCTCAGCGACTACTCAAAGAATTCTTCACTGCCGAACGCTTTAAAGCAAGAAGCGGCAGCGAACCGATCATCTCAGAGATTGATGGTATACCGAACATCGTGAGATACAATCATCCGTAATATTTATAGCCAATCTCACGAGTTAACAAACTGCGTCATCAAATAAGATTGAAAGGCGCAACGTAGGAGCGCGATTCACAACAACTTAAGAACCAAAAGAGCCGTTCCTTACGGAACGGCTCTTTGCTTAGATGACTCTTAATCGTTACTATGCACTTCGACAAGCTCGACCTTAACTAACTGGTCGCTTCAGCTTCAGGATTCTCCGTAGTCTCCGTTCCTTCTTCGACTGCGTCGGCTTCTGGGACGGGGGCTTCCTCTGTGGATCCTTCGGCATTAAACTCAGGCGCAGGTAATGGCACACCTTCGATACGCTCGGCAGCTTCTTCGGGACTGAGTTGCTCCATCTCGGCACCGAGGGTGTCGATACGTAGGTTTCGGTAGGCGGGAAGACCTGTACCAGCTGGAATCAAGTGACCCATAATGACGTTTTCCTTGAAACCCTTAAGCATGTCGACCTTGCCTAAAGTAGAGGCGTCGGTAAGCACACGTGTGGTTTCCTGAAAGGACGCAGCAGAGATAAAGGACTCTGTTTCAAGCGACGCCTTGGTAATACCGAGGAGAACAGGTTCGCCTTCAGCAGGCATGCCACCTGCTTCTTCGATATGGTCATTAGCCGACATGAACATGAAGCGATCTACTTGCTCGCCCCAAAAGAAGTCAGAGTCACCTGGATCGGTGATGCGAACCTTCTTGAGCATTTGCGAGATGATGACTTCGATGTGCTTGTCATTAATTTCTACACCCTGGAGACGGTAGACCTTTTGAATCTCCGCGATGAGATAGTCTTGAACAGCGGACGGTCCGAGAATTTCGAGGATTTCATGCGGATCGGCGCCACCTTCGGTCAGATTCTGACCCTTGTGGACTAGGTCGCCAACTTGCACGACTAAGTGCTTGCCGTGTGGAATAAGGTGAGCCTCTTCGTCACCAGACTCTGGGTCGGTGACAAGGAGTTTCTTTTTACCGCGAACAGTGCCGTCGAGTGAAACAATACCATCGATCTTGGCCATCTCGGCTGCGTCCTTCGGACGGCGAGCTTCAAATAACTCAGCAACTCGAGGAAGACCACCAGTAATGTCCTGCGTCTTGGAGGCTTGACGTGGTGTCTTCGCAAGCATGGTGCCGGGCGCAATTTCGTCGTCTTCGTTAACTGCAACCTGAGCGCCAACTGGGATCGCATAGGTTGCAATTGTCTTACCAGACCCGTCGAGGATGTTAACAGCAGGATTCAAGTCTTCTTTGTGCTCGATCACTACGGTAGCGATGCGACCTGATGACTCATCGAGCTCACGTTTGACAGTGACACCTGGGATCATATCCGTGAAACCGATAAGACCTGCCTTCTCAGAGAGAATTGGAATGTTGTGCGGATCCCACATAGCGAGGATTTCACCCTTTTCAATGGAATCGCCGTCGCCCTTTGTAAGAACAGAACCTACTACAATCTTGTAAGTTTCAATTTCACGGTCGTCTTCGCCAAGGATCAGGACAGAGCCAGTCTTGTTCAGAACAATATTCGCACCATCGGCTGTTTGCACAATGCGCAATCCCTTATAAACGACCTTACCACCTGTGCGGATCTTGATCTCAGGATTCTTAAGAACACCCGACGCAATACCGCCAATATGGAAAGTACGCATCGTTAGCTGTGTACCCGGCTCTCCGATCGACTGAGCGGCGATAATACCTACGGACGAACCACGTTCAACCATGGCCGAATAGGCTGGATTGATGCCGTATTCGAGTGCGGTGATACCGACCTTCTTGCGTGTAGTGAGTGCAGAGAGGACTTTAACGCGCTCGACGCCCACGTCTTCGATCTTAAGGGCGGCTTCTTCGGAAATCAGTTCACCGTTCTTAATGAGGAACTCATCAGGGTTGAGCGGATTCTTGATGTCATTGGAAGAGCAACGGCCGACGATACGGTCGTAAAGAGAAACGATTTCATCATCACCTTCGTAGATAGCATACTTCCAGACGCCATCACGGTTGCCATCATCGAAGTCTTCAATGATGCAGTCCATAGCAACGTCACAGAGCTTACGCGTGAGGTAACCAGCATCCGCGGTTTTAAGTGCAGTATCAGCGAGACCCTTACGAGCACCATGAGTAGAGATGAAGTATTCCAGAACAGAGAGACCTTCACGGAAGGAGGAAAGAATCGGGCGTTCGATAATTTCACCAGATGGTTTGGCCATCAAACCACGAGTTCCACAAAGCTGGCGGACCTGCTGTTTGTTACCACGTGCACCGGAATCCATCATCAGGTAAACAGGATTCACGGAATCTTTGCCACCGTTGGACTTGAGTTCGTCGAACACAGCCTTAGCGATGTCGTCGGTGCATCCAGTCCAGATATCGATGATCTTATTATAACGTTCACCCTCGGTAATAATACCTTTCTTATACTGGCCTTCGACTTCATCAATCTTCTTACGAGAAGCTTTCACGATAGCTGTCTTAGCCGGCGGAATGATCATGTCATCAATACCGATCGAAACACCGGCACGGGTAGCGATCTTAAAGCCTGTATCCTTTAGGCGATCAAGTGTGATGACTGTCTCCTCACGACCTACGGTGTTGTAGGTCTGGAGGATAATATCGCCTAGCTTACCTTTAGGGACTGGGAAGTTGATGAATCCAAGCTCTTTCGGCCAAATGCTATTAAAGATCACACGACCAACTGTAGTACGGATAATCTTCTTTTCAGAGTTGCCGAAGACAGTGCCTTCTTTTTGGTAGTCTGGGCTAATAAAGTTGATAAAATCGTGCACCTTGAGTGCGCCATCGTCCACAGCCGTCTTCAACTCGTCGGCATCGACAACCAAAGGCAGGCGCTGGTCTTCCGCTGGCATGACAGGAGGGTCGAGCGTTAGGAAATAGGAACCTAGTACGATATCCTGCGAAGGCGTTAAGATCGGCTTACCAGAAGAGGGTGAGAAGATATTGTGTGTCGCCATCATCAGGGTCTTAGCTTCCATCACTGCTTCGAGTGAGAGAGGCACGTGAACCGCCATTTGATCCCCGTCGAAGTCAGCATTGTAAGCTGTACAAACAAGTGGGTGCACGCGAATCGCATCACCTTCGATCAAGACAGGCTCGAAGGCCTGAATGGAAAGACGGTGCAAGGTAGGCGCACGATTCAAGAGAACGGGGTGCCCTTCGGTGACTTCTTCAAGAATGTCCCAAACTTCAGGAGATTGTTTTTCGATCATCTTACGTGCGCCACGAACGGTGTGTACGAAGCCGAGCTCTTTAAGTCGGCGAATGATAAATGGCTCAAATAGTACGAGCGCCATCTTCTTGGGCAGACCGCATTGGTTCAGTTTAAGTGACGGACCAGAAACAATAACGGAACGACCAGAGTAGTCGACGCGCTTGCCAAGCAAATTCTGACGGAAGCGACCTTGCTTTCCCTTGAGCATGTCAGAGAGCGATTTAAGCGGGCGGTTACCCGCACCAGTCACAGCGCGACCGTGACGACCGTTATCGAATAAGGCATCGACAGCTTCTTGAAGCATGCGCTTCTCATTATGAATGATTACGTCCGGAGTCTTAAGAGACAGGAGGTTCTTCAGGCGATTGTTACGATTGATAACACGACGGTAAAGGTCATTCAAATCAGAAGTCGCGAAACGGCCACCTTCAAGTGGAACGAGCGGACGAAGGTCTGGTGGAATGACAGGAAGTACCTCAAGCACCATCCACTCTGGGCGAGTGCCCGATTCCATGAAGCCTTGGATTGTCTTCAAACGCTTAGAAATCTTCTTTTTAATCTGCTTAGAGCGCGTGGCGTGCATTTGTTCATGCAGCTCGGCAACTGTTGACTCAAGATCGACCAGTGCTAGGGCATCGCGAACCGCTTCAGCACCCATGCGTGCGACAAAGGAATCTTCACCATACTCGTCTTGGGCCTGCATATACTCCTGATCGGTCAGGAGCTGACGCTCTTCGAGGGGTGTTTTACCTGGATCGATCACCAAGTAGTTCTCGTAATAGATGACACGCTCGAGGTTACGGGCAGTGATGTCGAGCAAGAGACCCAAACGGGAAGGCATGCTCTTCAAGAACCAGATGTGTGATACGGGAACGGCGAGTTCGATATGGCCCATACGATCACGGCGAACGCGCGAAACGGTGACTTCGACCCCGCAGCGGTCGCAAATCACGCCCTTGTACTTGATCCGCTTGTATTTACCACAGGCACATTCGTAATCGCGAACTGGACCGAAGATACGCTGGCAAAAAAGGCCGCCCGGTTCCGGCTTAAATGTGCGATAGTTGATCGTTTCGGGATTTTTGACTTCACCACGAGACCATTCGCGAATGGCTTCAGGCGCGGCGACAGTAATGCCGACACGGTCAAATTGCTTAGTGGCTTCATAGCCTAGGACGTCACGTGCTACTTCGTTGCTCATTTAGTAAACTTTCTTTGAAATGTTATGTTGAATGGTGGCCCTTAGACGTCGATCGCAGTGTCTAGCTCGAACTTCCCTTCGGAACCGAGACGAACATCCAGACAGAGACTTTGGATTTCCTTCATCAAAACGTTGAACGACTGAGGCGTTCCCGCTTGTAAACTGTTGTCACCCTTAACGAGTGATTCGTAGATGCGTGTGCGACCTGCAACATCATCGGACTTGACGGTAAGCAACTCTTGAAGCGTATAGGCAGCGCCGTAAGCTTCAAGGGCCCAAACTTCCATCTCCCCGAAACGCTGGCCACCATACTGCGCCTTACCACCGAGCGGCTGCTGCGTAATAAGTGAGTAAGGACCGACCGCACGAGCGTGGATTTTGGAAGCAACCAAGTGGTTAAGTTTAAGCATATACATGTAGCCAACGACGACCTCTTGATGAAGAGCTTCACCCGTCTGACCATCATAGAGAATGCTCTTACCAGTGGATGGGAGACCCGCTTCTTCAAGATACTCACGAACCTTGGCTTCGGAGATACCGTCGAAGACTGGAGTTGCCACCTTGATGCCAAGCTTCTTGCAAGCCCAACCTAAGTGAGTTTCCAAAACCTGTCCCACATTCATACGAGATGGAACACCAAGAGGATTCAAACAGATCTCTATCGGAGTGCCGTCTGGTAGGTGAGGCATATCCTCCTCAGGAACGACCTTAGCGACCACGCCCTTGTTACCGTGACGTCCAGCCATCTTATCGCCGACCTGCATCTTACGCTTTTTAGCGATGTAAACCTTAACACTCTTGACGACGCCTTGATCCGCATCTTCACCAGATTCGACGCCCTCAATTTTACGCTCACGCTCGTAGTCGACCTCGTCGAACTTACCTTGGTAATTGGTAACGATCTCCATGATCTTGATCTTCACAGGAGAGGGATCGATCTCGATGTCTTTAGAGACGGCTGCGAGGCGACGGAGCAAGGTCTTTGTGATCTTGCGGTTCGCAGGAATGATGATTTCACCTGATTCGCCGTTCTTCACATCAAGCGGGATTTTTTCACCGAGCAAGATATTGGAGAGCGCCTCAGTCAGATCTTCGCGAAGCTTGTCGCTCTGCGAGCGGTAAGATTCATTGATCTTCTTTATGGAGCGACGACGATCGGATGCTGACATTTGCTCGGGCTCGCCATCGACTCGGGCAGAAACCTTGATGTCCATGATGATACCGCGAACGCCCGAAGGAACGATTAAAGAGGTATCTTTAACGTCAGCGGCCTTCTCACCGAAAATGGCGCGAAGCAGCTTCTCTTCGGGAGCAAGCTCAGTTTCAGATTTCGGAGTAATCTTACCGACGAGGATGTCGCCTGGTTTGACCTCAGCACCTACGCGGATGACACCATCATGGTTGAGATCCTTGAGGGCTTCTTCACCAACATTGGGAATATCACGAGTGATTTCCTCAGGACCGAGCTTGGTGTCACGCGCAGTCACCTCGAACTCGTCGACGTGAATCGATGTAAAGATGTCATCCTTGACGATCTTCTCAGAGATCAGGATCGCATCCTCAAAATTATAGCCATTCCACGGCATGAAGGCCACGAGGATGTTACGACCGATAGCAAGTTCACCATCTTGGGTCGAAGCACCATCCGCAAGGATTTGACCTTTCTTCACGGGCTCGCCGCGAGAAACGATCGGTTTTTGATTAAAGCATGTGCCCGCATTGGAACGCATAAACTTACGAAGATCGTAAACGAAGATGTCCTTTTTAGCGTCCGTCTTGATGTCCTTGTATTTAACAGGAATTTCGCCGTCTTTAGTCAGAACGATACGATTGGCATCGACTTGAGCGATGATTCCATCGATGTCAGCGATCTCCACAGTTTTAGAGTCGATGGCGACGCGTTCTTCAATGCCGGTGCCCACGAATGGGGAGTCGGACTGAAGAAGAGGCACACCTTGACGTTGCATGTTCGATCCCATCAGTGCGCGATTGGCATCATCGTGTTCGAGGAAAGGGATGAGGCCCGCTGCAACCGAAACAAGCTGCTTCGGTGAAACGTCCATGTAGTGAACTTCTTTTGGATCTAGCTCAAGCACCTCATCTTGATTACGGCAAGTCACCCGAGTGCCTACTAGATTGCTTTTCTTGTCCAACTCGGAGTTGGCCTGGGCAATCATATATGGCTCTTCTTGGTCAGCGTTGAGATACTCAACGTCGTCGAGTACCTTGCCATTGACCACCTTGCGGTAAGGGGTCTCGATGAAGCCGAACTCGTTGATACGCGAGTAGAGCGATAGAGAATTGATCAAACCGATATTGGGACCTTCAGGAGTCTCAATCGGGCAGATACGACCGTAGTGAGATGGGTGAACGTCGCGAACCTCAAAACCGGCGCGCTCACGATTCAGGCCACCAGGTCCAAGTGCGGAAAGACGACGCTTGTGAGTCAGCTCAGCCAATGGATTAATTTGATCCATAAACTGAGACAGCTGACTACGTGCAAAGAAATCGCGAATCACCGTGCTGAGTGCCTTCGGGTTAATGAGCTTTTGAGGGCTGATCGAATCGACGCTTTGATCGTAGAGTGTCATGCGCTCTTTAACCAAACGCTCTGTGCGGGCGAGGCCGACGCGACATTGGTTGGCCAAGAGTTCCCCCACAGTACGTACACGACGGCTGCCCAAGTGGTCTATATCGTCGAGTGTGCCATCACCACGCTTCAGGCGTGAGAGATACTTAGTCGCTTCAACCACATCCTCAGCGCCGACCACGCGGAACTCAAGATCGGTGTTCATTTTAAGCTTTTGGTTTAGCTTGTAGCGACCAACTCGACCGAGGTCGTAGCGGCGCGGATCCTGGAAGAGACGTTTGAGAAGCGCTTTGGCGTTCGCAGTTGTGGGCGGCTCACCGGGACGGAGACGCTTGTAAATATCCTTGAGCGCTTCTTCTTCATTTTGAGTCGGATCCTTTTTGAGGCAGCGGATGATCGCGCCATCATCGACAGTCGTGTCGATCGCAACAACCTTCTTACGGCCAGCTTTCTGGAAAGAACGAACGATCGTCTTCGTTAGGGGCTCAAAAGCACGGGCAAGCACGACACCCTTGTCCGCATCGACTATGTCTTCTGTCAAAACGAGATTGGATACAGAGTCGCGCTTGAGAGCATCGGCCACTGTAATCTCATCCATATCGTAGAAGAGATTAAGGATCTCCGCGTCGGAACCGTAGCCCATTGCACGGAGTAATGTAGTTAGGAGAAATTTACGGCGACGGCGACGGCGATCTAGGTAGACATAAAGGAGGTCGTTCTGGTCAAACTGAACTTCGAGCCATGTGCCGCGGTCGGGGATAATGCGAAAGGCGTGAAGAATCTTGCCTGATGTGTGGACACTTTCCTCGAAAGCGATACCGGGCGATCGGTGAAGCTGACTAACGATGACACGCTCAGCACCATTAATAATGAATGAGCCACGCTCGGACACCATAGGTAGTTCACCCATGTAAATTTCTTCGTCCTTAATGTGGTCTTCTTCACGTAAGCGGAGCTTCACATAAAGAGAGACGGAATAGGTTACACCCTCGCGAATCGCTTCGATCTCCGTTTCCCGTGGGGGTATGACGTTGTAGCTGACATACTCTAGGTGGCAGCGACTGTCATAGCTTTCGATGGGGAAGACTTCGGAGAAAACCGCTTCGAGTCCGACGGTCTCCCGCTGACTGGGAGACGAGTCCATTTGTAAGAATTCCCTGTAGGAATCAACCTGATTTTCAATCAGATTGGGTGGCTGGATAACTTCCTTGAGTTGACCGAAATTTAAGCGCTTTGACATAGTGGATGTCCCGGGTTACGGTTTATAATGAGAGTGTTCTGAGAGTTTGCCAAGATCGCCCGACTGGGCTGTTTAGCGGAAATGCAAAAACAGCTAGGTAGGGCTCACCCGATTTGGATGAGCTCACCTAACTGTGAAAATGTGCGTTGGTTAAGTATAGTCGGAGTGCCCGTAAGTTACTTAAGTTCGACTTCAGCGCCAGCAGCTTCGAGCTTTTTCTTGATCTCTTCAGCTTCGTCCTTGGAGCAACCCTCCTTAACAGGCTTAGGTGCACCTTCGACGAGATCCTTAGCTTCCTTTAGACCTAGACCAGTGATAGCGCGAACTTCCTTAATGGAAGCGATCTTGTTAGCGCCAGCAGCCTTAAAGATGACATCAAACTCATCTTTTTCTTCTGCAGGGGCATCGCCGCCAGCAGCAGCACCGCCAGCAGCGGCAACAGCGACAGGAGCAGCAGCGCTAACGCCCCACTTCTCTTCGAGTTCTTTAACTAGGTCAGCTACTTCGAGCACTGTTTGTGCTGAGAGCCATTCGACGACTTCTTCTTTTGTGATTGCCATGATATTTTATCTTTCAATTGGTTAGCACCCCGTAAGTCGGGATATTTAAGAGATGAATTTCCCCTAACCTTATTTTTGGATTTTTGGTTTGTTTTGGGCCGCCCCTTTTAGAGTGGGCAGCTAAAGGATTTGAATTTACGGTAAGTGGATGGTTTAATTACGGGTTTTCGCTTGCAAGACATTGAGGAGACCTTGTGGCGCAGCGTTAATGACACGGACGAATCCAGTCGCAGGCTGTGCGAGTAAGCCAAGTAGCTGGGCTTGGAGAACTTCGAGACCTGGCAATTTTGCAAGCGCTTTGATTTCTTCTTTGGTTAAGGCACGCTCATTGACGATGCCCGCCTTCATTTCGACTTTCTCCTTCTTCTTAAAGAAATCGCCGATGATCTTAGCGACTCCTGATGGATTTTTACCACCGACAACGATTGCAGTCTGCCCAGTGAGGTGCTCGCCCATATCGGGTAGCTCTTTAGCAGCCGCAGCGACACCGAAGATGCTGTTTTTGATAACATGGAACTCAGCTTCGTGCTCGGAAAGCTGTGCGCGGAGTTCAGCAATTTCATCAACAGTGATGCGTTCGTAGTTAGTTAGGTAGACGTAATCGGACTTGTTGAGGTGGTTGTTCACCTCTTCAACGAGATATTGTTTTTCTGGTCTCATGTAATGTGTCCCTCGTTAAGCTTTGTTAAAATCAGCGACGTCCACTGGGAGTCCAGGACTCATCGTCGAGCTCAAAGTGAGGCTCTTAATGTATCTGCCAACAGAAGCTTTTGGGCGTTGCTCGATGAGAGCATTGACCGCTGCTACCGCGTTCTCCGTGATTTGCTCAGAAGTAAAGGAGCGCTTGCCGACAATGACGGCGACATTAGCGGTCTTGTCCATCTTGAACTCGACGCGGCCAGCTTTGACTAGATTGATACCTTCGACGATATCATCAGTCACGGTGCCGGACTTTGGGTTGGGCATAAGGCCACGGGGACCAAGCACACGGGCGACCTTGCGGACACTCTTCATGGCACTAGTTGTAGAAATCGCGACATCGAAATCAATCCATCCGCCAATAACTTTCTCGATTAATTCATCGAGACCTGCTTCCTCTGCGCCAGCAGCAAGAGCATCTTCCGGGTTTTCAGTGAAGACGATCACGCGCACGGTCTTTCCACTGCCGTGAGGAAGCTGAAGAGTGCCGCGAACCATCTGATCACTCTTGCGAGGATCAACTGCGAGGTGGGCGTAAACTTCGACAGTTTCGTCGAACTTCGCTTTAGGTAGTTTGTTGAGTAACGCAGACGCTTCTTCGACCGAGTAAGTCTTCGTTAAGTCAGTCATTTCGACTGAAGAACGATAGCGTTTGCTTCCCTTAATTTGCTGGGTGGCCATTGTTATATCTCTATTGTGGTGGAACGGAAAACCAGAACGGTTCTCACGAAAATTGATTGTGAAACTAACCGACAACTTCGAGCCCCATGGATCGAGCAGTGCCGGCGATGATGTTGAAAGCAGCGTCTTCGTTTTTAGCGTTGAGGTCGGCCTTCTTGATTTCGCAGATCTCGAGGACTTGCTTTCGAGTGATCTCTCCGACCTTGTCCTTGTTAGGGACGCCTGAGCCTTTAGCGATACCCGCAGCCTTCTTCAGAAGAATCGCGGCGGGTGGCGATTTCAAGATGAAGCTGAAAGAACGGTCTGCGTAGACTGTGATTACACAAGGCAAAATCATGCCTGCTTGATCCTTAGTCTTGGCATTGAATTCTTTACAGAACCCCATAATATTGACGCCCTGCGCACCGAGTGCGGGACCGACAGGAGGTGCGGGATTTGCAGCGCCTGCTGGCAGTTGCAAACGGATTTGACCTGTGATTTTCTTAGACATGTTTGATTAGCTTTCTTCTGTTCTCTGGACTTGCCAATATTCAAGTTCGACAGGCGTGTAACGCCCGAAAATAGATACGGAAACTTTGAGTTTACCCCGGTCTGGGTCGATTTCCTCAATTTTGCCCACGAGATTCGCGAAGGGACCTTCGTTGACTTTGACCATTTCACCGATTTCATACTCAATCTTCGGCTTTTCTTTGCCTTCGGCTTCTTCGACTTGATTGAGGATGCGATCGATTTCGCTTTTCTTCAATGGAGTCGGGCGGTCGCCGCCAACAAAATTTATGACGCCGTGGCCTTCACGGACGAAATACCAGGGCTTCTGTAGTAACTTACCGTCATCATCATAGAGACGTATGTTAACGAAGATGTAGCCCGGGTAAAATTTACGAGTCTTAATGCTTTTCTTCCCAGCCTTGACCTCGGTGATTTGCTCAGTGGGCATGAGCACGTCGAAGACATAGTCATCCATCTCTTCGATTGCGATAAACTTATCGAGATATTTCTTGGCCTTGCCCTCTTGATTGGAGAGAGTCTGCACGGCATACCAGCGAGGGCCTGTAATTGAAGAAGAATCTGACATTGGGGAAGTCTGGAGACAGGTAATTGAAGCCGCGAACGGCAGGAAAACTTAGAAATGCAGGTTGTCGTTGGTTTGAGGCCTATTTAACCCAGGAGGTCAGGAGTTCGACACCATTCATGAGTGAGAAGTCGATGAGCGCAATGTAGGAGCCTAGGATAGCGGTCGCGATAAGGACAACGACCGTCGAATCGCGAAGCTCCTTCTTAGTCGGCCAAGTGGCTTTCTTAAGTTCGATCATCATCTCTTTGTAAAAGAGACGTATGCTAGTGAATGGGTTTTTCATTAAATATTTGAAACTGGCAGGAGAGGAGGGACTTGAACCCACAACTTACGGTTTTGGAGACCGTTGCTCTACCAATTGAACTACTCTCCTAAGAGTTTTGGACTAAAAAACTATGAAAAAAACAGTGAAGCCGAGGGCCCGTATAGAGCCCTCGGCGAAAAACTAGAATCTATGAAGCAAGGGTGATCTACTTGATCACTTCAACAACACGACCGGCACCAATGGTACGACCACCTTCGCGAATAGCGAAACGTTGGCCGGCTTCCATAGCGATCTTCTTGCCGAGATCAATTTCTACGGTAAGATTATCACCAGGCATAACCATTTCAACACCCTCAGGGCACTTGATGATACCAGTGACGTCAGCAGTTCCGAAGAAGAACTGAGGACGGTAGCCATCGAAGAAAGGAGTGTGACGGCCACCCTCATCCTTGGACAGAACGTAGAGTTCAGCCTTAGCAGTTGTGTGGGGAGTGATCGAGCCAGGCTTAGCAATAACTTGGCCACGCTCAATAGCTTCCTTATCAACACCACGAAGAAGAATACCCACATTATCGCCGGCCATACCTTGATCGAGTTGCTTGCGGAACATCTCAACACCAGTCACGGTTGTTTTTTGAGTATCGCCCATTCCGACGATTTCAATTTCTTCGCCGACCTTGACGATGCCACGTTCGATACGACCAGTGGCTACTGTGCCACGGCCTGTGATCGAGAAAACATCTTCAACCGACATAAGGAGAGGCTTGTCAATTTCGCGAGCAGGCTCAGCGATATCTGTATCAATCGCATCCATGAGAGCTGTTACAGCCTCTGCTCCACCTGGCTTGCCATCAAGGGCAGCAGTTGCAGAACCACGAACGATTGTGATGTCATCACCAGGATATTCATACTTGGAAAGGAGGTCACGCACTTCCATTTCAACAAGCTCTAAGAGCTCTTCATCATCAAGAAGGTCAACCTTGTTGAGCCAAACGACGATTGTTGGAACACCCACCTGACGAGCAAGCAAGATGTGCTCGCGAGTTTGAGGCATTGGACCATCCGCAGCGGAAACAACGAGGATCGCACCGTCCATTTGGGCAGCACCAGTGATCATGTTCTTAACGAAGTCAGCGTGCCCCGGGCAGTCAACGTGTGCATAGTGACGTTTTTCAGTCTCATACTCAACGTGAGCAACCGCGATAGTCACTGTTTTAGTAGCGTCGCGAACTGTACCACCCTTAGCAATGTCAGCATATGACTTGAACTCAGCGAGTCCTTTGTCTGCTTGAACCTTAAGGATCGCAGTAGTTGTAGTTGTCTTACCGTGGTCAATGTGACCGATAGTGCCGACATTGACGTGTGGTTTTGTTCTTTCGAATGTTTCCTTAGCCATGATTGATGTTATTTAGTAATGAGAGATTGATTAGTGGTTTGTTATTTGCCGCGATGGAGCCCTCGAGCGGGATTGAACCGCCGACCTCATCCTTACCAAGGATGCGCTCTACCACTGAGCTACAAGGGCACATCGCAAATTGATGATATAGAATGTAATAAGCCGGAAATCCTACCAGATGAGGGGTTGAATTTTGGAAAGCCCGCGAAACTGCCTCTAGCCCCCTACTCAGTCAATACTTATTTCTAAAAAATAAATTATCACGGGAAATCAGTGTTTTAGCGGGCTAGATGCTAAGAAATGGGTGGATTTACAATAGATCAAACAACTCCTAGCACATGTAGAATATGCAAGCCATTATTAGCTGCGTGTAATACTATAATATGACGCCTTTTCGCCAGAAAATTCCATCATACAGTGTAGGGCTTGTTAAAAATAGCTCCACTTCGACGGCGCTCGGCTATTTGCTCGATTTCGTCGTCTGACATACGCTCTGGGTCACCAGTCTCGGGATCGATCTTCCACTTAGCGGGCTTGAGCTCATGGTTGACCGCCACACGATAGTCGAAAACAAAGCAATCACCCTCCCAAAGGCTCTGATCTTGGGGCATTTTCTCCAAATAGCGTAAAATTCCACCTTTCAAGTGATAAACGTCCTTGAAGCCTTTTTTCTTTAGATAAGCAGTCGAACGCTCGCAACGGATACCCCCCGTGCAATACATAGCAATCTTCTTGTCCTTCTGCGAGGCTAGGTGCTCGTCCACAAATTCGGCAAATGCCGTGAAATCGTCCGTTTTTGGATTAATGGCTCCTTTAAACTGCCCGACATCCACCTCGTAGTCGTTGCGCGTATCGATGGTGATAACCTCGGGGTCGCTAATTAGATCATTCCACTCCTCAGGCTCAAGATAAGTGCCCACAAGCTCTCGCGGGTCAGCACCTTCTTGACGAAAGGTGACAATTTCGGGCTTCTTCTTGACCTTAAATTTTGGGAAAGGATTAAAGTCGGCATAAGAATATTTGACTGACATCGCTTCGAAACGCGGATCAGACTGGAGCAAGGCAATGGTCGCGTCAATCGCCTCGGGCGAACCAGCGCAGGTCGAATTCACACCCTCGGGTGCAAAGATCAAGGTCCCGTGTAGCCCCACCTTAAGTCCGTGTACGACCATGCGCTCCGCCCATGCATCGTAGTCGGGCAGGTCGGTAAAGTGATAAAAAGCGGCTATTTTCCAAGAGTCAGACATAAAACAGCCATAGTATCTGATTGAGTAACAAATCAAGGGCAAAGCGTGGCTTTTAATTCTTGTCATCTCGCATTGACCTGTCAAAGCCCTGCGCCTCACTCAACGGAAGCTTTGAATAGCAGGCTAATTCCGCCAAGAGCCCAAGTATCGGTAAAACGCCCGGTCAATGGGCAAAGATACAGATACTATGGACACGAAATTTACAGACCTCGGCCTTCGCGCCGAACTCATCGAAGGTATTCATCGCCTCGGATTCGAATCACCCTCCCCAATTCAGGCAGAGACCATCCCTGCTGCCCTATCAGGCACCGATATCGTCGGCCTCTCACAAACTGGCTCAGGGAAGACCGCCGCTTTCGGGCTCCCCGCGCTCAACATGATCGATGTCAATCTCAAGCAGACGCAAGTGCTCGTACTTTGCCCGACTCGTGAACTCGCGGTACAAGTCTGCGAGGAGATCAATCGTCTCGCCTCTGCGCTCAAAGGCTTCACCTCGGTGCCTGTTTATGGCGGCGCACCGATTGACCGCCAGATGCGCGCCCTGCGTAAAGGTTCCCATGTCGTCGTCGGCACACCTGGCCGCGTGATGGATCACCTTCGTCGCAAGACTCTACGCACCGACGCCATCAGCCTTTGCATCCTCGACGAGGCCGACCGTATGCTCGATATGGGCTTCCGCGAGGACATGGAAATCATTCTCGGCGATATGCCCGAAAATCGTCAAACACTCTTCTTCTCCGCTACGATGAACCGCGGCGTCGAGGGTCTCATCCGTAATTTCAGTAAGAACCCGCAAGAAATCTCAATCGAACGCAGAGCACTGACCGTCGAAACGATTGAGCAGAGCTACTACGAAGTACGGAATCGCTCGAAGATTGAAGTTCTCTGCCGTTTACTCGACCTAGAGACCAAGCCGCGTGGCATCGTTTTCTGCAATACCAAGCAGATGGTAGAAGACGCCACTGAGGCACTCACAGCGCGGGGCTACGTGGCCGACCGTATTCACGGAGACATTACACAGGCCAACCGCGAGCGCGTCATCAAGCGTTTCAAAGATGGCTCCGTCGAACTACTTGTCGCGACCGACGTGGCCGCACGCGGCCTTGACATCGACGACGTCGATATCGTCTTCAACTACGACCTTCCCTACGACCCAGAGGACTATGTCCACCGCATTGGCCGCACCGGACGCGCGGGACGCTCAGGCAAATCAGTGACCTTCGTTTACGGGCGAGACATCTACCGCCTCGAAGCAATTGAACGCTACACACGCCAAGTTGTGAAGCGCATGGCGATCCCCAGCCTTGAGGATGTCGAAGGCCGTAAAGCAGATAAAGTTTTCAATCAATTACGCGCTTCACTCGAAACAGGAACCTTCACGCGCCATGATGACCTCGTCGATCGTTTACTCGACGCCGGCCACACACCGACCGATATAGCCAGCGCCCTCTTTGACCTCCTCGGTAACGACGAAAGCCGCGAAGGTGAAAAAATCGCCGAAGACAACGAAGCCTTCGACCCCAACCCTCAGCGAAAAGGCGGCAAAGGGGGCGGTAAAAAAAGTGGCGGCTATAAGGGTGGCTATAAAGGGGGACACAAAAAGAAACACGGCGGCGGTAGCTATCAAAAGCGCGGCAACGACAGCGGCGGCGATAGCAAGTGGAACGAAGGTGGCAAGCATAAGCGTCCCTTCAAAACCAAGAGCAAAATCGCTGGAGCTAAGTTCAAAAAACCTGCTGGCGGCGATAAAAAGCCTGCGCGCCGTTTTAAGCGCCCCGACTAGAAATCAGGAAAATAAGTTTTGTCACTTAGCCGAAGTCGTGAGAAGTTGTGCGGGATCAAAATATAGTATTGAGATCCATAAAAGAATCTATTGACGATGGCTGAGGAACCCGCGAATAAGAGCACGAAGGAGCCTGCAGAATGGTTTTGTCTACGCACGCAAATGAAGCGTGAGCACATTGCGGCAGCGATACTTGATCGTTTGGACGAAGTCGAAGTCTTCTGCCCACGCATCAGCCAGGTCAAGAAGACCCGCACTGGTAAAAAGCGCTTCGTCGAAGCAATGTTTCCTGGCTATATTTTTGCTAAATTTCAATTTCACGCGCATTCAAAACAAGTTGTTTATAGCCAAGGTATTACTCGAATGGTCGAGCTAGGAGAGCGGCGTATTATTCCCAAACATGTGATCGAAGATCTCAAGGCTAGCCTCCCTGAAGATATCATCGAGGCCCCCGATCTGAGTATTTTGCCAGGTGCGGAGATCGAGGTCATCACCGGTTCGCTCAAAGGGCTTAATGGAAAAGTTTTAGCTCAAATGTCCGCCCAAAATCGTATTCAAATCCTACTCGAATTCCTCGGGCGAGAAATCAAAGTATCGATTGCGCCCGACGATGTGCTGCTCGCTCGCGACATCAATTAACGAAGATAAAACACTCTTTTAATTGTGCCCGTTCCGACCCGAGAAGGCATTTTCAAAACTGATCAAGCTGGACGCTAAAGAGGGCGAGCAAGGAAGTTGACTCGGCGGGTGAAGACTTCGCCGTTGGCCGTGATGTATTCACGCCAATTAGCGAAACCAGTTTGTGCCAATACATCATTCTGAATGACTCTTAGTGCTTCATCGGAAATGACCGTCAAAGTGATCTCTGCATAGGCAAGGGGTTTCGCAAACTGAGCCTGCGCAGGACTTGTAGCGCTCGTGCCTACCGTTGAATTGGTTCCACCGAAGAAAACATCTCCCGAGACTAATCGTGGAGTATCGGTATCCCCATCATCTAAAACATAAAAATCAATACGAAAGTCGACGATATTAGAAACCAAATAATTACTACCCCCGTCTCGCGTAGAGTCAGGACTCCATTCCGTATTATCAAACGTATTCTGCTGCGGTTCCCCCATCAAATTGTCAAAACTCGTCTTGGGATCAACTAGGTGACGATAAAGGACAAAAGTTCGATCTCCATCAACGCCACCATCAATAGGATTTCGATAATCAAGAAGATAAGAGATGCCGCATATATCACCCGGTTCGTCTGGTCGATCGAGAGCAGGAGAAAATAAACGAAGTTGAGTCGTCTTAAAATTACCACCCGTCAATGGATCACCCAGATCTAATTGACGCGCTTCTAACCATCGCTGACCGTTGTTACGAAAAACAGCCGTCTCAAGATCTTGCGTGAGCAAATCCATAGCGATACGAGCCTCGGCATTCGCCGAAAGTTTGCCTGAGGAACGATTCCACACTTTAAGCACTTCGCTCGTGATCTGGATAACTAGGCCAGTGAGCACAATCATGACGACCGTCGCCACCATTATTTCGATCAGCGTAAACGCACTTTGATGATTCTTTTGACGGCTAAAATTCAATGTTTTCATTTTCAAATCTTACTAACGAACTACCGCCATGTTGTATGTAAATAAAGGTTCTAAATCAGCAACGTCTCGTAGAAGCTTATTGTAGTTAAAAGTAGGACCAGGGTCTTCTGCAAAAATACGAACCTCCATCGCTAAATAGCCTTCTGGGTATTCCGAGAAATTCTTACTTAGATAAAAGACTCCATTAGCATCACGAGATCCATCGGTTAAGTGATCTACTGGCGTAACTGAGGAAGCAGTGAGAATAACACGATAGACAGGACCCGCAGCGATTACATTTGCACCTGTTCGAATATTCGCAGCTAAGACCCGCGCTTTATCCTCTTCGCCAACCTCGAATTTATCGCCAAAACCAACCACTAGACTAATATTATCATCATTGTCGTAGGCCCTGAAAACAAATGCTGTAATATATCCATCCGTGCGTAATTCTTTATAAATCGTTTCAAATTTTGATTGGCTACCAACTGCAATATCAGGCGAACTCTGAAGAAAAGCATTCACCGTATTGACTACAGAAGCAATTTCGTCGGTTTTCTCTACTTCGTCGACAGACTGTAGAGTCGGCCCAAGCAGACCGACCAGTGCGAGCACAGTCACTAAAAAGATACCGATCGCCAAGACGACTTCGATTAGGCTGAAGCCATATTCACTCCGCGCATTTGCGGGACATTGAGAAAGCTTAGATGTATTCATAGAAAATGTTTAATAGATATCAGTTGGATCGCTCACAAAAGTAGTCGTTCCTACGCGACGAAAAATTAATGCAGCCTTCAGGCCTTCATTTTCAATTTCTGTAAAGTCAACTCCAAGCACGCCGCCGCTGTTTGGCTTTAGGGTGCCTGCCTGAATAGCCAACCAAGTGTTGTCGTAATTGGTAGCCATTGTCCCGTTGCTGTTAAACTCGTAGTAGTAATATTCCTCACCGCTGCTACCAGATTGCGCTGATTGCCGAGGGTAATTTATTTTCATAGTACTGCTGGTCGGATATTCCTTACTTAAATCCTTGTTGAAATAAATTCCCTCGGGCAGGTAGGTACCCTGTGTCGCAGCAAACCATTGTCCGGGATTAGCATTGTCTTCGTAAACAATACCAAAGTAACGCAGCTTTTTTTCCTCATCTTCATTGGAAGCTAAATCAGAATAAATAATTAGACGTGTCGTCGCATTTTTAAGAATCGCCTGACCACGCGCACCTTGCGCGATACCAGAAATAATACGCTGAGAAGAACTTAACTTTGCACCCTCTCCACCACCTCCGCCAATAAAAATGATAGACGAAGCGATTAGTATAATACTGATAACTACTAAGAGTTCAATTAGAGTGAAAGCGGAGTTCTTGGAAGAAGAATTCATTCAGAAAGATTAAATTAGTCGTAGAGAGAATAGCCTGGTGCGTCTGTGGTGGTGTCTGTGACCACATAAGCTGTTACTGGGGATTTCAGTTTAGTATTCCCTGGAACCGAAACTTCGCCGTCGCCATCACCATCGATGGCAATAAAGATTTGGGTGTTGTTGAAGCGATCTGCGAGGGTGCTAACATCGATCGTATCGTCATCTTTGTAAAAAAACTCAGACTCGGAAAAACTATGGAAAGCAACTCTGCGACGATTTCCACCAGTTGAGATAGAATTCCCACTATCATTTCGACCAGACAAGGTTTCAATAAAGTCATCAGATAGTGAGTTAATATTAGCCCCGTTATTGGTCTGTGCATTGGGAAATGGGTAATAGCCATACTCACCCTTAAACATGGTAATCGCGGTCACATAATTTGAAAGTTGGGCTTTAGAGGCTGCTAAGTTGGCTTGTGTCCTGACAGCTCCTACCGTGGGAATCAGAATGCCAGCTAGAATGCCGATAATGGCAATCACCATCAAAAGCTCGATCAAAGTAAAACCTGAGATTTTTTGTTTTTTATTCATAAATTATTCTCCTGCAAAAATGATGCCCTCAGCGTTCGCTACGTCTCTAAAATTGTCGTCGAACACACCTGTAGAGTTGTTAATCTTAGCTTTAATCGCTGTGTTAGCTGAGTTGCCTTTAGGTCCTGTAGAATACAAATGAAATCCGAAAACATCCCAAGCATCGGGACTATTGTCCCTTTTATACCTGTAGACATAGGGATTCCCCCAAGGATCGAGAAGATTAGTGGTGAGCTGGCCTATCTTCGTCGTCGAGAACTTGCTGTCATCTAAAAATTTTGGATTCTTATCAATCTGCGCCTGATCTGTTATTTCGATGGCCGCAATTTCGGTGGAGTTATCGGTGGGGGAAGGATCTGCGAGAACCATGCGCCCTGTTAAAGCGTAAAGCAGCATCTTATTGTTATCCGTAGAATCACCACCGCTACCCTGGTGCCACGGGTAATCGCCATACCTAGATTTAAACTGCTCGATCGCCTGCGAAATCGTAGCCAACTCTGCCCTAGCCTTCGTACGTGCCTGCGCGTTTTGCACGCCGCGTGAAATACCGAAGGTGATGCCAGCAAGAATCAGAATCACGGTAATGACCATTAAGAGCTCAATCAAGGTGAAACCTTGTTGGCGCTTACTCAGCGAATGACGATGGGGAAAAGTGTATAACATGGGGATGTTAACTGAATTTCATCAGTATTATAAATAGTAAAACATCGCCTTCAAATCGATTGCTGTCAACTCTGCTGTAGGGCAGTTCAGTTAATATGTTGGACTTCGTGCCGTAGATGCACTGAATCGCAGGATTATGAAAATCGGTATCTATCCAGGGTCGTTCGACCCGATTACCAATGGCCACCTCGATGTGATTAACCGCGCGCGGCACATCTTCGACAAGGTCATTGTGGCGGTGGCGCGCAACGCGACTAAGGATCCTCTCTTCACTAGTAAAGAGAGGGTTCATATGATCGAAGAAAACCTAACGGATCGCCCAAATATATCGGTCATCGCGTTTGACGGTCTAATCGTCGATCTGGCGAAGGAGAAAAAAGCGGTGGCGCTCATCCGTGGACTGCGGGCGGTTTCAGACTTCGAGCACGAGTTCCAAATGGCGCAAATGAACCGCCATCTCGACGATTCGATCGAAACGATCTTCCTCATGCCCAATGAACAATTTTTCTTCACTAGCTCAAATCTAGTCAAACAGGTCTTCAAGTTTACCGATCGGGAGCGCAGGTTGATCCCCACGAATGTGCACGAGGCACTTTCGAAAAAATTCGGGCACGTATAAGAAACGCTATTCCGAGCGTAGCGACAAGACCGGGCGCGAAGCGAGCCGGAACAATGCTGAAATTTAGAAACCTAATCTAATATCCATTCAACGCAGAGCTAGAGTAAGTTTAAGAGTAGTATCAAGATCAAGCAGAGCATGAGCGACACTACCGATACGATTACCAAGACCAAAGGCCATAGCCGCCTAGGCATCATTTTCCTGACTCTTTTTCTAGATTTGGTTGGGTTTTCGATCATCTTCCCGCTTTTTCCAGCAATGCTCGAGTATTACCTACCGAGCGGCGATGGGGGCTCGACTCTGCTTGGGCAATTGATCGCCCCGCTCGCCGGTTGGGCGGAAAGTAGTGGCGCAACAAATCCTCGCTTTATGACGGCGGTACTTTTTGGCGGCATCCTCGGTTCTCTCTACTCGATCCTACAATTTATCTGCGCGCCACTTTGGGGTGCCTATTCCGATCGAGTCGGGAGGCGTAAAGTGCTGTTAATCACAATCAGCGGGCTGGCCTTGAGTTACATCGCTTGGTTTTTTGCGGCATCCTTTTGGATACTGGTTCTCGCGCGAGTGCTAGGTGGTGTAATGGGGGGTAACCTCTCGGTGGCAACGGCCGCAGTGGCTGATAGCACCACACGCGAAAAGCGCTCCAGTGGGCTAGCCATTATCGGGATCGCTTTTGGGCTGGGGTTCATCGTGGGGCCTGCCATCGGTGGTCTTCTAGCTAAGATCGATCTGTCGGTGATCGCTCCCTCGATGAAGGCCTTCGGCGTGAACCCCTTTTCAATGCCCGCACTAGTCAGCTTGATTTTGACTGCAATTAATTTAATCTGGGTCTATCTGCGCTTCGAGGAAACTCTACCCGCAGAGAAGCGTGGGAAGCCAAACCTCGAGCGCAAGGGGTTCGCGGTCTTCCGCCTATTGCATTGTCCCGAGCCCTCGACGCGGCGAACGAATCTCGTCTATTTAGTCTACATGTTAGCCTTTAGTGGGATGGAATTTACGCTCACATTTCTCGCGTCCGAGCGCTTTGACTTCACGCCAGCACAGAATGGAGGCATGTTCGTCTTCATCGGACTCATTCTAGTGCTCGTGCAAGGAGGCATCGTGCGCCGACTCGCATCTCCTATTGGCGAGAAGCGACTAGCCATAGCTGGAATCGCCTTTGGCGTCGCCGCCTTTCTAGCATTGGCTGTAGCCATGCAACTGGGTCTATTCTTCGGAGCGCTCGCCCTGATGGCCTTATCCATCGGCCTTGTCTCGCCAACACTCAGTGCACTCGTATCACTCTATTCTAGCGAGTCGGACCAAGGTGCCAATCTTGGTATATTCCGGTCGGCAGGCTCGCTCGCTCGGGCGATCGGTCCACTAACAGCGGCCTTCGTTTACTTCATCTATGGTTCAAAAAGTGCCTACTTTTTTGGTGCGCTCGTGGTAATCATCCCGCTGGTCATGGCGCTAAAGCTACCAAAACCCGTTAAGGGCTAAAATACGACCGACCGCGGAGCGGCGCCATCTGGGACGCCTCCGCAGGAGAGGCTAAGTTCAAAATAACTGGGCGCCTGATAAGCGAGCACCCAAATAAAGCCTAGTCGCTATCGCCTGTTCGATCGCTTTCTTGACGCTCTTTGGCGATGTTAACCACGAGCTGGCGGCCAGAGACCTCTTGGCCATCGAGCTGGCATATGGCTTCTTGGCCTGCGGCTTCTTCGGTCATTGTGACAAAACCGAAACCACGAGGACGACCGCCACCGGGACGGGTCACGATGATCGCGTCTTCGACCTCACCGCATTGACCGAAAATCTCGCGGAGATCATCAGCAGTGGCATCGAAAGAGAGGTTACCTACATAGAGTCGAACGGACATAGTGAAAATTAGGAATTAGGAATGAATCCTGAAGATACGTAAACAAGCGGACGAAGACTCGACCTGACAACCTTTTATTTGTATTCTGATTTGCCAAGACCCCGCTTCGAGGCTTGCGTCACAAATTAACTTTCAATGCCTGTGATTACAAAAAAAGCCAAACACCAGCAAAACACCATCCTTCGGGTCTCAGCCTACCTGTTTCGCTACAAGGGCTTGTTTTGGCTGACGATAGGGCTTGCTGCGAGCATGGCGGCGATGGAGATCGCCGTACCGATTGCAATCCAACGCATCTTCGACGGACTCGAGGCGACGAGAGCGCTCGACGGCCTCATTTACGGAGTCGGGATGATCGCCCTCTTCTACCTCGGCAGTGAGATTTTCAATAGCTTACGCATTCGAGTAAACAATACGCTAGAGCAGCGTGTCCTTTTAGAGATGCGGCGCGACCTCCACAGCAAACTGCTGCGCCTGCCCGTCTCATTCTACGACCAGCGCAAGAGTGGCGAGATTTCTTCTCGTGTAATTGAAGATGTGGCTGCTGTCGAGCGAGCGCTGTTAGACGGTACGGAACAAGGTACTGGCGCTATCCTGCGCATCTTAATGATCAGTGCCTATCTTTTTTATCTGCAACCCTTCTTAGCATCCTTCGTATTTCTGCCAGTTCCAATCTTGGTAATCATGGGTCTTTATTACTCGAAAGGATCTCGCGTAATCTGGAAAGGGGTGCGTGAGAGCTCGGGAGATCTGAACAGTCTGTTGGTAGAGGATATTCAAGGGAATCGCCTCATTCAGACTTTCGGACTTCAGGATCGCGAGTCAGCTAGATTCGAGTTCAAAGCAGAGGCCTTGAAGGCGAAAACCCTGCGAGCGATGTATCGCTGGGCGAATTATCACCCGATCACTAACCTGGTGACAAAGCTCGGCTTCCTCAGCATCGTAGCGATCGGCGGCTACTTTGTACTGCAAGAATCACCGGACTTTACCATGGGCAAGTTAATCGCTTTCTTTCTATTGGCCAACATGCTCTACCAGCCTATCTCCCAGTTGCACGGATTGAACCACCTAATCGCCGCGGGTCGCGCCTCTGGCGTGCGAGTTTTTGAAATACTCGATGCGCAGGTTGATGTCGATGAGCCGCTAGCACCCCAGGCGCTACCCAATCAGCCGATTGAACTAGTCTTCGAAGATGTGCGCTTCGAATACCCAGAACGACCTGCGATCTTAAACCAATTCAATCTCACGCTGGAGGCCAATCGAGTCACTGCGATCGTGGGGCACACTGGCGCAGGTAAGTCTACCGTAGCCAATCTCGCCATGCGCACCTACGACGTGAGCAGCGGAATGATCAAGCTCTCAGGCGTCGACATCAGGCAAATCGCACTCAGTGAACTACACGATAAAGTCGGACACGTCGCCCAAGATCCCTTCCTCTTTGAAGGAACGGTGCGCGATAATCTTCTTCTAGCTAAGGAGGATGCCACGGAGGACGAGATCATGGACGCACTGGAGCAAGCGTGCTCAAGGGACTTTGTCGATGCCTTGCCGATGCGACTGGACACCAATATAGGCGAAAAAGGAATCCGTCTAAGCCAAGGCGAGAAGCAGCGACTGACTATTGCGCGTGTATTACTAAAGAATCCGCCCTTTGTCATCCTCGACGAGGCCACCGCCAGCGTTGACACGATCACCGAGCGCAAGATCCAAGAAGCACTGGATCGCCTCGTGCAAGAGCGTACCGTGTTAGTCATCGCACACCGACTCTCCACCGTACGGCGGGCGGACAAGATAGTGGTCATGGAGCAAGGCCACATAATTGAGTCAGGGTCGCACGAAGCGCTAATCGACCAAGGCGGACACTATGCTAATCTATGGCGGCACCAGAGCGATCTGATTCCAGAATATTCGTAGAAGCGACCCCCTTACCGCCTTCAAGATAAACTCTAGACGGTATTTTTTGTGAGAAACTTGCCAAATATTCATGGATTCTCGTATGAATTTGGTAATCTTGGATTATATCTTGCTATAAATACCAGTAACTTTTTTATAAGAATGTAGATATTCATGAGTAAACCAGAAAGCAACGAAAGCAACGAAGCGACTACCAAGATACTCGTTGTCCAAAACAAGATGGGCATCCATGCCCGTCCTGCAGCCATGTTTGTTCGCATCGCCAACACCTTTAGTGGCGAAGTATGGGTGGAAAAAGACGGTGAGCAGGTCAACGGTAAGAGTATCATGGGCCTCATGATGCTGGCTGCTGGCAAGGGCTCCAACCTTGTGGTGCGTGCCGAAGGTGCCGCCATAGATGCCGAGCGGATGCTCGGTGAGTTGGTCGATCTCTTTGAACGACGCTTCGAAGAAGTTTAGCTCGCCTACCTTGCTAGGGTAAGTGGGAATGAGAGTGTTCGCACTCTACGCTAAGACTCCCCATAAAAACGAGGCTCCGTTTCCAGAGCCCCATTTAAAAGTGATTTTTGTGAATTCGTAGGATTCTGAAGCTGAGTCGTCGCTTAGTAGCTGTTGCGACCACCACGGTCACCACCACGGCCGCCACGATCACCACCACGACCACCACCACGCTTGTAACCGCCTCGGTCACCACCGCCGCCGTAGCCGCCGCCCTGTGGGCGCTCTTCACGAGGACGCGCTTCGTTGATGGTCAGGACACGACCGGCAAATTCTGCGCCGTTGAGACCTTCGATCGCTGCATTCATTTCTTCAGGGGTTTCCATCGATACGAAAGCAAAGCCGCGGGGGCGGCCAGACTCACGGTCTTTAACAATGAAAACGTCGCTTACGTTTCCATGTGCTTCAAAAAGCTCGCGGATATCACTATCAGTTGAGTCGTAGGACAGATTGCCTACATACATCTTTGTATTCATTTATTTATCTATTGTTGGGCTATCCCACTTGCTTCTTTGCTTTGAGTTTCGCTAAGACGCGAATTCGACCTGACTGAATACATTTTTACTTTATCCAACTGATACTACCCATGCTCTGAATAT
>QOOZ01000006.1 GCA_003331195.1 Puniceicoccaceae bacterium | reverse complement strand
GGAGGCTGAGCGATGTAAACGTAGCCAGCTTCGATTAAGCCCTTCATTTGGCGGAAAATGAAGGTAAGGAGTAGGGTGCGAATGTGGGCACCATCTACGTCGGCATCGGTCATAATTATGATCTTGTGGTAACGTGCCTTGGTCGCGTCAAAGGCGCCGTCTCCTTCATGATCGCCGATGCCTGTTCCGACTGCAGTGATGAGGGTGCGAATTTCGTTATTAGCTAGCACCTTGTCGAGGCGGGCTTTTTCCACATTTAGCAACTTGCCGCGGATAGGAAGGATGGCTTGGGTTGCTCGGTCGCGCCCTTGTTTAGCCGAACCACCGGCAGAGTCACCCTCCACTATGTAGATCTCGGATATGGCGGGATCCTTGGAAGAACAATCCGCAAGCTTACCTGGAAGGCCGCCAGAGGAAAGTGCGCCCTTGCGAACTGTTTCGCGGGCTTTACGCGCAGCCTCGCGAGCACGTGCGGCGTTAAGGCATTTGTCTATTAATCTTTTAGCGACCTGAGGGTTAGTTTCGAAATAATATTTGAGCTCTTCGCCAGTTATCTTTTGCACGATGCCGTCAACCTCTCCGTTGGAGAGCTTTGTTTTAGTCTGACCTTCAAAACGTGGCTCTGGGACCTTGACCGAGACAATGGCGGTAAGGCCCTCACGCGCGTCTTCACCGGAGAGGTTTGGTTCTTTGTCCTTGATCAGATTATTGGCCTTTCCGTAGGCATTGATTACGCGGGTCAACGCGGTGCGGAAACCAGAAAGGTGTGTGCCACCTTCAATATTGTGGATCGAATTTGCGTAGGCGTAGATTTGGTCGTTGTAGCTGTCGTTATATTGGAAAGCGACATCCACAACGATGTTAGCGTCGAGGTCGGGGTTGGGTGTCGGCGCTTCGCCATGAAAACTGATCGGGTCAGGATGGAGGACGTTCTTATTCTCATTAAGAAAGGTGACGTATTCCGCGATACCATTTTTGAAGATGAAGGACTCGGTTTTGTTGATTCGTTCATCGACGAAGGTAATTTTTATGCCAGGATTGAGGAAGGCGAGCTCCCGAAGGCGCTTGCCGAGTAGCTCGAACTTAAAATCACGAGTCGTGAGGAAAATCTGCGGGTCAGGCGAGAAGGCGATGCGTGTGCCCGTACGCTTTGTATCGCCTATGACCTTCATTTTTGAGGTAGTTTTCCCACGAGAGAATTCCATTTTGTGGACCTTACCGTCGCGGCGGACTTCAACTTCAAACCAGTCTGAGACCGCATTGACGCACTTGGCACCGACGCCGTGAAGACCGCCTGAGACTTGATATGCGCCCTTGCCGAATTTACCACCCGCGTGGAGATTGGTCATGACTAGCTCGAGTGAGGGGATCTTGTATTTAGGGTGTATGTCGACAGGGATACCTCGACCGTCATCTTCGACCGAGCAGGAGCCGTCGTTGTGAATACTCACGATGATCTCCGAGCAATGACCCGCGAGGGCTTCGTCGATCGAGTTGTCCACGATTTCAAATACGCAGTGGTGGAGGCCACGCTCGTTAGTGTCCCCGATATACATGTCGGGGCGCTTGCGCACACCTTCGAGACCTTCGAGCTTCTGGATCTTAGACGAGTCGTAGACGTCGTTTTTGGCCGCATCGGAGGCTGGTTTTTGTTTTAAATTTTCGGGCTTTGTATCTTCTGACATAAGCTCATTATTTATAGGAAGATTGGTGGTCACTGGCTACCAAAAAGTACTAGTTTTGTTTATTTTTTAAATAATTGTTTATCAGTATTTTAAGAATATATTAAATACTTTTTTTTAATCTTTGATAATCCTTAGAGAGGGACTGATTTTAAGTAAATATTGCGGGAAAATGTCTGTTTTGCTTTTAAGTTTACTTCTATAGTCATGAGCCTAAGTTATTAGGTGTGAAGCTTTCTCATAAACTTGAATATGCCTGCCGTGTCTTGGCACAACTTGGCCGCACTCACGGGCAGGACAAACTTGCGCACATCGAGACTTTGGCCACCGCAGAAGTGATCCCAGCCAATTATTTGGTGCAGATTCTCAATGAATTGCGTGGCGCAGGATTGATTGTAAGTAAGCGGGGCAAGCAGGGCGGATATGCCTTAGCCCGTGCCCCACGAAAGATCTCGCTAACTCAAATAGTGGAAGCGGTAGATGGCGAACTACTGGAGCGTAATTTTGAGGATTCTGGCCATTCTGGCGCCCGTGTCGCTTCGATCTGGAGTGATGTGGGAGAATGCTTTGAAGCTAAGGTGCGTGCATACACGCTGGAAGACTTTATTGTTAAAGATGCCGACGTTGAGATGTATTATATCTAATCTCTTTGAATGAGATTAGATGGGTTTAAAGTCGTGAATAAAATGGGTGCAAAGTGACTTTTTTTGTTCCCTTTGATCCATTCACAATGAGACCATCTCATTTTTGAGGTCGCCTAAAAGTCCCAAAAAATTGGCACGACGGTCACGGTGACTAAGAAACAGATGAGGTTCAGCGGAAGCCCGACTTTAGTGAAATCAAAGAAGCGATAGCCACCGACGCCGTAGACATAAGTATTAGTTTGATAACCAATAGGAGTTGCAAAACTGGCTGAGGCAGCAATGCAGCTGGCGACAACAAAGGGACGTGGATCGACACCTAATGTCACCGCGATTCCTAGCGCAATTGGTATCATCAAGGCGACGGCTGCATTATTGGATAGAAACTCAGTAAAGGTCGAAGTGATCACGTAGATCAGCGCGAGCATGATGACGTTTTGCAGATAGGCAGGTGCGAATTGAGCAACTAAACCAGTCATATTCTCGGCAATCAATAGGCTAGCTCCTGTCGAGTCCATTGCCTGGCCAAGTGCGAGCATCCCAAAGATAATTATTAAGATGCTCCATTCGACAGATGCGTAGGCATCTTTCGCCTTCATACAGCCGGATAGCAATATAACGGCGACGCCAAGGCAAACTGCGGACACAATCGGGACAAGATTGAGTGTGGCCATAGTAACGATACCAATCGTCGTAGCAATGGCGATGGGCATCTTGATACGAAGGCTGCGGGCGGGAACGCGCGGGCGATCGAGGATAATGATTTCGTCGCTATTGGCCAAAGAATCAATCGATGCGGTTGAACCCATCATGAGTAGCGTGTCCCCCGCTTGTAGGCGTAAGTTAGAAAGGCGCTCGCGTTGATTAGTGCCTTTACGGTGTACTGCCACCACAACCATACGGAAGCGCTGACGAAAGTTGATCTCGCCAAGAGTAAGGCCAGCAATCGAAGCGTGTGGCGCCACCACCCCTTCAACCAATGCCCCTTCGTCTGTGGCAATAGTTTCTAGGCCTTCAGCGAGTTCGGTTTGGATAGTGATGCCCTTCATCGAATGGGCTTCGGCTACACCTGAAGGACGACAGGCTAGAACTAAGCGGTCGCCATATAGTAGTTTATGATCTCTTGGGTCGCCAGGCACTGCGATACCGTGGCGGACAATTTCTAGCAAGCGGATTCCATGTTTGAGGAGCTCGCCTTCATTGGCTGTTTTCCCGTGAAGATCGGAACCTGCGCGAATAAAAGCTTCAGTAATGAATTCTTTTCGCTCTTCATCGCTCAGGATTGATGTAAGCGTCTCACGGTGTGGCAGTAGTTTGTTGCCAAAGAGAACCAAGTATATCGACCCAAAGGCTAGAATCGGTAGTCCAACGGATGCCAATTCAAACATACCAATTGGAGCATGACCCGCATCCAATAAGATGCCACTAGCTAGGAGGTTAGTACTTGTGCCTAGTAGAGTACAGGTACCACCAAAAATCGATGCGTAGGAAAGCGGAATCAGGAGCTTGGAGGAAGCCACACCCATTTCACGAGAGAGTGAAAGGATGACCGGCATAAGCACGATGACGACAGGCGTGTTGTTGACGAAGGCTGAAACACCCGCCACACCAAGAATCATAACAAACATGAAGCCGCGGTAGGGTAGTTTAACAAGTTTCCTCAAGTAGCCAGTTATTAGGTCAATTGCGCCTGTCCGCTCAAGTGCCGCGCTGACGATAAACATACCCGCAATGGTCAGTGGGGCAGAGTTTCCGAATACGCCTAGTGTTTCCTCCAGTGTCGGTAATGCATCGCTTTTAGTGAGCATACTAACAAACAATAAAATGCCGAATACCGTTAGTGAAGTTAGATCGGCAGAAATGCGCTCCCAAATAAAGCTAATTATCGCAAAGGCGAGCAGTCCGAAAATGAATAGAATTTCCCAGGTCATTTAGCTGATTTTAAATAGATGGCTTATCTGTAGCTAGGAGGTGACTGGATCGTCGGATTCCTCACTTCTTGCCCAATTATAAAAGGAGATTGCTAGAATTGTAAGAGAAAAACCCATATTCACGACTTTCATAATGATTCCGCCAAGAATTTGGTCGTTGAGAGGATCCAGATTGATGATTCGAGGGGCCCAAATGTAGGTAGGATAGATTGCTTCGCCAGCAAAAGAGAGGAAGGCGAATACAGGCAATTGTCCTACCATCAGAAGAAAGATTGCGAGCATGCGAATCCCATAGCCTGGGCGGGACACAAGCGTCGAATTCGTCAAATAAGGCCAGAGCATGATGAGCCCGAGTGAGAACATAGTCCAGTGTTCGAGAATATGGATGCGTTTATCTTGGAGCGCCGCTTCGTAGAGTGTGGGCACGTGCCAGACTGTGTAGACGAAAGTAAAGAGCAAACCACCGCAGGCAGGATGGGTAAGAACGCTCATGATTTTTCGTAATGGTTTGGGCTTGAGTAACCAATCTATTAGCCATGCGGGCGTGCCGTAAATAAATAGAGTTGTAGAGGTATAAATGAGCAACATGTGTTGCAGCATGTGTGCGCTAAAGAGGAATTGTTCGCCCAGTTGGTCAAGCGGGGAGCCGACTGCGAGATAAGTGATTGCTAGCCCTGAATAAAACAAGATGCATTGGCGCAGCGGGAAATTGGTTCCCGTAGCGATCCTGTATCGTAGTGGCCCAATCGCTAGAGCATACAACCAGCCCGCACCTAGTAGGATGATAAGTAGAAGTGGTTCCGTATGCCAGTGCAGTTGCATCTTGCGAATGATGTATCCGTAGTGGGTAGAGGCGATTGTAAAAAGTATAACGCCAAATTGCTCGTTACCTCTACCTGTAACTTAGACCGGTAGGTGGTCAGCCTGCACGCTTAGGGTAGGGACCTGCACGCTAGAAATCAGAACTGAGTGATTGCGTCCACATCCACCCAATTACGTGACAACAAAAAGCCGAGCGCTACGAAGGTGCCTGTCGCGATGACCAGTCCTGTGCCAAAGGCCAGGGTTAGAACCAACTTGTCGTAGATTAAATGCATAAACCATGCTACCACGGCGACAAATTTGAAGAGCGAGAGCGTTAAAAGCGAAGTGAAGATGAAGATTGGGTGGAAGGGCATGTAAACCAGAACCAGTTCGATACCAGTGATGGCGGCCAGGACGAGCGCCAGATTAACGAAAGTGTGATACCTTTCGGTTTCGGCATCCTTATGACTATCCGGAGCCACGGGTAGTGGAGTGTATTCAGTATCTGTCATGGTGAAAAAACTAGTGTAGTCCGGGAATGTACTCGATGAGATAGACTGCCGTGAAAATGATAATCCAGACGATGTCGACGAAGTGCCAATACAATCCAGCTACCTCTACATCGACCGCACTTTCGTGGGCATCCATTTTACCTGTGTAGGAGTAGAAGTAGAGGCAGATTAACCAGAAAACTCCAATCGCAACGTGGACACCATGCGTGCCCGTCATCATGTAGAAAGTTGAACCAAAGGTGTTAGTCGAAAGGGTGAGGCCCTCGTTCGTGAAGTGGGCAAACTCATAAACTTGGCAGGCCAAGAAAATAAGGCCGAAGAAAATGACGCCAATCGTATTGCGACGGAAGCTCTTCAATTCCCCCTTATGCATTGCCGAAACTGCGAGTGCCATTAGGAACGAACTCATTAATAAAATGAAGGTAGAGAATGAAGTTAGCTCTAGGTCAAAGACCAGTAAAGGATCGTAGGACTCAGGATAGAGCTTGCGATAGATTAAGTGCGTCGAAATGAGCGTACCAAAAAACATGCAGTCTGATCCGAGGAAGAGCCACATGAGTAGCTTCTTGTTATTGATAACCAGACTGCTGTGGCCGTCCCCTTGGAGTTCTGTTTCAGACATTATTTAGGGAGCTAAATGGTAGAGAAGCAGAAAATTAAAATGTGGAATAATGAGGACTTAGACTAGGCGGCATCGACTTCGGGATGCATGTGGTAACCTCCAGGGCCTTCGATTGCCCAAAGTGCGATACCAAAACCGAGTACTAACAGGCCGAAAATGGCAACATAGCCCATGTAGGGGACACCTGCTTGCATCAGCGACATGCCAAGCCCGACGGGAATAAAACCTAGTGCAGCGATGAAGGGCATCCAAGATTGGCTTGGCATGTGGATGCCGTGCCCGTGATCATCCTCGTAAGTGACTTTGCGGTTTTCAGGACCATATTTATCTTCCCAAAGGGCGTCACGAGCAGGAATGATCGGAGTCTTTGCAAAATTGTAAACTTTGGGTGGTGAAGACGTTGCCCATTCAAGTGTACGAGCATCCCATGGGTCATTGCCCGCAGGTTCCCCCTTACGGAAACAACGGATGATGTCGACAACGAGCAAAAAGATGCCGAAGGCTAAGATGTAAGCACCAATAGTACAGACTAGATTGTAAGTTTCCCAACCAAAACCTTCGAGGTAGGTGTGCGTGCGTCTTGGCATGCCGAGCAAGCCAAGGAAGTGCATGGGAAAAAAGGTAACGTTAAGACCGACCGTAGAGAAGATCGCAACCCATGTGCTTAGATTACCCTTCCACATCTTACCGATCATTTTGGGTAACCAAAAATAGATACCAGCAACGACGGCTAGGAAGATGCCCCCAATCGCGACATAGTGGAAGTGAGCGATGACGAAGTAACTATCTTGTTGTTGTGCATCAGCGGGTGCCGAAGAGTGCATGATACCAGAAAATCCACCCATCATAAACATCCAGACGAAACCAAGTGAAAAGATCATCGGTGCGCTGAAACGGACACGCCCGCCCCAAAGAGTGCCGATCCAATTAAAAATCTTGACCCCCGTGGGCACCGCAATCGCCATGGTTAGAAGGGAGAAGGCTGCAGTGGCAACTTTTCCTAAACCCGTAGTAAACATATGGTGGGACCAAACTGCAAATCCGAGGAAACCAATGACGGCTCCTGAGAAGACTACGATAGAATAACCAAAGAGCGGTTTTTTGGAAAATACTGGTAATATCTCGGAGATGATGCCCATCGCAGGTAGCACGAGGATATATACTTCAGGATGACCGAAGATCCAGAACAAGTGTTGCCAAAGAATTGGCTGACCGCCACCAGCGACCACGAAGAAGTTGGTGCCAAAGCAACGATCGAACATTAATTGACCCAGCGCAATGGTGATAGCTGGAAAAGCGAATACGATCAGAAGGGATACGACTAGTGTCATCCAAGTGAATACAGGCATACGCATCATTTTCATGCCCGGAGCGCGCATATTTACGATAGTGACAACGAAATTCATGGCAGCAGAGAGAGATGCGATACCGAGTATCTGCAAGCCCATGATCCAGAAGTCTGTGCCCGCACCTGTAAAGTTGGTGCCGGTCAAAGGCGCATAGCCAAACCAACCCATTGCAGGAGCGAGGTCGGTCATGCCAGCAGTGGGACCACTGGCTTCGAAGAGACCCATGACTTGTAGGGCTTGTAGGACCCAACCGAAATTGATCACAATTGCACCCGCCACAAAAGCCCAAAGACTAAAGCTATTAATGCGAGGAAAGGCCACATCACGCGCGCCGATTTGTAGCGGCACGAGAAAGTTAAAAAAGGCAGCATTGAGTGGCATGATCGCGAGGAAAATCATCGTTGTGCCGTGCATTGTGAAAAGTTGATTGTAGCGCTGAGCCGAAATCAGGTCATTTTCTGGGATAGCTAGCTGCGTGCGGATGATAAGGGCTTCGACACCACCCACTAATAGGAAGAAGAGGGCGATGGCACCGTACATGATGCCAATCTTTTTGTGATCAACCGTCGTCAACCAGTCCATGATCACGCTCTTGCTATGATCGGGACGCATGAAGCCGAGTTGGCTGGGCTCTGGCTTGAGCTCATGCGTCTTCGGTGCTTGGGTAGTGCTAGGGGCGTGTATTTCTGTTTCTGTTTGACTCATGAGAAGGGCCTACTTGAGAGATTGAAGGTAAAGTGAAAGCTTGTGGATCTCGTCTTCGGTCAAGAGTGCGAGTTCGCCGTTTTCGTCAATTAGTTCGCCGATGCCTCCGCCGCCTGCTTTCCACATACGGTTACCTGGCTTAACGACGTCTGTTTCATGGATCCAATTGTAAAAGTTGTCGTATTGTTTTTCAAGATCAATACTGCCATCTTCTTCGCTGCGATGGTTAAGCCAACCTGCTGCAATCGACATGCGAGAGCCCACATTAGTCAGGTTAGGACCTGCGACGCCGAGTGCACGTGGATTGCCTTTGACAACGTGACAGGTAGCACACTTACCACGACCCATAAAAAGTTTGAGTCCTTCGTTTAGGTCACCCGTCAACGAATCGGGGTTGTCAGCATAAGCGGTATACCAATCGTCCCATGACTTACCATCGGGCGTGCCATGACCAGTGCGCTCGTCGATCACCCATTCAGCGAATTCCTCATTGCCCACCACGGTTGCACGGAAATGCATGCGAGCGTGGGAATCACCGCAATATTCAGCGCATTGACCATAATAGTAATTGTGAATTTCTCCCTCTAAATAGGCAGCGTAGTCAGCGCGTAATGAAGGACTTTCATCCTCAGGGCCTGCAGCACCTTGTTTTTCTTTCCACCTAAGGTAATTGTCACCCGCCTGTATCCACATTGAATTAGTGCGACCGGGGATCAAGTCGACTTTACCCGCGATACGGGGTAGCCAGAAAGAATGAATGACATCAGACGAACGTAGTTCCAAGTGGACGACCTTGCCTGCAGGAATGACCATTTCATTGGCGGTCGTGATACCTAGTTGCGGGTATTCAAAAGCCCACCACCATTGGTAACCAATTACTTTAACGATAAGTGGGTTTTCGGATTCTTCTTCGGCTAATTCTTCGCCCTTATACCATGCACCCATGAAGCTCTCAGGGTCTTCCGGCGTATCGTGTGTATACCAGATGCCTTTTAGCGTAGGCACGGCAATGATCACCAGTAACAAAATCGATATTCCGATCAGACCGATTTCGACTAACGGGTTACCATGGCCTTGCGAGGGCATTGGGCGATCATCATTAGGACGCTCTCGAAATTTGATAATAGCAAAGGCGAAGGCTCCGCCTACTGCGATGAAGATGCCAAGCGTTACCCATACGGTAAGCATGAATAAGTTGTATTGCGTCTCTGCGACTGGCCCCTTCGTGACGAAAGTTGACATCCGGGTATCCAGATTGCATCCGCCCAGTAAGAGAATGCCTGTGAGCGCGCTTAAATATTGAATGCAGTGGGTGAGACCGCTTGAAATTTGCTTCACGGGATACAGTGAGTTCGTTGATTGATGAGTTGTTAACTTAGCCAGATAACCAAATATATGACATGAAGTAAGTTTCGACAAGGCGAGTGACAAGAATATCTTCAATGTTATTAAAGCATCAGTTTTGCTAATGATAGTATTAGCAAATCCGATAGGTATCTCAATTGACCTAATTCATCGTTCTGAAACTCGACGAACTCTACTTTTCAGATATGTTTGAATTATGAAAGTTTTCTATTTTGCCCTCGTGTTACCACTTTTATTTACAGCTTGCGGCGATTCTGCAAGCGATCTCAGCCAACACGACCATGATCACAAGCACCTTCAAGCTGAGGCTAGCGAAGCGCTGCCCATTAATCCCGTTTCTGTCATCGGCGGCGTTACGGTTCTTGAGATGACGGGGAGTGACCGCATGAAGTATAATCTAGAGGCATTCTCGGTGCCAGCTGGTAGCCTCGTGAAGTTGAACTTCCGCAATGTCGGCAAAATGCCCAAAGCCGCAATGGGGCACAATGTTGTCTTTCTTAAAGCGGGCGTCGATTCCGGTGCATTTGCAACCGCCGCTGCAGCTGCTCGCGATAGTGAGTATATACCCGCCCAACTAGTAGACCAGATCCTCGCCTATACTAAACTTCTTGGTCCTGGTGAGAACGACACAATCGAATTCACGGCACCCGCTTTATCTGGTGATTATGAATTTCTCTGCTCATTCCCCGCCCATCTATTTGCTGGGATGCGGGGCGTGATGACTGTGGAATAAACCTACAAAAGCTGTAACAAGCCCCATCATCGAACTACATTACCACCAAACGTAGAGGAACAAATAAATCAGTACACCTGTGACTGAGACGTAATACCAGATTGGAAAGGTCCAACGAGCCCAGGATTTGTGTTTATCGCGTTTGCCGCGGATTGCTAGGCTAAGTGTCGTCAGCACCAGCGGCACGATTAAAATGGCTAGTATAATATGGGTGACGAGCATGGTGTAATAAATACTGCGCCAGGCACCTTCGCCGCCGAAAGGTGTATGCACTCCCTGCACTAGCCATTTATGTAAAACATAGAAAAATAAGAAGATGACTGAGACAGCAAAGGCCGAAACCATGCAAGCGCGGTGCGATTTCTCGCGACCATTCTTGATAAAAATAAAGCCCGCAGTGAGCAGAATCGTGGCCGTGCCGTTGAGGCAGGCGTTTAATGTGGGTAGTGATTCAGTAAAAGTCATAGTAAAATGCTGCGATTCTTATAAGAATAGATACTCGGATGTCTGACTAATCCTCTTAGAGATTATTAGTATTTCTCTAAACTGTAAGTATGTGCCGACTTTGTGCTCTGCTTGATGACGCCTAAGTTACTGATAAGGATTACCAGTATATCTATTTTTTAAGTATGAACGTAACAGTAATCGTTAAATTATTTTCACCCTGAAGTTAAGATTCAGTTCTTAGATCAGCCAAAGGTCTAGCACTAGAGGAATAAGCAGGGCTGGTAGATAAAAAATTGAAGTAATGAATAGACGTCGCGCGGAGGCATCTCTGTCCTCTGCAATCAGGAAAAGCCATGCTGGACGCAGTATGTAACAGCCTGTGATAAAGGCAACTGCGCCGAAACCCAAGCTAGCATAACCGAGTATTGTGGGTAGAAGTGTACTGATAACAAGTGCAATCGCGAACACGAAGGATTGGAGTGCGACGGCAGCGCCGTTTTCGTCAGCGTTTGAAAGCATGACAAAGCCACCTTTTTGGTAGTCTTTGCGGTAGGTCCAGGCGATGGCGAAGAAGTGAGGCATCTGCCATAGGAATAGAACCGCGAAGAGTATCCATCCGAGAGTTGAGATACGTCCCTCGGCTGCAGCCCAACCGATCAGCGGGGGTAGGGCACCAGGGATCGCACCGATCAGAGTATTCCAAGTGGTTAACTTTTTTAGCGGTGTATAGAGTAATACATACGAAGCTACAGTTATAGCAGTCAGTAGTCCTGAGAGTGGGTTCGCACCCGCGTAGAGTAAGTAAGACCCGAAAATGCTCAGCCCAAGTCCAAACATCAAAGCATTATAGGGTATGATCTGTCCGGAGGGAATGGGGCGGTCTTTGGTGCGCTCCATTTTGGCGTCGGCTTCGCGCTCTAGCCACTGGTTGAGGACGGCGGCACCACCTGCGGCGAGAGAGGTGCCAATGATCAAGCTCGATAGAACAATCAAGTCGCGACTAGGGTCTGCGGCTAAATATCCTATAATTGCTGTCAAGACTGACATGAAACTCAAGCGCGGCTTAGTTAACTCGTAATAGCCATTGACGCGTTCACGCAATGAGAGGGCCGCCTCAGATGAATTAGCTGTGACTGCGTCTTGCTGTGTTTTAGGTAAGTTCAATTTAAAAATGTTCTATTTGGCGGTTGTTGTACGGCAGGCTTGTCCGGAATGGTGTGCTAAAAAAGTTAGCCCCCACGTGCTGGCAAGTAGAAAAGCACCCACTAAGTGATGTGCGGTCGCTGAATAGGGATTTTTCACTGTCCAAATGGTAAGCGCACCTAGAGAGATTTGTAGCCCAAGAATCACTGCGAGAAATAGGGCGCCGTAGCCGAGCGCTCGCTTAGCGGTAGGAGAGCCCCAGAGCTTACAAAGGAAAACGAGTAGGATTACTGTGACTAGGATCGCACCGATTCGGTGCGCAAAGTGGACGCTGACATCAAAGTTCCAGTAAGTTGGAAGCCATGTAGTGGCGGTCGACATGGGGAACTTAACCAGCGCAAGTCCAGCGTCTGCATGGCGCATGATGGCGCCGACGAGGATTTGTAGAAAGATGGAAACTGTCGCGATGATCCCCCAGCGTTTAACGCCTGTAGGTTGCTGGACATTTAGACCCGCACTGGCTTCGATCCAGCGCCTTGTGCTCGCTAGGGTGAGTGTCACTAAAATGCCAAGCACGACCATGGCTCCGCAGGCGTGCACTACGGCAAAGCTCTGCGCGAGAAGATTGTGATCACTCATTATGTTGAGTTGATCGAAGCGAACGCGCGCTCCGCCGAGTAAGCCCTGAAGTATAACGACCCATAGGAGAACTCGCGCAAGGGTGCGAACCCAGTCGCGTGATTCGCGTAGATAAGTCCATAGGAAAAGTCCAATAGAGAGGAGGCCAATTTTCATCCCAAGTAGGCGATGACTGTGCTCAGCCATTTTATCAGACTCAGTCAGCCAACCCGCAGGATTGACTGAACCATTGGAAAGCGGCCAATCGAGAAATGCCATGCCCGCTTTGATGCTAGTAGTCATGCCACCCGCATAGAGAAGAATAGTAATCCATCCTAGTGCAAATAAACAGAATAGGAAAAAAAGAGGCTTGTAGCCGTCAGTGCGTTTTTGTGTGAGCGCAGACATTTGCATAACTATGCTCGCAGTTTGCGCTTTTTCAAGTTCGGACAGAAATCAAATGCCATCTGGGTACATTTTTAGTGAACTATTGTCAAGTTGCAGGTAGGTAGTTTGGATGAAAGTGACAATGGACTGCTTTAGAAGGACTATGGCACGCATTCTGATCGGCTCAAACTTTGATCAGATTGAGGAGTAATAGCTCTGGATAATTCAATAAAAAAAAGTGCTTATTTAAATACTCAGCAACGTTTCTTTAAAG
>QOOZ01000052.1 GCA_003331195.1 Puniceicoccaceae bacterium | reverse complement strand
CGTCGCCATCATATGGAGTGCCTGATCGCTCAGCCCCAGCACACTGGCGACAACGCAGCCATGATCGCCTTTGCCGCCTACGCCGATACGAAAGGGCTCGCGGGTGGCAATTTCAGTATCGAACCTTCGCTTCGGCTTGCGAGTGGTTGACCTACTGCTTCTGATAACTTTATTAATTAGCAGATTAAAGCAGACTTGAACACCTCAATTAAAGCCTACCGAAGTGTAATCTGGGTTGCTACATGCTTGCTCGCAGTTGATCTAGCTTTGGTCGTCATTCACTGCCTAAAACTTTTGAACATTTGTTTTGATCGCCCATTTTTCTCTATCGAAGAGGATCGTGGGCTGGCTGAATTGATTCAGTATACTCAGGAGCTGGCGATTGTTGTGCTGCTCATACTCTCTGCGATACGCCATAAAATTAAAGCTCTTTATGCTTGGGTTGCTTTGTTTGTTTATGTGGTGGCCGACGACGCTTTCTCTATTCATGAAAATGTAGGAAAGTATTTGTCTGATTCTGGGGAGTTTGCGCCTAGCTTCTTTAGACCTCAGGACATTGGTGAATTGATTGTCTCTGGTAGTGCCGGCCTGATATTATTTTCTCTAATTGGGTTGTGTTATCCGAGAGGTTCGAGCGCCTTCCGCTCGATTACACATGACATCATTCTGCTATTTTCTGGATTGGTTTTCTTTGGTGTCTTCGTCGACTCGATACATGGGGCGATCAATGCGTTTACTGGAGAGCTTGGACTGATTGAAGATGGAGGTGAGTTGGTCGTGATTAGCCTGATTCTGGTCTATGTATGGGCGGTGTTTTCCGTGCCGATGGAGAAACAAGTTCGGGTCGTTGATGGAATTTGGTCGTCCGTTCGCGCACGATTTTTTTAAACGATGCGTTGCTACTTGTCCGAAATACTATGGCTTAACAGAGCATGCCTAAACCCTTCGCGATTTTTGGTGCTGGCTTGAGTGCTCAAGCCGCGCGACGCCTTGCCCAAAGTCAAGGTCAAGAAGCTGTCCTCTTTGATGAAAGGGGTAGTGGAGACTGTAATGAATTTACTGAAGCGGATATCGACCGCTTCGATGAATTTGTCTTCAGTCCGGGATTTGCAGAAAATCACCCTTGGCGTCAGTTGGTGGAAACTTCGAAGCTGCCGTGCATGAGTGAACTCGCCTATGCCGCGAAGTCTTGGAAGGGCCAAATTATCGCGATTACGGGCACCAACGGTAAAAGTACGCTTACGGCTTTGTTAAATAAGGCGCTTAATCAGGCTGGAGAGGTGGCCGTTTCCGCGGGAAACATCGGCTACCCCTTTTCCGACGCCGTTCTTTCGGAATCAAATCAGGAGGGTGCTTACGCCGTTCTTGAAATAAGTTCTTTTCAAGCAGAGTTAGCGGATGGCATGGAGTTGGATGCCTTGCTTTGGACGAATTTTGCAGAAGATCATTTGGATCGTTATCACTCCATGGCGCGCTACTTCAAAGCCAAGGCGAAGCTGTTTGATTGCTTGAAGCCCAATGCAATCTGTGTCGTCGGCCCGCAGGTGGCAGAGTGGATGGCGAACCAGCGCAAAGCATTCGACGGCTGTAGCATCGCTCATGAGGTCGCGGACTTAGTTCTTCAGCTCGATGCGGACTCAGTCTTTCAGCGATTCCCTTATTCGAAAAATTTCTCACTGGCAGCGGAACTCTGGTGCTTGATGGATCTACCGCCCGCCGCGCTAATTGAGGCGGCCAATGCATTTGTGCTTCCGCCCCATCGTCTCGACGTGGTGGCTGAGTGTGGGAGTGTCCGCTTCTGGAACGACTCGAAAGCGACCAACTTCCATGCGACTCTCGCCGCGCTAAGGTCGATCGATGGTCCCATCGTCTGGATTGGTGGTGGGCGCGCTAAGGGCGGTGATGTTGAAGCCTTCGCTCAGCAGGTGGGGCCACAAGTCAATATGGCGGTGCTTTACGGGGAAGTAGCTGAGCGCTTGGCGAAGGCTTTGAAGGGTTCCCTAGGATCAGTGCATGTCTATGAGTGCTTTGACCATGCGATCGCCGCCGCCGCCGAGTTCGCGGCGAAAGTCCCGCATGCGAATGTTTTGCTCAGCCCTGGCTTTGCCAGCTACGATCAATTTGATTCTTTCGACGCACGAGGAAAAAACTTCAATGATATGGTTTTAAGTTTGAAGAACGCCCGCAAGCCCAGTTATTGTCATTCAATAGAGTAAATTAACCCATTTTTATTATGAAAGTATCAAAAGTATTTGGATGTGTCATTGGTCTCCACCTAGGAGTGATCACAATGTTATTGGTTCAACCCGGCTGCCGTACGAAGCAACTACCAACGCGGACTTACTCGCAGGAGCGCACTTCGGGCGGCTTGGCCGAGGCAACACGCCAAGGCTCTGGGTCAGGTCTGGGTGGCGCCTTCAATGCTGGTTTTGAAGATGGTAGCGTAGCGCAAGAGGGTAATGATTTTAGTGAGTTTGACGCGATTTCTCCAATCGCACCGATTGCTCCTGTTGCCCCCCTCTCCGATGGAGGTCAAACCGTCCCAGTCGCGGGACCCTCTTTTGAGGCTTACACGGTTAAAAAAGGCGATAACCTCTGGACGATAGCGAAACGCTCCAATGTCTCGCTCAACGAACTCTACGCTGCCAACGGTTTGGATGCGACTTCCATTCTCAGCATCGGACAACAGCTTCAGATCCCGGTCGAAGGTGGCACTGCCACAGTCACTGCCCCGAGCGCCGACACTTATCAGCCTACTTCCTACAACCAAGGCAGCACTGAATATACGGTTAAGCGTGGCGATAGTCTTTCAAAGATCGCGAATCAGTTCGATACATCCGTCGGCGCGATCAAAGCGGCCAACGGCCTTTCCTCTGACCTCATCCGCGTAGGTGATAAGCTCGTCGTTCCCGTTTCTGGTAATACTGGGGCTTCGTCTGGCATGTCAGTCGCGTCGTCTGACAGCATTTCAAGCAATTCCACTGCACCGAGCGTCAGCACTTCTGGTGCCCGCACCCATACCGTCAAATCTGGCGAGTATCCTAGCAAAATCGCTAGTCAATACGGCATGACCACCGATGAACTACTTGCCCTCAATGGCATTACTGATCCTCGTAAGCTTCAAGTCGGGAAAGTCCTCAAGGTCAGCGGTTCTGATTCCGCAGCCAATGTTGACTCACCTGTGCCGGTTGTCACGACCACTGAGATGCAGATTGACTCGCCCCTTATTACTTCTGTCCCAGAAGCGGCTCCATCCACGACCACAACCTCGACCTCGACCACAACCACGGGTCCAATCCAGATCAAGGTCATCGAATCGGATCCTTTGGTCGAGGGTGAAGCCACCGAAATCGAGCCTGACGAAACTTTTGAAGCTTCTGGTTTGATCCCAGTCATTCGCCTTGATGCAGAGTAATCGGCTGCGTCTCACTTTAAAATAGCTGAGAGACTTTAGAATCCATAATGAGCGCCCGCACGGCTACGCCTAATTCATCTTGGCGTATACCGCCGATTGGGCTTTTCATTATCCTGATAGTTGTCGGACTCACCTTCCTCGGGCTAGTTATTCTCTTTAGTGCTTCGCAATCGATGCACGACGACCCTACGGTCTTACTGCGAAAGCAACTGATTTGGCTAGCTTTGGCTACGGTTGCTGGGGGCATCGCTATGATGGTGAACCTAGAGGCACTTCGCGAATACGCCTATTGGCTCGCTGCGGGCTCTATCCTATTACTTGCACTCGTGCTCATTCCTGGGATCGGAGTCGAAGTCAATGGGGCACGTCGCTGGATGGACTTTGGCTTTATGCGCCTACAAGTCTCTGAGATAGGTAAGCTCGGTCTCATATTTTCCATGGCGCATTACCTCGCCACCTACCGTCGTGACTTCAACCTTGCACTCAAAGGCTATTTTTATCCCTGCGTTTTACTCGCCATCTTTTGCGGCTTAATATTTTTAGAACCAGATTATGGCACTGCCTTTCTCTGTGGTGCTGTGGGCGGTTGCTTAATGTTCCTTGCAGGGGTCAGACTTAAGTTCCTCATCCCTACTGCCTTTGCCGTGCTTTCGCTCTTTATGGTAGCTGTTTACCATGATCCGATCCGCCTTAGGCGCATCACCTCATTCTTAGACGTTGAAGGAAACAGGAGCGATAGTGCCTACCAGCTTTGGCAGGGCATTTTAGCCTTTGGAGCAGGGGGCATCCATGGCGTCGGCCTCGGCTCGGGACGCCAACAAATGTCCTTCCTTCCGGAGGCGCATACCGATTTCATTTTTGCGATCGTCGGTGAAGAACTCGGCTTTCTTTTCACGTCTGGAGTCGTCTTGCTTTTTATGACGCTCTTTTTCGTCGGTGTCCTCCAACTCAAGCGCGCTCCGAACCTGTATCAGTATTTACTCGTCATGGGTGCGCTCCTCTTCGTCACTTTTCAGGCGCTCATTAATATTGGAGTGGTCACTGGTTGTTTGCCGACCAAGGGCATGTCGCTGCCGTTCATCTCCTACGGGGGTTCTAACCTCGTCTTCATGTTCGTGCTCACGGGTATTATTCTAAACGGCTTCCGTTCCTGGGAACTGCCGGCGCTGCGGAGGCAGCGTGAACTATGAGTAAAATAATTATAGCATGCGGCGGCACTGGAGGCCATCTCGCCCCCGGCATCGCCGTGGCGGAAGTCCTGCAAGAGCGGGGGCATGTTTGCTTATTGTTGATCAGCCATAAGCAGGTCGATTCTGCTCTTGTTGAAAAATATAGCCATCTCAATTTCGTCAAGACGCCCGGTCGCGCCTTCACGGGCAGCCTTCTTCAGCGCCTCGCATTTCTCGGCTCATTGGTTTCTGGCTTCTTTACATCACGTCGCATGCTTCGCGAGCAAGCGTCAGACATAGTCTTGCTCTTCGGCGGCTTTCTCTCGCTCGGACTTGGCCTAGCCGCCCGAACAAGAGGGATACCTGTTGCACTCCATGAGGCCAATTGTCATCCAGGCAAAGCCGTCCGCATGATCAAACATTTATCCACACGCATTTACTTGCCTGATGGTGTTCGCCTACGGGGCGTGCCGCCGGAGAATATCCGCTATTTCGACTACCCCGTGCGCAAAGATATCAAGCACTCGCTCAAAGCCGATGCCTGGAACCGCCTCGGCCTCAGTGTGCCTAATAAATTGCTTGTTGTTATCGGTGGTAGCCAAGGTGCCACAGCACTGAACGAATGGGTTGAGCAAAATTTCGGACTCTTGGCCAAAGCCGGAATCTCCGTTTATTGCGTGACTGGTCTGGGTAATAGCGCCGCCCGCACGATCCATGAAATAGGAAAGGGTGGTGCTGATACCACGGCTACATTTGTGCCTTTTTCTAGCAGCATGGGCGACGTAATTTCCGCGGCTGATCTAATTGTTTCTCGCGCAGGTGCAGGATCCATCGCGGAGATTATTCGCTGCCGCTGTCCTTCCATTCTGGTGCCTTATCCCTATGCCGCGGACGACCACCAGAAGGCCAACGCACTCGCCCACGAGCGAGAGGGTGCCGGCATTTCACTTTCCCAGGATAAGCTTAACGAGCTTAGCTCGGAAGTGTGTGATTTGATGTTTAACGACTGCTTACTGGCCAAGTTCAAATCTAATCTAGAGCGCTTAGATCGCTTCGATTCAAGCGAGCGTATAGCTGACGATTTACTTGTCCTTTGCCACTCGGAAGCTATTGCGAAAGGTGAAAAGCTGGAGTCTCTAAGATGATGGATGACACGCACAGATATTTGTTCGTTGGAGCCGGCGGTATGGGAATGGCCCCGCTCGCTTGTTGGATGTCGCGCGCAGGATACTCAGTTTCTGGATACGATGCGCACCTACAAGAGTGCGTTCGCCACTGGCTACACGAAGCGGATGTCACGCTTGAAGACTTTATTTTCCCAGAACAGGTCAGCACCTTCGATACGGTCGTTTATTCAAGTGCTATCCCGCAGTCCCACCCTATCTTAGTCGGCGCTCGTGATGCCGGGCTTCGTTTACTGAGGCGTGGCGAAATGCTCTCCGAGATCGCGCAAAGTAAACGTCTGATCGCCGTGGTCGGCAGTCACGGAAAGACTACCACCTCTGGTATGATTGCCCACGGGTTACGGCATTGTCAGCTTGAGGCTAGCTATATATTAGGCGGCCTCTTCTCTGATAAATCGACGCCGCCCGCTCATTTTTGCGAAAGCGATTGGCTTGTCGCAGAAGTGGACGAGAGTGATGGCACAATTGATCAGTTCGCACCCGAAGTGACACTGGTCCTCAATGTGGATTGGGATCATGCGGACCACTATGGCGATGCTACAAAACTAGACGCTGCATTTTCTGGTCTACTCAAGCGCACGAAACAAAAATTGATATTACCTGATGCATTCCACCTAAAGCCGACAGGCGCAGTTACGATACAAACCTTCGATGATACCGCCAAGCGCCTCGGCCTGGATACCGCCCCAAGTGGGCGGTTTAATCAGGTCAACGGCGATGCCGCCGCCGCCGTACTTTCCTTCTTCGATCAGCCATTAAAAAGCGATACCTTGGCAACTTTCCCTGGCATGGTACGTCGCCAATCAATTCTATATCAGGATACGCAGCTTACGGTGGTCGAAGACTACGCGCACCATCCCACCGAGATTGATGCTCTGATCGAATCCCTTCGGGCTAACGAACCAGATAAACAACTCGTTGTCGTCTTCCAGCCGCATCGCTATTCAAGGACGTGCCAATTTAAGTCTGAGTTTGCCCACTCTCTACAAGCTGCCGATGCCGTTTATCTCTTACCTGTTTACGCCGCGCACGAGTCCGAATTGGCAGGCGGCAAAGCTGCAGATCTAGCGAATGCATTTACGGATCAAGCACCCGTCGAACTTGTAATGTCCCTGGGAGGTATGCGCCAACTTAGGGAAGCGATCAAAGATTCGCCGACGCAATTAGCTTTCGTCGGTGCAGGTGACATCGAAGAATTTGCAGGTGCTTTCGCTTCTTGGCTCAGAGCTTCGACTTCAGTCGGCGAGGCCCCTAGCCTAGACGCTGCATGGGTAGATTACCTCGTGCCCCGCGTCTCTCCCGAGTGCAAACTCAAGTCTCACGAACCACTCGCCAACAAGACAACTATTCGTATCGGCGGTTCCGCTCGCTTCTATGCCGAACCGGCTAATTACAGCGATTTGCGCGTTCTTTTGCGCGCTGCTGAGCTCTACGAGTTCAAGTCGTTTTGCCTTGGTCGTGGTTCAAATCTTCTCGTCTCCGATCATGGTTTTGACGGCTTAGTTATCCGCTTTTCCTCGTCCGCATGGCGTCGGGTAGTTTCACTTGGCGAAGGTCGTATTTGGGCTTCTGCAGGAGGCCGCCTCAAAGAAATCTGCGGCTTTGCAGCTAAGAATGGCCTAGCTGGGTTTGAGTTTTTGGAAGGAATCCCTGGCGCAGTAGGTGGGGCGCTTCGTATGAATGCCGGCGCTATGGGCAGCTGGATGTTCGACGTGGTCGAGCGCGTGCAGTTTATTGATGAGGACGGTTGCTATCAGGATTTGCCTAAAGAAGCCTTCCATTTCGGTTATCGCAAGGTTGAAGAAATCAGTCGAGGCATCGCCCTAGGTGCCGTGCTCTGTAGTGCTGTTGGTGATTCCGAGGCATCTATCCGTGGCCGAATCGATAGCTATTCGAGTTCGCGGAAAGAGAGCCAGCCACGGGGCGCGAGCGCGGGCTGCATTTTCAAAAATCCGGAGGGTAATTATGCCGGTAAACTAATCGACGAATATGGAATTAAAGGGATGTCGGTCGGCGCGGCGGAGGTCTCCGAGGTGCATGGTAACTTTATCGTCAATAATGGTGGTGCATCGGCAGCCGATGTGATCGAACTCGTGCAAAAAGTGCGTGCTAAAGTGAAGGCTGAGTCTGGTTATATTTTAGAACCCGAAGTCTTGCTTGTCGGTCAGTCTTGGGATGAAGTTTTGAGTGAATGATGGCACTTCTCGGACAATTCTTATTTGGTAGCGGAGCGGAGAAGCCATTTCTGTTCTCCTGCATCAAAGAAATCCCCCATGTCTAAAGCTCCCAGAGTAGTCGTTCTCTACGGCGGCGTCGGTTCTGAACGCGAAGTATCCCTGCAAAGTGGCGAAGCCATCGCGCAGGCACTAGGAACAAATTTCGAAGTGGAGCCGCTTATTTTAGCTTCGGAGGCTTTGCCCAATTCTTTGAAATCAAATACGGATGTCGTCTTTCCAGCCCTGCACGGTAGCTTTGGTGAAGATGGTCGACTGCAAGCTCTTTTGGAAGGAGCCAAGATCCACTATTGCGGCAGTGATGCCGCTGCCAGTCGCCTCTGCATGGATAAGGCCGCGACAAAGACGATCGCTCGCAAACTCAGCATCGCTGTGCCAGAAGCGATGACCTTCGAAGGCGCTTCCGCACCTTTAGCTGATGCCGTGATTAATCAGCTCGGTACCTCGCTAGTGATCAAACCTACCGATCAAGGTAGCAGTGTCGGGCTCCATTTCACCGAGCACCGGTCCGCACTTGGCGTCACGCTCTCAGGCATACGTTCTGGTAATTGGCTAATCGAACAGCGTATTCGTGGTCGCGAACTCACCGTCGGCGTACTCAAAGGAGTCGCTATGGGCGTAGTCGAGATCGTCAGCCAGAGTGGTGTTTACGATTATAAAGCCAAATACACAACTGCTTCGACTGAGTATTATTTCCCTGCCGACCTAGAACCTGCAGTTGAGGCCAAGGTCAAAGACCATGCCCAGCAACTATTTCGCGCGTGTGGTTGCCGCGACTTCGCCCGCATTGACTTCTTACTCGACGGGGCATGCCCAAATTTCCTAGAGATCAACACTCTACCTGGTCTGACTGCAACCAGCCTTCTTCCGAAGAGCGCATCCTGCATCGGCTACAACTTTGAGCAACTCGCCACCGAGCTGGTGGCACCGGCAATCGCTCGTTTCCAAAAGGGGGGTAACGAATGATCGGAGGCAGTAAAAATAAAGGTAGTACCTCAGCAGGTGAAAACCAAACTTGGCGTGGATTAGACGGAGGGAGTAAACGCACGCGCATCAACTCGTCGCAATCGCGCAAGCGTCGTCAAGTGCAAGCCCTCAAGTTATTGGGCGCTTTCCTCGTCTGTATTTGCCTCATCAGCACTGTTGTTTGGGCGATTGTCGCGTTTAACGAGCGAGAAGAACCTATTCAAATCACGACTCCCTCAAAGCCGGTGGAGAAAATTCTTTTCGATACGAACGGAGTATTGCCCACATCGTGGCTTGGCACGGTGGTCGAGTTACGTCGTGACACCGCCATGATGGAGATTGATATCCACACCATGAAGCAGCAGCTCGAAGCGCATGGTCAGGTCAAGTCGGCCTCTATTGAGCGCCAGTTTCCCAACGCATTAAAGATCGATTTAAAGGAGCACGAACCCATCCTTCGCATGCGTGTGATGGGTGTGAACGATCGAGCTGAAGTCCGTATCATCTCTCGTGAGGGCACTATTTACAAAGGCATCGGCTACCCCAGAGCGACTTTAAATAGGCTACCCTTTGTCCTTCCCTACCAACACTCCGAGGGTGGAATATTACCCATGCGAGGTATCGGCCAAGTCGCCGAATTACTCGAAGAGACGCGCCGTACGCAGGCGAATTTTTATAAGACATGGGAACTGGTTTCTCTGAAACACTATTCTGGTAATCCTGAGCTCCCCGGCCAAGTGATTGAAGTACGCTCGTCGATGGTGCCACGTATCATATTCGGATTTAATACCAGTTTTGCGCAGCAACTTGATCGCCTTGCAGTTATTCTCAACTATGTTCAATCACGGGGAAATCCTGCGATCAAACGTATAGACCTGACCCTCCCCAAAGATGCCGCCGTTCAATTCGAGAGCGGCCGCATTAGCACGTTTTAATTTACTGACTCATTCCATTGCCTGTAAGCTGAAGCGTGAGCTTTTGGACGAATCGGCATCTGGCTTCATCTTCCAAAACTTTACATTTTCGATTACAACTTATGATTAAAATGAAAGTCTTACTGCCCCTCATTCTTCTAGCCGCGCATATTCTCCACGCCGATTCAGTCGATGTCTATTTCGGAACTGGCGGGGGTGAGGCTAAAGGAATTTATCGTGCCAGCCTCGACACAAAAAAAGGCAAGCTCTCTTCCGCGACGCTGGCCGCAGAGGTCAAAGCGCCTGGCTTTCTCACTTTCCACCCTGACCGGACTAGGCTCTATGCCATCGCCAATCCAGCCGAAGGACCTTCAGTCTTGGCTTACAATATTTTAGATAATGGCGACCTCGAGTTTTTGAATTCCCAACCCATCCCCGACGGACGTGCGGCGCATATCAGTGTGCATCCATCTGGTAAATTTTTGTTAACTGCTCAATATAGGGGTGGCTCAGTTGCGGTCTTCCCACTAGGCAAGGAAGGGCAAGTTGAAGCATGTAGCCAGACAGTCAAGCACGAGGGAGGTTCAGGTGTTGTAGCGAAGCGACAAAGTAAACCACATCCTCACTGGGTCGGTTTCTCACCCGACGGGCGCTTCGCATTCGTGCCTGATCTCGGACTCGACCAGATTGTAATTTACCAGATCCAGTCCGACCAATTTTTGATTAAGCGAGTTGGTGCAGTTGACTCGGTCCCTGGAGGCGGTCCGCGGCACATGAAGTTCTCAGTCGATGGGCAATACATTTTCTTACTCAACGAATTGAGCCTCTCGGTCTCGACTTTCGCCTTCGATACAGAAACAGGCAATGCCACACTACTTTCGACCACGCCGACGCTGAGTGATTCTGCAAAAGCAAAGGAGAGCTTCAACTCCTCATCCGAAATTGTAGTGCACCCCAACGGCGAGTTTGTTTATGCCGCCAATCGGGGACACGACAGTGTAACTGCTTTCGTCGCCGACGCCAAGACAGGCCGACTCTATGTTACTGACATTGAGCCAATCCGCGGGGCGTGGCCGCGTAATATAAATCTGGATTCATCCGGACAATGGTTGCTCGCAGCGGGCGCGCATTCAAATACAGTCACAGTTCTCGAGGTGGACGCAGTGAGCGGCGCGCTGACTTATCCCAGAGATAGGGTGATCACCGTGCCCAATGCGATCTGTGTATTACTGAATGATTAGCTTTAGGTTCCGCCTTGAGGCAGTTCTTATTACTTGGGTGGTTCAAAGCGGGACTCCAAGCTAAGCGATTACTTTCCTTTCAAAAAATCACGACTCGCGCGCTTTAGCTTTTTGATCTTTGCCTCGTTCTTCTTCAAGTCGCGCTTATCCATAAGATCGATGAAGAGTTTACCATTGAGGTGGTCTACTTCGTGTAAGATGCATCGTCCCAAAAGTCCGTCGGCCTCAACGATGTGATTGTTACCTTCGGTGTCTTGGTATTCGCAGCGCACGCCCACTGGGCGGTCTACTTTGCCGTTTACCCCAGGGAAGGAGAGACAGCCTTCTTCGTAAACATCCTCCACTTGATCGATAATAGTGACCTTCGGATTAATGATGGCCATAGGCATGATCAGCTCAAGAGGCGGCTTCTTGCCATCGAGGCTATATTCAAAGGCCACTTCCACGCCTTCAGGTGGGCGCACATCGAGCACACATATTTGTAAGGCACGATCCACTTGTTGTGCGGCTAGGCCGATGCCTTCCTCGTCATACATCGTGTCGACCATGTCGTTGGCCAGCTCGGCCAGAGCTTCATCAAATTCAGTAATTGGCTTGCCGACCTCGCGTAGGATGGGTTCGCCGTATTGGGTGACTCGTAAGATCATTGAGGCAATTAAGAAGTAGTGATAAGAATGTAATTAACGACGACCAGATGCACGAGCAGGCAGGGGTGCAGCGTTGCACATCACGGTATTGACGATGACTTTGTGTTTTGCCGCAACGCAGGTGTAGGCAGACTGCAGTGCAGGCCAAATTTGGGTAGCCTCACCCCAGACTACGGTGGACATGGTGCCTGTATCGCGGTCGATACCCGTCGCATCGAGTGCGTCGAGGTAGCAGTGGACGGCTTCGCGCACCTTTCCATCTAGTGCGTAAACCGAGATTTGAACAGAGATAAGAGGATCGGTCTTTTCCATGAGCTAAATGTGTAAAGGCGTCTGAGTGGGTGTCCACATTAGTTTTGTGATCTCGGCGTTCCCATTGTGCGCAAAAAAAGCCCGCGATGAATCACGGGCTTTCTATAAATTCATCCTCCGACTTCTGAACTAGACCAACATGATAGAGGGCGACTCAAGGATTTCCTTAAGCGCTTGTAAATACTGCGCCCCGACTGCTCCGTCGATGGTACGGTGGTCGCCAGATAGGCCGATCTTCATCACTTGGCCGACTACGATCTCGTCGTTTTCATTGACGACTGGTTTCTTGATCGTCGCGCCTATACTTAGGATGGCAGCATTGTTGGGATTGATAATTCCATAAAAGTCGGAAATGCCAAACATGCCTAGGTTCGTCACGGTGAGGGTAGAGCCGCTCATCTCGTTAGGGGTGAGTTTTTTGCTACGTGCCTTTTTGATCAGGACCTTAGCTTCTGCGCCAATTTCGCGTAGGCCCTTAGTCTCTGCGGCTCGGATCACTGGGGTGACGAGGCCGTCATCGATTGCGACGCCAAAGGCAAGGTGCACATTTGGATGTTGTTTGATGCTGTCACCCTCCCAAGATCGATTGATCGCAGGGACGCGGCGCACCGCTTCGGCGGCTGCCTTGAGAGTGAGATCATTGACTGAGAATTTAGTCCCACCGTGCTCGGGGGGAAGATTGGCTAACTTGGTATTCAGCTCCTTGCGAAGTGCTGCGAGTGGTGCGCCGTTGACTTCAATTTGTAGGTAGAAGTGCGGGGCTTGCGTCTTGGAGGCCACGAGTGCCTTGCCGATACTTTTACGCATATTGGAGACTGGGATTTCCAGAGCTTCAAGCGTTGCTGCAGCTTCGACAGGCTCAGGGCTAGTGGCTTGAGCAGCTGCCGGAGCGGCTGCGCCAGGCTGGACGTTTTCGACGTCGGCCTTGACGATACGGCCACTCGGACCCGATCCATGAATCGTGGCGAGGTCGATGCCTTTTTCGGCAGCAATTTTCTTAGCGAGTGGAGAGGCTTTGATGCGGTTAGCAGTTGTGGTGGCGGCTGCGACCGGTTCCGGGACGATTTCAGGCGCAGGCTCTGGAGCCGCAGGAGCTGGCATGGGCGCTTCGGCGACTGGGGTGGCTTCTGGCTCTGGAGTGACGACTGCGGGTGTGCTCTTTTCTGCCTCGGGCGCTTCTTCGCCAGCTTCCCCGACAGCGGCGATGGCACCACCGACGGCGACCTCGTCACCGACGCCGCAGTATTGTTTGATTAAAACACCGTCGTCAAAACACTCGACTTCCATCGTTGCTTTGTCGGTCTCTACTTCGGCGATCATGTCACCACTAGCGACTGGGTCGCCTTCGTTTTTTAACCATTTGACGAGCGTACCCACTGTCATGGTGTCGCTGAGTTTGGGCATGTCGATGAGTGTAGCCATATTCTAAAGAGTGAAAGTAAGTGTGAAAGTAAAAGTCATTTAAGCCATCGCCTTGAGGGCTCCTTCAATAATGCGCTCCTCGTTGGGGAGTTGCCAGTCTTCGAGTTCTTTTGAGTAAAAGTTTGGCGCATCGATCGCAGAGACTCGGCGTATCGGGGCGTCCAGATCATCGAAGGCTTTGAGCTGAATAATATGTGAGATTTGTGCATCCACGCCGCAGAAAGGTTTATTCTCTTCGACCAGTAACGCGCGGTGGGTCTTTCTCACTGAGTTAAGAATGGTCTCTTCGTCGAGCGGTCGGATGGAGCGAAGGTCGACGACCTCAGCGCTGATACCGTGTTTCTCCTCGAGCGTTTTCGCAGCCTGCAGGGAAAGCATTGCGCAGCGACCGTGTGAAACGATCGTCAGGTCGGTGCCTTCCTTTAGAATATTGGCGACGCCAAGCTCGACGATGTATTCTTCATCCGGGACTTCCCACTTCTCGCCGTAGAGAAGGGTGTTTTCCATGACAAAGACAGGGTCATTGTCGCGGATCGCGGCCTTCATGAGCCCTTTGGCATCGTAGGCGTTGGACGGACAGACGACCTTCAAACCAGGGTGGTTGGCCACCATATTTTCCGGGGTGTGTGAGTGAGTCGCTCCCACGCTGGTACCACCATTGGCAGGACCGCGGACTACGATTGGCACATTCATCAAACCGCCGGACATGTAGCGGCAGAATGAACCATTGTTAAAAAGCTGATCAATCGCCACGTAGCTGAACGACATAAACATCATCTCGATGACGGGACGAATGCCGAGCATAGAGGCGCCAATGGCAAGGCCAGAGAAGGCTGCTTCAGAGATCGGTGTGTCGATCAGGCGCTTGTCACCGTGTTTGGCCCAGAGGCCTTCGGTAACTTTGTAGGCACCATTGTATTGAGCGACTTCTTCGCCCATAATGCAGACATTCTCGTCGCGTTGAATTTCCTCGTCGAGTGCTTGCTTGATGGCTTCGCGATATGTGATGAGTGGCATGGTAAATTAAGAATTAAAAATTAGGACTGAAGTCTGCTGGAGGTGGCGGATTAATTAAGAAGGAGTGAGAGGGAGCGGCGTCGCATTTTATAGCAATTCGTAATCCCAATCCTTATTAGTCATTAAAAAAGTAGGTGCCCTTGAGCTTGCCTTCGGAATCGTTGTCGACCTCCCAGTAGACGTCGGTTTGGATTTCGCTGCGTGGTGCGACAGGGCTTTCATCGGCAAACTTCGCAGATGCTTCGGCCTCGTCTTTCTTTTCTTGATCGATTTTTTTGGCTAATTCCTCAGTCAGGGTTCCATCGGAAAGTAAGTGCTCTTTGACCACGTTGAGGGGATCTTTAGTGCGCTTATATTCTTCGATTTCCTCTTTGGTGCGATACTTCTCATGGTTGGCATCGGCCACCGAGTGTCCACGATAGCGATAGGTCCGGATTTCCAGTAAGAAGGGCTTGTGCTCCTCGCGTGCTCGAATCATCGCGCGGTTGGCGACCTCACGAACTTCGAAGACGTCGTGGCCGTTGCAGACTTCCCACTCCATATCAAAGCCGTCGGCTCGGTGGGCGAGGTTCTCCCCCGCAGAAGAGCGTTTGAGGCTAGTGCCCATTGAGTAGCCATTGTTCTCAATGACGAAAACAACAGGAATGTTCCAGAGTGAGGCGAGGTTGAGGGTCTCCATGAAGGAGCCTTGGTTCACCGCACCGTCTCCAAGAAAGGCCATCGCGCAGCCTTTTAATCCCTTATACTTGAGCGCAAAGGCAAGTCCCGCTCCAAGAGGAGTCTGTCCAGCGACGATGCCGTGGCCGCCCCAGTAATTCTTGTCGGGGGCGAAGAAGTGCATCGAGCCGCCTTTGCCCTTGGAACAACCCGTATGCTTGCCATACATCTCAGCCATGCACTCATTCATGGACATGCCGACTGCTAGCGCGTGTCCGTGGTCACGGTAGGCAGTGATAATGTGGTCATTTTCCCCCATTAGGGAAACGATTCCGGCAGCAACCGCTTCTTGCCCAATGTAAAGGTGGAGGAAGCCACCAATCTTACCCTGATTGTAGGCGCGTAGCGAACGTTCTTCGAAGCGACGGATACCTACGATCATGCGGTAAAGGTCAATCTTCTGATCTTTCGAGAGCGATTTGTTGATCG
>QOOZ01000051.1 GCA_003331195.1 Puniceicoccaceae bacterium | reverse complement strand
ATTCTTTTTTCGAGGGCATGTTTAGGTAGGATATTGATCGGGGAATGCTGGAGGTCGAATCTTGGGGGCATTTATTTTGTGATTTATTTTGTAGGAGCGCGACTTGTTGCCCTCATGTTTACAGTTGCCAGTTTTTGATTTACAGAACCCTCTCTGTCCATGAAACCACGAAATCTACTTGCTGAATCTACGACTCCCGACGGAGCCCGTATGTCCCTATACGAGCATGATGGTGCTTATTCCATTAGCTTCCAAGGGCAAGAGTTGATGCATTCGAAGGCGTCGGCTTCGGAGCTTTTATTAGGTAAGTTAGGGATTGAACTCGTCAGAAAGCAGCCGAAGCCACGCGTCATGATCGGTGGACTTGGGCTAGGCTTTACTTTGCGTACTGTCTTGGAGGGATCGAGTGCGGTCGCGCGGGCTTCTGGTCGGCGGGCGAAGACCCCCACTTTAAGGCGCGTATAGAAACAGTCGGATTCCGAGTGGGGCACATTCGGGCTAAAGTCCACGCTGGCTCCAAGCGTGCCGCCTACGTGATTTACGTGGCGGATAAGTAAGCGTGTATTGAAATGCTCAGTATCATCCCTGCACCTTGAATAGTGTGCCGCCGAGGCTGCGTGGCTTCATCTCTTTGTCGGTGGACTCGTCTTCACTAACGATTTGGCCGCCTTCAAAAAAAGCGGGTTCTTTTAACCAGTGTTTTTTGAGTTCTTGATGAAGTTCGAGGAGCTCGTCGCGGCTGCCAATGCGGAACTCTATGGTATGTGCGTGGGTGGCGATGGGGTATTCTTTCATCACTTCAGTGCCTGTAACGGCTTCACTCACGCCGGCTGCGCGGTCCGCTATGGCTTGCACTTGAGGGGGGAGCGGTCGTTGGATGATGGAACTGCCACCGGGAATACCCGTTGCGCCGAGACCGTCGCTCATGGCCTGCTGTAGTTCACCGGGACGGAGCGGACGGCTATAGTAAATGCGTAGTAGGGCAGTACCTTGTGTGACAACATTGAGCTCGATCACTCGGAAGTTGGCTGTGATGTATTCTTGTGTCGAGATGGACTGCACGCCAGCTTCGCTACCGTAATAGGTTCGGGTCTCTTCGGGAAATTCGATCCCGTAGATTGCTTGGTTCCGCATACCGCGCGTAGTGACGGTGACGGCGGTGAGTTGGCAGCTTAATGCTGTGAGTAGGAGGGTAATAAGAATTTTTCGTAAAAACAACATAGTGATCAAAATGCTGGCTTTTCTATCGTGAGCAAAGTTAATTTGTTACAATAATGCTAGCATGTAAGGACCTTTCTGTCGTCATTCAACCCTCGGGGACCTGTATACTCGACCGAGCGACGGCTCAATTCATGCCGAAGGGACTCAATGCCGTGATCGGCCCATCGGGCTGTGGCAAGACAACTCTGGTTAAAGCGATGCTGGGTATTCTGCCCAGCGATGGGGAGGTCAGCTACTCGGGTGAAGCCGTAACCCAGAGCCTTGATCTGCAAGGGAAACTCTCTTTCGCCCCTCAATTCAGCATTGTGCATGAGCGGCTCTCAGTCGAAGAGGCGCTCGGCTATGCGCTCGATCTCTGCGTTCGAGAGCGCAGGGTCAAAGAGGAGCGATTAGACGAAATCCTGCACCGTATTGGTTTGGCTGAGCACCGAGATAAGCGTGTTTCCGATCTCAGCGGCGGTCAACTGCGTCGTCTCGGTCTAGGCCTCGAACTGGTCGGCGACCCTCAGACCTTAGTCTGCGATGAAGTGACGAGTGGGCTCGACCCTCGTTCGGAGGATCAAATTATTGCGGTTCTCCAGCGCTTACGCGATGAGCGAGAGAAAACTTTCATTTGCATCATCCATAATCTAGCGAAGCTGGAGGAGTTCGATTGGATCACTGTCGTCTATCAAGGCGTGGTTGTCTTTCAGGGAGCACTCGATACCATGAATGCTCACTTCGGTATTCCTGATGCGCTGCACCTTTATGACCAACTTAATGAACAGCCGGTCGAGCACTGGCGCGAACGCTGGACGGCAGAGTCGTCGGAAGACGCCCCAAGAGGGGAGTTTACCGCAGTGGTTTCGTCACCCCCACCTACTGCGCTGGCGCAGACTTGGACGCTCTTAAAACGCCGCACACTCCTCTTTAAGCGCGACCGCGGCTACTGGCTGCTGACGCTAGGTATCACTATCGGTTTTCCGTTGCTGGTGACTATCTTTGCTTGGGACGGCATCCCGCAGCTACGCGGGCTAGCTCTGGACTCTGGGAGCGGGGCCGTCGAGCAGATTGAGGCGGGCATACGTTACCGGGTTGATGCTTTGGAAATGGCTTCCTTGGTCACGGGCTTGATTCTCTTTCAGGTGATTTTACTCACCCTGATGGGGAGTAACAACGGCGCGCGCGAGATCGCTGCCGAACGTCAGATCTTTGAAAAAGAGCGCTTCGCAGGCCTCAGCACGGCATCCTACGCCTCAAGTAAGCTTATCTTCGCCTCACTCATTGCGGTGGTGCAGGGCATTTGGATGATGGGCTTTGTAAAATACATCTGTGAGTTCCCCGGGGCATCCTTACCCCAAGCCTGCGTTCTCGTTTTGAGCTGTGTCTCAATGACTGCAATCTGTCTTGGTTTTTCGGCCATCTTCAATTCGGCTGACAAAGCTTCTCTTCTCTCGGTCTATTTAGTTGGCTTTCAGTTGCCGCTTTCGGGGATTGTGTTAGCCTTGCCTGAATTTTTAGTCTGGATCTGCCGCCCCTTTATAAATGCCTACTGGGGCTGGGGCGGGTATTTCGGATCAATGCGTGATACGCGCCTCTACGATGCCTATCGAGTCGATTCTAATGAGTGGATTCCTACACCTGAATTGGCCGCTGCCGTGCTCCTGCTTCATTTTCTCGTCGGTGCAGCTATGGTCTTTTGGGGTTGCCAGCAAAAACGCTGGAATTAACTCTAGTGTAACTTTTATTAATCCACTGCGATGCCATCCTATATGCCTTTTATTCTATCACGCGAAGTGCCTGAAATTGCCCAGGCTAGTCGAAGCCAAAAGGAATGTCGGGTGCGAGGTAAACTCACAGGCCTCGCCTTCGCGTTGAGCTTGCTGGGGGGAATGCTTTTCCTCATTGCTTGTGGCGAACGCAAAGGCTCCGATCTTGAAGTGCTACCGATCGATATTTACCTGCAAAAGCCCGGCGACTTCCTAGGGAACCGTTATACGCTCCGAGTGCAGATTAACGAGCAGCTTAAATGGGAAAAAGGTCTCGGTCGCGTCCTTGCAGTAGTTGCTGAGGATAGTGACGCCCGCTTACCTGTTTTCGTAGCAGAATCTGCTGGGGATAATTTACACGTAGGTCAGCGCTACGAGTTGCAGGCTATCATTGAAAAAGGAGGGCTCATTTATGTGGAAGCACTACAAAAGTATTAGTCTAGGACTCGTTGCTCTCGCCTCTATTGCTTCGGCACAAGGTGGCTTTCCTACGAGCAGCATAACTCCCATGCCACAAGCAGCGCAGGCCAGCGCATCTGCCCCCGCTGGCGGCATGTTTGAGAGTAATACCTTCCTCGAAATGGCCAACCGTGTCTTCGACCCTAGCAGCGACTCACTGGACTTTGAGAACGGTAGCTTCGAGTGGAAGGGGAAGAACTTCAACCTCTCAGAACAACGCGCTTTCCGCTCTCGTTTCGAGCGTTTCCTGCTCGCCTCACCGACCGAAGAAGAGACGCAATACGCCCGGTTGATGGCCGATATTATTGATCGGCTTTCCGTTTCTAACAATAATAGCGACGATGCAATTCTTGATACCTGGGAACTCCTCTTCCGCGCTTCCCGTTTCGACCTTGATGGCGGCAACAGCACCATTGTAGCCAACCAAGTATTCAATGCCTGGCGTATTCGCAAAGAGAGTCGTGGCGTCACAATGACGCAGCGCGAGCTCTCCCAAGTGCGTCAATTTCAACAGGAAGTTGTCGCCAATCGTGCGTTGGCGCTGAAAAATATCCGTGAGAAACGTCTTCTTGAAAGTGGTAATCGTCGGGGTGACGGGGAGGAAGTTGTTTCCGATGGCACCGAGTCGATCACTTCTGAAGCAGCCTTCCGAATGCTCGACCTAGCCGAGACCGAAGCACGCATCATCGCGCTAGAAACCCAATCTGCCATGACTGGCCTGCAAGCGAAGCTTCAGTTCCAGAGTCAGATCGTTAGTTTTATGCTCCAGCGCCGCTTTGAGCACGCACTGGTCCTTGCAGGCTTCTACCAATCGATTTTTAAGGGCTCCCACCAGTCACTTGAAGTGGGCAAAGATCAACTTCAAGAATTCCTCCCAGGCAGCGATCTTGCCTTCACTGTTGACAGTATGACATTCATCGCCCGCGAAGCGATTAACGATGTCAATAAGGGTGTTGATGCGGTCAACGCTGCCTACGAAGAGAAACGTAGCCTCATTGCGCTGGAGCGTTTGCAGGAAGTCTTCTTCCTTGGTGAATATCTGACTGAACTGAACAAGATACCAGCCGATCAACGCCGCCACTTACTTGAACTCAACCGCGGCTTGATTGAAGCAGGCGAACTCGCTGAATCGAAAGACTATATTGGTGTTTCCGAACTCGCCGATGAAATTTATAAATTAGCAGAAGATTTCCCCAAAAACCGGGTGCTCTCCGCTGTCGAAACTGCCAAGAGTATGAGCGATATGGCCGTTTTTGCTGCTTCGCAGTATCGGAACCTCGGCGATATCGATAAGTCTCGTTCTGAGCTACAGACAGCGATTGAAATTTGGCCGTCCAACCCCGCGATTCGTGACTTTCAGCAAGAGACTACCAAGCTTGCCACCGCTGGTTCGCAAGGCGTGAAGATTTTCGATGACCTCTACAAGCGCATGGATCGTCGCGGTATCTACGAACGCCGCATGGATTTAGGCTTCGCGCTGGCTGATGATACTCAGCGCCGCCCACTTTTAATGGAGGTGGTCGAGCAAGTCGCACGGATTGACCTTTTGGTGAACCAAAGCAAGGAACTCGTCAAGCAGGGTGAAGCTTATGCCGCATGGGAGCTATTAGTTGAGGCTGCTAAGGTCGACCCGAGCGATGGCCCGATGAATCAAGCTCGTGCTGAGCTAGCGTCTCGCGTGGCAGATTTCGTGCTCCAAATTGACCGCGCTGAGCGACAAGCTGAAGACGGTCACCACGCTGGTTCGCTCGCAGCCTATCTAGCCGCTCAGGACATCTACCCTGTCAGCCGCCTCTGCCGCCAAGGCATACAGCGCGAGACTTCAGCGCTGATGTCTGGTTTACGTGATCAGGATTAGGAGAAAGTTATGCGCTGCGGCGGCGATTGCGCGGAGCAGTTCCCCTATTTAGACTTTATCCCCATTTCCTTCTTCTGCAGGTGCATCTACGCTTTCGGCTTCAACATGCTTGGACGGTTGCTCTAAGTTCGTTGTATTGGCGGCAGGCTTTTCAGGCTCTTCGTCCATAGCGGTGCGGATGTCTTCTTCGATTTCCGTAGTGGCTTTCTTAAACTCACGGATTGATTTGCCAAATGACTTAAATAGCTCTGGCAAGCGCTTAGCTCCAAAAAGTAATAAAACAATAAGGAAGATCAGGAGGATCTCTGGTCCGTTGATATTCTGAATAAAAGCTATTGTGTTCATGATAAAAAAACTGTGGAGCGCTAATAGCGCGGAGGTGGTAAATTGGGAAGAATTGTTCCTGAGGATAGTTAAAGTGGGTGATCTCTGAGATAACCGAAAGAACAAACTGATAAACTAATTTTTTTTGGCTTGGTAGTAGAAACTTATTGTAAAATAATACTTATTCTTCGTCGGGGTCACGATATATTTTTGCGAGGCGGACACTCTCAGCAGCGTTGACGGGACTGGCGCGATCGTTGATTTTGGGTAAACCTTCAACAATATCAGCAATGCCTAGACCCGCGGGGCGGTTTTCTCGAGTTTTGAGGATAGCAGATTTATTTCCTTCATTATCACGGGTTTCGAGGAATGTAGATGCGGAATAACTGCGAGCATTACGCAGGGTAGCCAGTCGATCGAACTCGTTGACATGGACAACCATCGCCTGGTCGGTGGCATAGACGCTGCCGGTCAGAGCGGAGCGGATCTGTTGATCACCTTCGATCACGCGGACTGAGCTAGAGCCGCCGCAACCGCCGAGCAGGAATAGTGAAACCGCAACAAGTGCGGAGGAGAGTAGGGCTTTGTGTGGCATGTTATATTTATATGGCATAGTCAGGGAGCTTGCCTGTGCAACTTTATTTGTGTTTGGCGTTTTCGCGCTTGATGCTGTCCATGCCGGGTTTTTCGAGATTGATATCGCCTTCAAAGAAGCCGTGAAGCTGACGGATGCGGGTAGGGTGACGCATTTTGCGGAGTGCTTTGGCTTCGATCTGGCGGATGCGCTCGCGGGTGACCTTAAACTGGCGGCCGACCTCTTCTAGCGTCCGCGAATAGCCGTCAGCGAGACCGAAGCGGAGTGAGAGTACGCGGCGTTCGCGCTCGGTTAGGGAGTCTAGCACGTCAGTGATTTTTTCGCGAAGCAGACTATAAGCCGTCATGTCGTAGGGATTCTCGGCGCCTTTGTCTTCGATGAAGTCACCGAAGTTGGTATCGTCTGAATCGCCGACAGGACTTTGCAAGGAGATCGGTTGCTGCGCCATCTTCATGATCGACTGAACGCGCTCGATAGGGAGATTCATCTCATCGGCGACTTCCTCGGCGGTGGGCTCATGCCCGAGCTCTTGTAGGAGTTGTTTCTGCACCTGCATGACCTTATTTAAGGTCTCGATCATGTGCACGGGGATACGAATAGTGCGCGCTTGGTCGGCGATGGATCGAGTGATTGCTTGGCGAATCCACCACGTAGCGTAAGTTGAGAACTTGTAACCACGGCGGTATTCAAACTTCTCAACCGCTTTCATTAAGCCCATATTACCTTCTTGAATCAGATCGAGAAAGGACAGGCCACGATTGGTGTATTTCTTCGCGATGGAAATTACAAGACGTAGATTGGCTTCAACCATTTCAGTCTTGGCTTTGTGAGCTTCACGCATGCCAAGGCGCACGAGACGAATGATTTCCATGAACTCGCGTGAGTCCATTTTGAATTCAGCCTTCATTTCATTGAGGCGCTTGTTGGTGCCTTTGGCGTCGAATTTCGTCTTGCTGCGTGTTGATACCATTTCGGCAGCTTCGAAGTCATCGTAGAGGCTAGAGACTTCGCGGTAAATGGGGGTTAGGTCCTTCAGGAATTCTTCGAAACATTTTAATTTAAGGCAATACTTGCGTAGCACCTTGCGCAGTTCCTCCTCATATTTGACCATGCGCGTGCGGGCGCGTTTCGCATTCGACTCATTACTTGCGTTAATATGGCTATCCCACGCAGCGTAGATGCGCTCGCCGAGGCGGTGCGCTTCTTCGAGGAGTTTCGGTAGGCTGTTAAAATAAGCCTCGCGGCTCTCAATCTTTTTATCCAGCACGACGCGGTCGAAGCGTTCCTCGCGGTTGAGGAGCTTTGTGACGACGCTATTTTGGAATTCGAGTGTGAGGGCAGTGGAAAAGAGGGCGTCTTGGGCTTTGAGTTCGGCCTTCTCGATACGCTTCGAGATCGCAACTTCTTCTTCACGAGTCAGGAGAGGAACTTGCCCCATTTGTTTGAGATACATCCGGACTGGATCGTCCAAAATATCGTTTTGCGAGGTGCGCACTTCCTTCTCTTCAGTTTCTTCCTGGCGCGCCTTAAAGGCTTCAACTTCGTTGTCATCGAGAATGTCAACTTCGAGGTTTTGCAGGATTGAAATAACGTTTTCGATTTCATCGGGGTTGTTGACAGAATCGGGCAGGGCTTGGTTGATGTCCTTATAAGTAAGGAAGCTCTGTTCTTTAGAAAGGCGTATCAGGTTACGGATGCGCTCGTTAAGCTTTTCCTGCGCTTTTGGCGAGAGTTTTCGTTTCTTAACGGCTTTCTTAGCGGCCGCAGCGAGTTTGGCGTCACTGGTGTCGTCGCTGGTGTCGACAGTCTTTGCCCGGGCTGAACTTTTCGAAACCTTAGCAACTTTCTTCTTGGGCGCGGCCGCTTTTTTCTTAACGGCGACCTTTTTGGCAGGTGCTTTCTTGGGTGCTGTAGCTTTTTTTGCAGGTGCTTTTTTTGCGGCTAGCTTCTTTTTTGCAGGTGCTCTTTTTGCGGCTAGCTTCTTTTTGGCAGGTGCGACTTTTTTCTTGGGCGCGGCTAGCTTCTTTTTGGCAGGCGCTTTTTTGGCGGATAGCTTCTTTTTTGCAGGTGCTTTTTTTACGGCGTTTTTCTTAGCTGGCTTTTTGATGATTTTCTTTTTCGCTGCGGACATAATTTATTAAAATGAAGTGGTTCTATCTTTAAAGTGCTAGTTCTAGAGGTTGCGCAACTTTGCGGAGGATTTCTTTGCGTTCTCGCATGAGGCGTATCTGTGATTCAGGGTCTGAATTGATGATCTTTTGTTCCAAGTTTTTAATCTGGGTTTCAACAAAATTTCGCCGAAGGCGCTCTAGGCAGAATACAATTTGTTTGGTTGGTTCCTCCACGCTGAGTTCTCGTGAGTGAATGTCGGCTAGGAGTTGTCGTTCTTGGACGCTATCGATGATGTTTTCTATTTGGTTGACTGAGTCGATCATACCTTCGCGCAGTTCGGCTAGAAGACGGGAGAGTAGCTTGCCCGTTGTAGAGTTTATATTAATCCATTCGTAATCAATAATTTCTGAAAGCTGATTGCCGTATTCTGGATGATGCAGAATGAGCCAAAGTAGCTCCCAAGTGGCCTGTGTCAATAGCGGGTCTCGCTTGGGTTTTGGGGCGGTTTCGGGGGCTCCTCCGCCCTTTAGATTACCGCGTGGCGGAGGGACTTTTTTGAAGTCGCGGAGGGCTGCTTGCGGATCGACACTAACTAGACGTGCTGCGATTTGGATGTAGTCCTCTCGAGCAACTTCGGATGGCACATGGTGGAGCAGTTCGAATACAGCGCGCAGGGCAGTGGTTTTTTCGTGAGTCGTGGGGGCGCGGCCTTGGGGAAGGTTGTCAGCGATGAGCAGTTCAATGCCGCTTTTGGCCGTCTTGCGGAGCCCCTCTAATGCGCTGGAACCGTGCTCGCGGAGGAGGTCGTCTGGGTCGGCCTTTTCGGGGAGTAGGAGAAAACGGAATTCGAGACCAGCTTTAAAGGCGAGTGGTAAGGCGCGGAGGGCGGCTTTACGGCCCGCGGAGTCACCGTCGAGTAGGCAATCGATGCTGTTCGGTTCATAGCGGCGGAGTAGGTGCATCTGGTCGTCGGTGATCGCAGTACCTTGAGGTGCGACGGCAGTGTGTAACCCGACGGACCAGCAGCGGATGGCGTCGAGCTGACCTTCGACAAGGAGGAAACTTCCGCCGTCTTTAAGGTGCGTACGGGCGTGATCCATGCCAAAGAGGATACGGCCTTTGTGGAAGATGGGGGTCTCGGGCGAGTTGACGTATTTAGCTTCGCGAGCAGGATCATCTTCGGGTGTTTGAGGGAGTTGGCGTGCGGTAAAAGCGACAACGCGGCCTTGCACGTCGCGGATGGGGATCATGAGGCGACCACGAAAGCGGGACTTGAAATATTCGTGATTTCGTTCGCCATCTCGGGCGAAAAAGAGGCCCGACTTATGCATCGCGGCTGTGGATAAGTTGCGTTTTTTACAATAAAGCGCAAAAGCATCGCGGGCGGCGGGGGCGTAGCCGATTTTAACCTCTTTAGCGGTCTCTGGCGAAAAGCCGCGTTGATTTCTCCAATAGTCGCGCACGGGAGCGGCCTCTTTAGATTCGAGGAACTGCTGATGGAACCATGTGGTAGCAATTTCGTGCAACTCGAAGATTTGTTTGCGCAGGGAAACTTCTTCGTGGGAGGGACCGCCTGCTTCGTATTCGAGCGTGACGTTGAACTTCTTGGCAAGGAACTCGACCGCCTCAATGAACTCAAGGTTTTCCTGCTTCATGATGAAGGTGAAGCAGTCGCCGCCTTCGCCTGTACTGAAGCATTTATAAAAGCCGCGATCTGGATGGACGTAGAAGGAAGGCGTCTTTTCTTGGGTAAACGGGCTCAGCCCTTTCCAAGAGCGACCTGCACGCTTGAGTTGGGCATAAGGCGAAACGACGTCGACCAAGTTAACTTGGTGCTTGAGGGTCTCGATGGAGCTTTGTTTAACGCGAGGCAAGTGTGGTGGAAAGTTGTTTAGTTTTAATAAGTAAGTTAGCGAAGTCGCGCGACTGCTTTTTGAGCTTCAGGGATGAGGGGATGATTGGGCGCGATGTCGATGAAGCGGAGATAAAGGTTGCGCGCGGTGGGACGATCTTGAGAGATACGCTCGTGACCTCTGGCGATTGAGAGGGTAATCTCTGGGCTCGTCGGGAAGCGGGCGTAGGCGGTCTCCAGTTCGGCGAGAAAGTCTTCAGGCGGCAGCGAACGTTGTGCGACGCGTAGGTAGTCGAGTGTGTGGGTGACTTGGCGCGGCTCTAGGCGGACGGCTTCGAGGGCGGTCGTTTCTGCATTATTGAGCTGGCCGTCGACAAGATAGGCGCGCGAAAGCAGATTCCAGACTTCGGCGCGGTTATTGGCAATACCGATTGCTGTCCAATATTTGCGAATGGCGGATTTAAAATCACGGTCGAGCGTAGCGGTCTCGGCGTCTGCCATCAGCTCTTCGACGGTCAGTGGGCGACTACTTGTGCTCAGGGCTATGGGTTCAGGCTCCGCCTCCAAACTAGGGAAGGCTTCCACAATTGGTGTTGGTGCTGGATCGATGCTAGTATCTGCATCGACCGCGAGGGTGGTTTCTTCGGCTGCGGATGCTTGGTCGGAGCCGACTTCAACAGTAGTCATTGGGACGGCAGGTTCGATTGTGATGCTAGGATCGGATGCGCTGACTTTGTTGTCCTGGACGAGCGTGACGTCGGCCTCTTCATTAATTTCGATTGCAGGGGCGTCGGCCATGGCCTCGGCGGCTTCCATATCAGCGATGATCTGGGCTTTGCTATCGGTTAAGGCAGTTTCACTTCTCTTTGAATTTTCGTCTGATTCTAAGACTTGGGCAGCCTCGACCACAGTAGCGGCTGCTTTGGGTTCAGCTTCTACCGCTTTTTCATCGGCCTGAGCTTCGGCTAGCTTGGCCTTCATTTCGTCCTGTGACTTTCGCCAGCGGGTGAGTTCTTGACGGGCTTGCTCCCATTGACTTGCTTCGACGGCCCCTGGGAATTGTGTGTCTAGTTGCGTGATTGTAGCTTCGGCGTCTGCCCAGTCTTCTTGGCGAAGATTAATTTCGAGTAGGCTAAAGAGTGCAGTCAGTGCATTCGGTTCGTCGTTGTCGGCGGCCATTTTTAACCAGTACTCAGCTTGTGGTAGGTTGCCTACTTTCACGAAAAGTTGGCCAATGGCGACTGCGGTTTCAGGTGCGGGTTTGGCTTTGTTGGGATCGACTCCTTTTAAAAAGGCGTCGAGTGCTGGTTGTATTAGGTTAGCTGCTTGGCGAACCTGACCGAGGCGTGTCCAAAGTTGGGGAGTCATGGCCTCGGGTGTTTGCTCGGCGAGCTTTTCGAGAAGGTGGCCAGCGGGTTGCTTGGCGGCATCTAAGCTTTGGTAAGTCTGGAAAAGTAGCTCGGTGTCGTTGGGGGATTGGAGGTAAGCTTGCTCAAGGAAAAGAGAGGCCATACTTGCATCACCATCGGCTGAATAGACTTGGCCTATTGATTTGAGAATCTCGATGTCGTCCGGATGCTGAGTAGCGAGTTTTTCTAGTATTTTTAGTGCTTCGGCGTTAGCGCCTTTTTCCGACAAGCTGAGGGCATCTTTGATTTGCGCGGCTTTTTTTTCTTCATTACTGCTGCAAGCTACGAGCCAAATAGAGCTCGTGATGAGCGAGATGAAGAATACGCTTTTGAAGTTTGCTTTTAACATGGGCAGGAATTGTGTTTGTTCAGTGAGTGCAGTTAGCAACAAGACAACTATGAATCTACTCTCGTTTCCCCTTTATAGCTGTCAAGTGGATAGGCGTAGAGTCGGCTACATGCTTGTTTATGCAATTGCTTTGATCCTACTTGGCTTTAGCAGTCCTGTGAGCGCGTCTTTAGTTCCGCGGGCACCACGTGGGCTGGTTTGGGAGTCGCCGGTCGCAGAGGGTAGCCTCTATTATGCAGAAGTAGAACGACTGGTGGCTGCTTATGAGCGCGAAGTTGGACAAGCACTTATGCCAAGTGAGCGGGCAAAAGTGGCTCTTAAAATTAATACGCGCGGTCGAGCAGGACTGAGTACACCGCTGCAACTCATTCGTGCGGTTGTCGAAATGCTGGAAGCTCGAGGCTATGATCGCCGCTCGATCTTAATTGTCGATGACTCCGCGCATAATCTGCGTGAAGCGGGCGTAATGCCCGCACTTAGCGAATCCGCGGCCAATTTTGAAGGTTGCCCTGTCTTGGCCTTAGATACGGAGCAATACTACGATACTGATTGGTTTTATGACAGCCCACTGCCGCCAGCTTTGTTGCAAGAATCACAACTTTTCTTGGAGACGCGGCGCGCTTCGCAGCTTGCCGAAGGCGCGCGCGGGCGGAAGAGCTTCCTTCCAAAGCCGCTACTTTTTGAAGTCGATTTCTGGATCAATCTACCTGTCGGTGTCGACGATCCCGCCCTCGGTATTGATGGAGCCTTGGCTAATGCGACCCTGTGGAATGTCAGTAATAGTAGCCGCTTCCTCGTAAACCAAGCTACTGCCTCCGCGGCTGTTGCCGAGATCGCTGCGATCCCCGAGCTTCAAGAACGCCTCGTGCTAAATTTCGTCTCGCTGGAGCGTTACCAGTTTATCGCTGGTCCCTTTTTTAATTCTATCTATACTCGAACCGAACCACGGCTTTGGATGAGCAGCGACCCCGTCGCACTGGATCGGCTCCTTTACGACCGGATTAATGCGATGCGTCTGCTCGAAGGCTTTCCCGAAATTGAACCGATTCCTCGGCAGTTACCCTTCGCGGCCAGTCTCCAATTAGGGGAGTTTGATCGTGACCGCATCCAAGTGCAATTAGTCGCGCTTCCTGATGGCGGGGTGCGCGTGCGTTCGAAGCCCGCAAACGTCACGCCCTTAGTTGAGCAGCCTGAGGTAAAGTCATGGCTGCGACGGATGAGGTTTTGGTAGTGCGTGACCGACGACGCGACTTTATTAGATTCTTCGAAGAAACGCCTTGAAGTCCCCGCTAAAGCAGACTTCTTTCAAAGGCCTATGCAAATCGCGGACTATTATCCGATTCTTGTTCAAATTTTATTCGCATCCAGTATTGGTGTGGTAGTTCTCGTTGCGTCGCATATCTTCGGGCAGCGTGGCACGGATACTGCGATCAAAAATACACCTTACGAGTGTGGCATGCTCGCTGAAGGCTCCGGGCACGCGCGCTTCGCGGTTAAATTTTACGTTACCGCAATGCTCTTTATCCTCTTTGATATCGAGGTTGTCTTTTTGATCCCTTGGGTCATGGTTTTTCGTGAATTTCTGGCGGCAAACTTACCCATTATCATTCCGGTATTCTTCTTTCTCTTCGTCCTCATACTCGGTCTCTTCTATGAGTTGAAAAAGGGTGCAATTGAGTGGGATCACTGATCTTTATAACATGCGTATAGATCGATACATCGCCAAATCTCGTGTCATTGACATTGAGAGTACAGATTTTGAGAGTGCGGTATCGGAATTGCTCGCAGTCTGCGATGTCACCAAAGAGCGCGGCATTACTAAGAAGGGCTTGCTAGCGGATCTGCTAGACCGTGAGAAGCAAATGACGACCTATCTAGGCAATGGTGTTTGCTTGCCGCACGCCCGTATTAAGATGAAGCGCCCCTATATGGTCGCTGTTGGTCGTTGCCCTAAAGGTCTTGTCTACGATGGCCAGTCTGAGTACGGAGATATACGTTTTATTTTCCTGCTTCTCGCCTCGGAAAATGCGCGCAGCTACCTCTTCAGTCTCGCTTCTCTCGCCCGAGTTTTCCAAGACAACGGTCATATGGATCGGCTTCGCGCTGCCGCCAAGATTACAGACTTCCGCAAAGAACTGAAGCAGGTTTTCGCGGGCGAGGGGGATAAGCCGCGCCGCCGTCACAACCGTTTTAACAATCTTATTTTGCGCGAAGCTGCCAAGATTGCTAAAGGCGCTCAGTGCACTTCAGTGCTCGTCTTTGCTGACACCTTCGGTGGGGGAGTCGAAGTGGGTAAAACCTTTAAAGGATTTAAGACCGTAATCATCGCTCACGGCACTTCAGATGCTTTGACTGAGCGTATAGAAATTGATGCCGTTATCCCGATTCGCGCGTATAGTAACCATCGGTTCTCGCAGTTGCGTAGTGCTGTATTGATAGGCCTTACTAGGGGAATTTTCTCCAGTAACGATCGCTTATGCTGTATAGGCGGTCTCCCGCAGAGCAACCAGTTCGATAGTATTACCGTGGTCGACGTCGAGCGCGAGTTCGATACTGCGCTCGCCAGTAAGTCCGACATGCTGCCAGTCAGTGTGAAGCCCGAAGTAATCGAACGAGTGCTCGCAATCGCCACTGAGCTCGCGGTTGAAGGTCGTGAGGGTCGCCCCGTCGGATGCCTTTTTACACTCGGCAATTCTGAGCTTATTTCGGAATTCACGAAGCCACTCATCTTAAATCCATTTCATGGATACAAAGACGAAGACCTTAATATCCTCAATCCCTTTATGGATGAGACGGTCAAAGAACTCTCTTCGATCGATGGTGCTTTCATTATCCGAGGCGATGGTGTGCTCGTTTCTGCGGGCTCACTCATTCATGCGCCCGATTATACTCACGATCTGCCCAGCGGCCTCGGCAGTCGCCACGCCGCAGCTGCTTCAATTACGCAAGCAGTCGATTGCCTTTGCATCGTCGTTTCTGGAAGTACTGGTCAAGTGACGCTCTTCCGTCGCGGAAAGATGCTACCTCTCATTGAAAAGGCGCTTATTCGCAATAGTTAGGGCGCTTTGTTCTGTTTAATTTTAGGTAGTCAGGCGTGAAGCTTGTCTTTGTGTTTATGAATATTAACCTAGTCCTTCTCTATCTTCACATTTTCTCATGAATCGAATTGAAAAAGCCTTTGCAAAAGCTCGCGAAGAAAAGCGTGCCGTCTTTGTCGGCTACCTCTGCGCAGGTGACCCTGACTTTGATAGCTCGGTTGAAGCTTGCCGTGCTGTAATTGAATCAGGTGTTGATGTGCTAGAGATCGGGGTGCCTTTTTCCGATCCCCTGGCTGATGGTCTGACCAATCAGCTCGCCGCCCAACGCGCATTAGAAAGCGGCAGCACCAGTAAGGACGTACTTAAACTCGTCCGCGCGATTCGCGATTTCAGTGAAGTGCCTCTCGTTTTCTACACCTATTATAACCTAGTTTTTGCAAAGGGTAGTGCTAATTATGTAGCTGAGGCTAAATCCGCTGGTCTCGACGGTATTCTCACGCTTGATTTACCACCGGAAGAAGCGGAAGAGCACCTTGAAGCTTGCGAAAAGTACGATCTTAAGACCGTCTTCATAGTAGCACCTACCACACCGGAAAGCCGGCTAGAAATTATCTGTAAAGCAACGACTGGCTTCGTCTACTACGTCTCCCGCGAGGGAGTGACTGGAGAACAAGCGTCTATGTCAGACAGTATTGCAGTCAACGTTTCTCAAATCAAAAAACACACCGAGATGCCAGTTGTGGTAGGCTTCGGTATCTCCAAGGCCAACCACGTTCGCACCGTCTCTCAAGCGGCCGATGGGGTCGTCGTCGGCAGTGCCATTGTTAACTGTATTGCTGAAAATCCGACGGACAAAGGAGCTATGGTTCAATCGCTTCGCGCGAAGATGGCGATGCTGCTCGAGGGCAACTCCCTGGCGAAGACGTAGTTCGTTTTTTGATCGTGGCCTGCTCGCATGTGAGCGCTCTAATGCGGTGGCAAGGGCCGACCCTTAACCCTGCCTGCGGGCCTAATTTGTAACTACGCGTTCTTCTGGCCAGTGACGACTTCCATCAGCGCCTCAACGCATTCGATCTTGGCGCTGGGGATCATGCCGTGCCCCAGGTTGAAAATGAAGCCGGGCTGATCGCCAGCCTCATCTAGCACACGCAGGGCTTCGCGGCGGGTGATATCGGGAGTCATCGTTAGGACAACAGGATCGAGGTTACCTTGTACTGCTGCCCCGTGACCGATGCTTTGGCGCATACTACGAAGATTCATTGTCCAATCAAGGCTTAGGATCTTCGCGCCCGTTTGCATGAGCTCGGGCACTTTTTGTCCCATACCTTTAGCGTATAGGATCACGGGCACGCGTTCTTTGAGCTCCTTAATAATATGATGGATCCAGCGTAGCGACCAAGCCTCATAGTGCGTGGCGGGACAAATCGAGCCCCATGAGTCAAAGATTTGCAGGGCGTCCGCGCCGGCGTCGATTTGCATGTGGAGATACTCAACGATGCCATCGGTTAACTTTTGCATGAGTATTTCAAAAAGCTCGGGCTGATCCCAAGCGAGTTGCTTAATTTTGACGAAGTCTTTAGCGGAGCCACCCTCGACCATATAGCATGCCAGCGTCCAAGGAGAGCCGCAGAAGCCTAGCAATGCAGTGTCTTCGCCTAGTTTACTTCGGCTTAGGATAAGAGCGTCGGCTACATATTTTAGATTTTCTGCAATCTTGGTATTATCTAGGGCTTCTATCTTGGTCTTCGTGTCGAGTAGGTAGTCCATCCCGATGCCACCCTGATCGCGGAAATGGTAGCCTTGTCCGAGGGCTTCGGGAATGACTAGGATATCTGAAAAGATAATCGCTGCATCGAGTGGGAAGCGACGCATGGGTTGCAATGTGACTTCGGCAGCCAACTCAGGTGTACGGACCATGGTGACAAAGTCATACCGCGTCTTCAGTTCGCGATACTCAGGCAAGTAGCGTCCAGCCTGACGCATTAGCCAAATTGGCGGACGGTCGACAGCTTGTTGGTGGGCTGCAGCGAGGAAACGTTGGCGAGGAGTCATTACAAAAAATTAGGAATCGAGAATTGTTTGATCCGCCCAGTCTTGTGGTTTGAGATAGACTTTGTAGAGTTCAGCCTCAGGTGAGTTTGCTTCGGGCTTCCAGTCGTAGTCCCAGCGAACGAGTGGAGGTAACGACATGAGGATCGATTCGGCGCGCCCATTGGATTGCAAGCCGAAGTGGGTGCCTCGATCGTAGATGAGATTGAATTCAGCGTAGCGGCCTCGGCGGTAGAGCTGGAACTGGCGTTGCGCCTCAGTGTAATCCTTGGCTTTGCGTCGGGCGACGATAGGCTGGTAGGCAGGCAAAAAATGGTCACCGACGGATTGCATAAAAGCGAAAGCTTCTTCAAAGTCGCCCTCGGCGTAGTCGTCAAAAAAGATGCCACCGATCCCACGTGGCTCTTGGCGGTGGGGAAGGTAAAAATACTCGTCGCAGATTTGTTTAAACTTTGGGTAGTGCTCATCGCCGAAGGCTTGGCAAGCGGTGCGGGCGGTTTGGTGCCAATGGATTGCATCTTCGCGTTGACCATAGTAGGGCGTGAGGTCAAAGCCTCCACCAAACCACCAGATTGGCTCGCAGTCTTTCGGCTCAGCGTAGAAGTAGCGTACGTTCATGTGCGTGGTCGGCACGTGAGGATTGCTCGGATGCACGACAAGCGAAACACCCATCGCGCGAAAGTTAACACCAGCGAGCTGTGGTCGCTTGGCGGTGGCTGAGGCAGGGAGTTGATTACCTAGAACATCTGAAAAATTGATGCCTGCTTTTTCAAAAACTTGGCCGCTTTCCATCACGCGGGAGCGCCCGCCGCCACCTTCTTCCCGCTTCCAGCTATCTTCAAGGAAGGTGGCTTTCCGGTCTTCGGATTCCAGCGCGCTGCAGATGCGATCTTGTAGATCGAGCAGATAGGCACGGACTTTTTCTGGTTGTGCGGTTTGCATTGTGAGTGAATCTTGGCTGAGTCGACTGCAAACGACAAGCACTGGAACTAAAAAATGATAAAGTCCCGAAAACTCCCCGAATCAGTGATCATCTTTGGCTGTGGCTACTTGGGCACTGCGCTGGCGAAGCATTTACTCAACCAAGGAGTGAAGGTGGGGGCTTTGACCCGTAACGCAGAGAAAGCGGCGGACTTGCGTAAAATGGGAGCGAAACTGAAAACCGCTTACGACCAGGCAGCTATCGAGGTGATCGAGGGCGATCTTGATTCGAATGATTGGCATGAGCGTGTCGAAGGACGCTATGAGTCAGTCGTCAATTGTGTAAGTTCAGCGGGTGGGGGTCTTGCGGGTTACCAGAAGTCTTACGTGGATGGGCAGCGCTCAATTCTCGAGTGGGCAAAGTCACAGTCGATTCGTAGCTACGTTTACACAAGCAGCACCTCCGTCTATCCGCAGGATGATGGGCTGCTAATTGACGAAAGCGCTGACACGAGCGGTGCTCCAGCGACAGGGCAGTTGCTTGTGGAATCAGAAGTGATGCTGGCTAAATCCGATATTTTGCCGAAATGGTATGTGCTCCGCCTCGCCGGAATTTATGGGGAAGGAAGGCATTTTTTATTGAATCAAATAAGGGAAGCGAAGGGCGAAATTCCTGGCTCAGGTGATTATGCGATGAATATGATTCATCTCGAAGATATTATTTCAGCGATCTGTGCCGCGCTCTACGGAGAGGCTGCATCAGATGTTTATAACATTACGGACGATGCCCCGACCATCAAGGCTGATGTGTCTGCCTACCTAGCTGAAGCCATGGAACTCCCCAAACCTGTCTTCAACCCAGAGAAAGTCTCCGAGCGTCTCAAACGTCGCGGCGGTCGTATGCCGCACCGCTATATCAGTAATAAAAAAGCTCGTGAGGCTTTTGAATGGAGCCCTAAATTTCCTAGCTTCCGAGAAGGCTATGCGAGCTTATTAAATTTGTAGGTCGATACAAAAAATCCGTACAGACTATTGACAAGTCCCCCGCGAGAACGAGCATGTCCGTTCTTTCGTAGAAGGGTGTGGAGACACGTTCTCTTTATGGTGGCTATAGCTCAGTTGGTTAGAGCATCGGCTTGTGATGCCGAGGGTCGCGGGTTCGAATCCCGTTAGCCACCCCATTTTATGTCTAGCCGTAAGAATTTTACCCACAATCGCATACAAGTAAAGGAGGCTAGCGAAGGACGGTAAACTTTTAGGCTCTTAGTATGCTCTAGTTTATGGCGAGTTTAAGGCATGGCGTGTGGTGACTCAGCCGCAGATGCACTCATTCTACAGGCTCGGTATTGCTATCCTCAATGGTCTCGATGAATTCGATTTTGCCGATACGAACAATGCCTCGTTTTTCCTTTTCCCGAATGAAATTCGCATTGACGAGGTTTTCTCCAGAGTAAAGGCCTGCCGTTTTAGCTAAGGTGCCGAAGGCTTCTTCGGGCTCAGCACGGCCTGTCGGCAGGCTGAGTTGTAGCGTCCAAAGTGGGATTGGCATTTTTGCTCTTTCTGGGCGCTTGCGAATTTCGTCAATTGAAATTGCCACCACATTTACAAAATAGCGGTCATACCGACTCGCTTCTTCTAGTTGCTGGCGTTTGAGGGAATGTACGTGCATCCCGTAGAGTCCAGTGGCTCCGATAATCTTGGCGTTCTCTTTTGCCTTATTTTCCGCTTCGTATTCATCCAAGACCGAGAGCGCGTCAAACGTATCGTCAAAATCATCAGAAAATTGTGTAAAGTAGTCATCTTCAGGTCCGGAATTAGTTTGGCCCCAGTGAACCACGAGAATGCAGTCTGCTTCCATAGGATCATCCGCGTTGACGTAGTTCTTCTTGGTCAGTTCCTCTTTGAGTGCGAAAGCTACTTCCTCGAATCGAATGATATCTTCGGGTTTTTCGTATTCATAGGGATAATATTTTCCTTTGCAGAAGGTATAACTTTCCTCTGTGAACTCTCCATCTGATTGGATAGGTCGAATGTAATTATCCCGAGTGGTGGCTTTGACGAGTATGTCGACCGCTGATAACTGAAAATTCGTTAAAAGTAGCATGAAATAAAACAGACAAAGATACTGTTTTGAGGAAAATACTTTCATTAGCTTATACTTTGAAAAACAAGATTTAGAGTCAAGTCTGGCAGATCTGCGGATTTATCAAACCCTGCACCATAACATATGGTTGATAACTAAATCCTCCCAAATCTTCTAGAACAAGGGTTTGAGGAAATTTTTGTGTGCTACGCAAATTCTCGACCCTCAGCTATCCGGTAGAGTATCCATGGAGCAGTGGCGTCTATAAAAAAAGCGGCCGCCTCTCGGCGACCGCTTGGTTAATTATTTTGTGCGTCTGATTATTCGGCGGCGGTAGTTTCTTCTTCCGATTCTTCCTTAGCTTCTTCGAGCGCAGCTTTACGGGACAGGCGGACTTTACCCTTTTCGACGCCAATGCACTTGACGACCATTTCGTCGCCGAGCTTGCAAATGTCTTCGGTCTGATTGACTCGGAAGTCAGCCAGTTCGGAGATGTGTACGAGGCCTTCTTTACCAGGCAAGCACTCGACGAATGCGCCGAAGTCTTTCACGCCGCGAACGATGCCACGGTAGGTCTTGCCAACTTCGATCTCTGCGGTGCAGGCATCGACTTCCAAGATCGCGCGATCCATGGATTCTTTGTCTGTGGCGAAGATGAGGACTTTGCCTTCGTCGTTGATATCGACCTGCGCGCCGGACACCTCGGTGATGCGGCGGATATTTTTGCCGCCGGGGCCAATGAGTGCGCCGATTTTATCGGGTGCGATCGAGATCGTGTGGATGCGTGGTGCGTGTTCGCGGAGATCCTTGCGGCTCTCTGGCATATGCTCGGACATGATCGCGAGGATCTTCATACGAGCGTCGCGGTTTTGCTTGATCGCTTCGAGCGTGATGTCGAAGGGCAGACCAGTGATCTTGAGATCGAGCTGGAAACCTGTGATGCCTTCAGGTGTGCCCGCGACCTTGAAGTCCATGTCGCCGAAGTGATCTTCTGCGCCGAGGATGTCGGTCAATAGAACGCTCTTGGTGATCTTACCGTTTTCATCCTTTTCAGTAACGAGACCCGTGGAGATACCTGCGCAAGGTGCGGTAATAGGCACACCTGCATCCATGAGAGAGAGGCAACCGCCACAGATGGAAGCCATCGAAGTAGAGCCGTTAGAGCTCATGACTTCCGAGACTACGCGGATGGCGTAAGGGAACTCGTCTTCGGGAGGAAGGATGGGCAGGAGAGAACGCTCTGCGAGCGCACCGTGTCCAATTTCGCGGCGACCGGTGAATCCAAAACGACCTGCTTCGCCCACCGAGAAGGGAGGGAAGTTGTAGTGAAGGATGAAGGACTTGCTCTTAGCGCCGCCCGTGAGGCCATCAATGTCTTGTGTGTCACGGCTAGTGCCGAGTGTCGAGATGACGAGGGCTTGAGTTTCACCGCGGTTGAACACGGCAGAACCGTGAACACGTGGGAGAACGCCTGTCTCGCAGGTGATGGTGCGAAGATCGGCTGAGCCGCGACCGTCGACCCGTTTACCAGTATCGAGAATGTTCTGGCGGTAGAGCTTCTCTTGAATTTCGTCAAAGGCGCGAGCGACGTCGTCAGCTTTTACGTTTTCAGCACCGAGTTTGGCTTCGAGTGCGACCGTAGTTTCCTTGGCAATGACTTCGATCGCGAGCTTGCGTTCAGTATAGCTGTCAAAGTTAAGAGCCTCTTTAACACCCGCTGCGGCATGCTCTTCACAGAAATCGACGATTTCTTGAGGAGTGACGAGGAGGGGGAAGTCCTTCTTCTCTTTACCAGCAAGTTTCGCGAGCTCGAGTTGAGCTGTGATGATTGGCTGGATGGCTTTTTGACCGTATTCGAGAGCTTCGTAGAAACGCTCGTCGGAGATGAACTCGGCAGAACCTTCGATCATTAACATTTCGGTTTGGGATCCGACGTAGATGAGGTCGAGGTCGGAATCAAGCATTTCGTCGTGGTTGGGGTTGGTGACGAAAACGCCATCAATCTGACCAACGCGCACACAACCGACTGGACCATTCCAAGGTATGTCAGAGATCAATGTCGCAGCAGAGGCGGCGTTGACCATGAGGATGTCTGGCTCGTGGAGCTGATCCGTCGCGAGGAGGAGGCCGATGACCTGCACTTCGTTCATGAAGCCCTTTGGAAAGAGCGGACGAAGTGGGCGGTCGCATAGGCGAGATGTGAGAATTTCCTTTTCGGAAGGTTTGCCTTCGCGCTTGAAGTAACCACCAGGGAATTTACCACCTGCGGAGAATTTCTCGCGGTAGTCCACTGTAAGTGGGAAGAAGTCTTGGCCGGGGCGGAGTGAAGACGCGGCAGTGGCGGAAACGAAGAGTTCAGTTTCGCCGGAGCGTATGGTGACAGCACCACTTGCGAGGCCTGCGAGGGTGCCGGTAGAGATCTCGATATCGAGACCTTCGACTTTTACGTTATGTTTTTGTTTCATTATCTTTGTCTTGGTTTTGCTTTATGCATTCAAAACGACTGTTCGGGGATCGGACCTTACTTGGACGCTCGCGGCTCGAATCGGTCGAGACGCTCGGTTGAAAATTTATGGGAGAGGCTTTCTGCTCTGATCGGTGCTTATACATGAGTAATGGCATCAAGCCATACCTACGCCGGTGTCATTTAGATTAAAGTGAAGTTCATTCCTTCAGCTCTTAATCTTACTCCTAATCGTAATCCTCGGATGGTAGGGGGGATTACGATTAAGATTATGATTAAGAATGAAAAAAGGGGGCTTTGAGTTAAGAAAATGCCGGACTCCCATTGGTGAAGTCCGGCATTGTAAAAAAGTAATCCGTTATTTGCGGAGTCCAAGTTTTTCGAGGATCGCAGTGTAGCGATTGAACTCTGTACGCTTAAGGTAGTCGAGGAGCTTACGACGACGCGCTGTCATGGCGATAAGTCCACGGCGTGAGTGGAAGTCCTTACGGTTGACGCGCAAGTGTTCGGTGAGGTGTTTGACGCGAGCCGTGAGAAGTGCGATTTGCACTTCAGACGAACCTGTGTCGCCGTCTTTAAGGCCGAACTTTTTGATGATCGCTTCCTTATCGATTGTTGTGTCCCCTGCGGGTGCTGATTTTGCCATTGTGTTTTTGATTGTGTGAATCACGACTTGCGGGCTTCGAGTTGTCGAAACCGTTCAGACCGCCACTGAGCCGTCTGAACCGTTGAACTCTTCGGATGAAGAGAAGTCGAGGAACGGGCTCTTCTCAGAGCGCGCTCTAACGCTGAAGGGCAGGAAGATGTCGTTTTGCGGCTGCGGTGCAAGTACAAATGTGAGTATCCAAAACACTGAAATATTGTTTTTTTAACGAATTTCGCTCACAGCTCTATCTAAGGCGTGAGTGAATGTCTAAATGTTAGCTGGTCGCTTGAAGCTGAAGCGACAAAGAGCGAGCGTGTTCATTAATTTTTGCCCCATTGCCAATTAGCCAGTTGCCATTCCGTCAGATCGGGACCGCCTGAGTCGACTGCGATTTTTAAAAGTTCATTGGCTTTAGCAGTATCTCCGTAGGCCCTTTCCCATTGCGCCATCCAAAAGGCGGCTGCGCAAATTTGTTGCCGCGCTTTTTCAGGTGATTTGGCGATTCCTGCCCAATCGAGGACAGCTTTTCGATTCGCTACACTATTGTAATATTGTAGCACGGGATCTCCCAAAGTCGCTGTTTGTGAATTTTTAGCTGAATCGCTTCCCCATTTCACTCTGGATTTGTCTTTATTAAAATCGACCTGTAATATTCGGGCTAAGTAAATTGCACTCAGTTCGGGGTCTCCCGGGATTTCGGCAAGGTATTCAGTAAGTGATTCTGTAGCGCTTTCGATTTTTCCTATCACGTAGGCGCAGGTCGCGTGCAGCAGTTCCAATGTGTAGTGAGCCGTCAGTTTACGCGCTGCGATTTGGAGCAAACTTTCGGCCTCCTCAAGGCGGCCAAGTTGCAAGAGGACGAGTCCTTTTTCGTAGCTAAGGACAGGACTCGATGGGATGATTTGATGAGCTTTTGTGTAGTCTGCGAGGGCACCTTCTAGATCGCCTATTTTCCGTAGGAGTGTTCCTCGTAGTCCGAGCACTTCGGCTTGTTCGGAGTCTACTAAGAGCGATTCATTGAATGCGCTCAGGGCCAGAGCCGGTGTCTCGCTGATAAGGTGGGCTCGGCCTAACATTGCCCAGACCTCAGCATCTGGATTGATGCGATTTAGGGTGATGGCTTCGAGAATCGGGATGGCATCACTCGCGCGATCTGCACGGAGCAGAATACGGCTTGCGACGAGGGCCTCTTTACTCGACTCAGGGCGGAAACCAGCGTCGATGGCGTCAAGGATGGAAGTAATGGCTTCTTCATGACGGCCGAGTTTTTGGAGGCAAAGCCCGCGATAAAAGAAAAGGCTGCGGCGGAGCAGGTCGGCCTCCTTGGGCAGCGCTTGAATCGCGGCTTCGAACTTAGCTCGTGCGGTGCCGACACGGTTCCGAGCTAGGGCGGCGCGGCCTTCGAGGTAGAGGACGACATCGCGTAGCTCGGGACGCTTGGCTATGGGCTTGATCACAGCTTCTAGCGATTCCCAGTGCTCCACACTTGCGTAGAGGGAGGCTAGGGTGATGAGGGCTTCGAAGTTTTCTGGCTGTTGCATTGTGAAGTTTTGCAAATCGGCGATCGCTAGCTCGAAACGGCCGATTTGCGTGAGAAGCCGGGCGCGTAGCAAGCGCAGTGTGTTACGTTGTTGGAGGGCTTCTTTTCCGGTTTGACCTTTGTAGACTGCGATAGCTTGGTCGATTGCAGCGATGGCTTCGTCTTGAGCGCCGTCTTGCAGCTTCGCACGCGCTTTTTCGAGGTAGGCTTCGCTACTGAGGCGAAGACTGGTGCTGGCTGTTTCGGGATCGGTAAGGTAAATTTCTTTAAACGCGATGGCGGCGTCATCCCACTCGCCCTCAGCCATGCGAAGTAGGCCGAGCAGTTGCTTGGCCGCTCGAGAATCTTCGCTTTCTGGCACTGCTGTTGCAAGGATTTCTTGTATAAGCGCTATGGCCTCGTCGCGGCGATCCGAATGACCCAGCGCGATGGCTTTAAGCAGACCGAGCTCGTTGTTTTCGGGGTCAAGCGCGATGGCTTGCTCGGCGGCTGTAAGTGCTTCCTTAGGCTTACCCTGATCGAGCATCACTCGCGCTTTGAGCGTGAGTGCAGGTAGATAGTCAGGGTCTATGCGGAGCATTTGCTCAACGCCACGTTCCGCGCCCGCGAGATCGCCGATTAAATAGTTGCCCTCAGCGATGCCGTGATAGAGCTCGGCGAGATTTGTTTTTGGCGCAGCGCTGAGGCATAGGCCGCTAAGGTAGAGAATTAGGGCGACAATATGAGCGCAGAAAGACATTTAATAATCTATTGCTGTAAAAAAAGGCAGACGACGATTGGAAAATCCGAAAACTCTGTTTTATCTATTATGAATGAGCGAGTCACTAAAGCGTAAAAAAGGTAAGCGTTCCGCCGTTGATGTATTTTTCGACGCCGTCGGTGCGGTCGTCCCTAGTTGTGGCCCCGCCTTGCGGATGGTGGAGCGCGGACAGGAACGTCCTCTAAAGATCGGTGAGAAATTTGTGTTGTTCTATAACACCCCACTCTGCCTGCACTGTAATTGCAATAGAGCTAAATTTAAGGAAGAGAGGGCGAAGATGCGGGCGAGGGACTTCAAACGTTGAATGACTAATCTTCTTCGCCTTCTAGTTCAGCGAAGCGCATAACTTCTTCGAAGGTGGTGGTGCCATTTTTAATGTGGCCCCAGCCGCTTTGCATGAGTGTTCGCATGTCTTGAGAGACAGCGGTCTGGCGAATCATTCGAGCAGAATCGCGCTTGACGATGTGTTCGTGGATTTCTTCGGTAACACGAAGAATTTCAAAGACACCGATACGCCCGCGGAAGCCTAAGTTGCGACAACGTTCACAACCGACAGCAGATTTGGCGAGATGGCCGTATTGCGCTTCGCTAGGGTCGATGCGCAATGTGGCAAGAAAGCCGGTAATCTGGCGCTCATCGTAGGTGGCCGATACTGCGCAATTGGGGCAGAGGCGGCGAACAAGGCGCTGCGCGATGATCATTTCTACGGAGGAAGCGATGAGGAATGGCTCAATGTCCATATCGACGAGACGAGTTAGAGCGCCTGGTGCGTCGTTGGTGTGGAGTGTGCTCAGTACGAGGTGACCTGTTAGTGAGGCGCGGATGCCGATATCGGCTGTCTCGCGGTCGCGGATTTCTCCGACCATGATGACGTCGGGATCTTGGCGAAGCACGGCGCGCAGGGACTGGGCAAAGGTCAAACCGATCTCGGGATGGACTTGCGTCTGATTGACACCAGGCACTTCATACTCGACGGGGTCTTCGACTGTGATGATACGGCGCTCGGGCTTGTTGATCAAACGGATGAAGGCTGTGAGCGAAGTGGATTTACCCGAACCTGTAGGCCCCGTCACTAAGATGATTCCGTGTGGGGTAGAAAGCGCGTGGGTAAGTTTCTTTTCCTCGTCGTTGGCAAGGCCTAACTCGCGCATGGAGAGTGGTTTTGACTTTTGGTTGAGCAGACGCAATGACACGCTCTCGCCATACATTGTAGGAAAGGTGGAAATGCGAATATCCAATTCCGAATCACCTGCACCGAAGGAGATGCGACCGTCCTGTGGGCGTCGCTTCTCGGAAATATTTAGCTTGGCCATGATCTTGAGGCGAGAGATGATGGCGCCTTGGAAGCGTATCAAATTATCGGGTACGCGAACAGATACTAGCTCGCCGTCGATGCGATAGCGAATTTGTAGCTCATCACGGTGTGGTTCGAAGTGGATGTCAGTTGCCCGGTCGCTAACTGCTTTTTGCACTACCTCGTTGACGAATCGGATCACAGCGGCGTCCTCATCTTCTACCTCATCGGCTAGGGAAACATCCGTAATAAGGTCGGACTCGTCGAGGCTGCCTGCTCCGACACCGAAGTTTTGCGTGATTGTCTCGGTGATCTGTTCTGGGTCTCCCATGAACCACTGCACTTTACGTCCGCTGACGGCATAGACCCAGCGATTCATTACCTCGTCGGGGGGCCAGAGTGTGGCGAGCGCAATGGGGGCTTTTTCTTTGAGGGTATCGTTGCCTACTGTTCGGACTGGAATACATTGATACTCGTGAATCATTCGTAAGGGCAGCGTAGCGGTTGGATTGTCAATCAGCTCGATGTCTTTGATTACTTCGATTTCTGCGAGGTCGGCCAGTTCGGATAAGATCTCGCGGGTAGAGCGCTTACGCAGGGTAGCGAGCTCAATTAATCGATCTCCACGCGGCAGAGTTGAAATTACGCTACGTTGTTCCGCGTCGAGGCCTAAAAAAATGGGGTCGATGTTCATATGGCTAAATCTTTGATACAAAATGAAGGGAGATTGTTCCGAGTTCAACCTCGAAGCCACTCTTATGACAAAGTGAGTAGTGGCAGCTGTAGCAGACACTTAGGCTTACTCCCAGTAGTCATCGCCGTAGTTGAAGAAGATTTCTTCGCCTGGGTCGATGTCGCGAAGGGCTTGGAAGCGGGCTGTCTTCCAGCGACTGGAGACGACGAGAAAGGCGTTGGGCTCATCATCGTGATTGATGTAGCGAGTGTAGTTGGCCTTTGGACCCTCGCCGACGAGAATATGGTCTTTGGTGACCCACATCACGTAGGCAGAAAAGGGGCGGTTGGGGTCGTGAAATTCTTTTTCTGTGATCACTTCGCCGGTGTAGTAACCGATAGTGTCCTCTTCGCCGATAGCGTGCCTAGCAAATAGCCCCATACCCGCGCCCTCGATCGTCGAGGTGCGGATTTCAAAATCTTCGGCAGTCCATTTTTGTTTCTTTGGCATGGATTTAAGCTGAGCAATCGAATCTTAAACGCCAACTAAGAATCATTGACCCTTAAGTAATTCGCGAATCCACCTGCGATGTGGTCCCGAAAGAGTAATAGCCTCTAACTGCTCGAGGGCGACCCATTCTAATGAGTCATCAATACCGGCTACGATTGTTTCGTAGATGTATTCTTTAATTCGGCGATGAGTGATGGAGCGTGATTTGCTGGCGATGAGTTGGGGCGACGTCCTCGCTTTGACTGCGCTCAGTTCGGGTAACTCGTATTGCCCTGCAAGTTGCCCTGCGCTTTCGGGGATGCGGTGGAGTAATAGTTTATCATCTTCTATTATCCATGCGCGGTCGATCTCGACTTGCACAGTGGCCTTGCGCTCTATTTTCGGGAGCACGTCTTGGGTACCGTTTTTATTTGAGACACAGAAATTAAGGACGGGGCAAACGGTGCAGAGAGGCTTATGCTTGAGGCAGACTGTTGCACCTAGTTCCATCATGGCTTGGTTGTGGTCGCCGGGATTTTTGTTATCGAGCAACTGGTCAGCTCTTGCGGTGAAGGCCTTGACTGCTTCGCCATTGTTTTTAAAAATATGCGCATCGTTGGTTAAGCGGGCGAGTATACGCACTACGTTGCCATCGACGACTGCGGCCGGTTGACCCAATGCAATTGAAGTGATGGCCGCCGAGGTATAGGGGCCGATGCCGGGCAGCCGTTGCCATTCTTCGCGGGTCGCGGGCTTGGGATTGAGTGCGACGTATTCTTTGGCCAAGCAATGTAGGTTGCGCGCACGGCTGTAGTAGCCGAGGCCTTCCCAGTGCTTAAGCACATCCTCGGCGGGCGCATCGGCTAGCGTGGTAAAGTTGGGGAAGCGCTGCATCCAACGCTTGAAGTAGGGCAGCATCGTCTTAATTTGTGTCTGCTGTGCCATTAGCTCAGACACAACGGTGCGGTAGAGGCTTGGTTCCGCACGCCAAGGCAGTGGGCGCTGGGCAGTGGCATACCACGCGGCTAGCATTTTGCGGAATATTGCTTTGTTTGAGAATAAATCCATCTAGTGATGCGATCACGACGGTCGAGGGATCTAACCTCATCAACCTGAGGTTTATCTAAAAACTTCTTGGATGTGCGGGACCACGACTGCTAGCGCGATTTGGGTGGTCTTGTTCGTCTAAGTTTTCGGATGGTCGGCGTCTGTGCCGCCGGCGTTCAAAACTTGGATCGGGCTTACCCTTAAACATACGTGGGATAAAGGGGTAGTCCTCGGTCAGCACATAGTAATAAGTGCCTTGGGTAAATTCGGGAGTCACACCAAAGCGACCGCCGCACTCATCGAGATCGCCGCTGCTCGCTACGTATTCGTAGTCAATCGTGAAGCTGCCGTCGTAGTCGCCTTTTGGAGAGTCGCTACCAGTCGGGCGTGAGCCTGCTTTGATTTGATAGCTCGACTTCAATTCGACGATTTCACTGCCTGCATCTAACGGGTCTTTTGTTCCGTAAAGGCCATAGATAGGAAAGCCATCCGCAGCCCAACCGATGAGTGTCATAACTTGCTCTCCGCCCGAGAGCATTTCGAAAAGTTTACTTGGTAAGCCGTGATAGTGGTAGGCTCCATTCGGTTGTACGTGGGCATGATTCTGATCGAGTCCCAGTTTGACAGCACCGCTGAGCGCTTCGTAATTCCACTCGGACTTACGATCACGTTGAAAAAATTCGGCGGTGCCAGGATCTAATAGCACACCGTTCAGCGCGATACCGAATGGTTGGCGGACTAGCACAATGGCCTCTCTGGCAACTTGTGGTTTGAGTGCTACCTCGTAGTGATAATTTTGCGCCTGGATGCCGTTCGGATTACCTCGATTAGGGAATCGTCCAACTTCGTGGTCTGGAATGCCGTTGGACTTTATGATGCGCTTGTTGTCTTCTATCTTGATCTTACATTTGGGTGCGATTTCAAGGGTCTGCCTAGCAGGAATTAAATTTAAATGAAATTCGCTAGAATGCGCGAGCCCGACAAGTGGCAATAGTCCATATGTGGACAGGAAGAATGCTTTCGTAAGAGTCATTAATTTTTGGGTGCAAGTATCATCGCGCCCTGCGCGTGGTAGTTTCAGCTGGCCTTCTCGCTTAGTATTCTGTAGCCGACTAGCTTTCCAGCATCTTCATCCCAAAGTCGGAGACTTATCGATTTTAAACTGCTGCGCAGCGTTAGCTCTGGCACTTGCTGGAAGAATGGCTCTGCTTCGTGGCAGGCCTTCAAATGGTAGTTTGGGATACGGGAACTTAAATGGTGAATATGGTGATAGCCGATGTTTCCAGAAAACCAATTCAAGATCGCAGGCAATCGATAGAAGGAACTACCTTGCATGGCTGAGTCTGTGTAGTCCCATTCCTCGCCCGCGCGCCAGTAGGTGTCTTCAAACTGATGCTGCACGTAGAAGAGCCAGATGCCTAGGCTTCCTGACACGGTTGTGATTGTTAGCTGAATCCAGAGGAAATTCCAGATGCCAAAGAGTGAAGCCATAGCGACGGCATAGACCGCGATGCATGCATTCATCTTGTAGACGTCCATCCGGTCGCGGCGGCTAGCTAACTTGTAGGCGAATCGTTGGTAGATGATGAATAGCCCAAGTGGTCCTAATACGAAGAGTATGAATGGATTCCGTGTGAGCCGATACTGCAACTTGAGCCATAATGGTGCTGCCTTATATTCCTTGACTGTCATCGTCCATACGTCGCCAACGCCGCGCTCGTCTAGGTTTCCAGATGTGCCGTGGTGCACTGCGTGTTGCCAGCGCCAGTGGCGGTAGGGTGTGAGTGTCATCAACCCCGCGACGAAACCGACGGCGTTGTTAGCATCTTTCGATTGAAAAAAAGAACCGTGCCCACAGTCGTGAAAGATGATGAAAACACGCACCAAGAACATCCCCGTAAGTAGAGCGAGAACCAGCGTAAGTGGCCAAGATACCGACACTGTGAAATACATCAGAATCCACAGCGCAATATAAGAACCCATTGAGTTTACGATCTGCCAAAGGCTCTTTTTTAGGCAAGGCTCCTGGTATTTTTTGACAATCTTACGCCAATTGGGCGCTGCACCAGGAGCTGAATCTGGCAAGGGTGGAGTCATTTCAGAGGGGTTCATAGTATTTTGAAATATGAGATTATGGAAACGATCGAACGCGATCGAAGGTTAATTTTTTGCCGTGTGGGTGAGGGGGTTATAAGGTCTTTGTTTCAGTAAGCAGCGGTCCTGTTTTCTACGAGGCAGTCGATTGACCACTACGTTTGGAAAAGTTGCATTAGAGCTGTACGCTACAAGACCCATGTCTTTGTGCAAGTTTTTGATAGAAAATTGCGAACTGTAGTCGGCAGGGCCCAATTTTGGCTCTTTAAACTTCGCTAGTCCTGGCAACGGTTGTTTCTTCGATGGCTGAATTTACCGGCTACGCATCTTCGCTAGTAAGCGTAGTATCTCAAGGTAGAGCCAGATTAGGGTCACGAGTAGACCAAAGGCGGCATACCATTCCATATATTTTGGTGCCTTCTGTTCCACGCCATTTTCAATAAAGTCGAAATCTAAGACAAGATTGAGTGCCGCGATCACTACGACGAAGAGACTAAAAAGAATGCCGAAGGTGCCACTTTCGTGAATATAGGGAATGCCACTACCGAAGAAACTCATCGCAAAGTTTATTAAGTAAATCATCATTATCCCGCCCGTAGCCGCCGTTACGCCTAGTTTGAAATTTTCGGTCGCTTTAATTAGGCCAGTTTGATAAGCTAAGAGTAGTGTGGCGAGGGTTCCAAAGGTGAGTAACACAGCCTGCAAAACGATACCTGGGAACATCTGTTCGAAGATAGCCGAGACGATGCCCAGAAAAAGGCCTTCGAGCACGCAATAGAGTGGAGCTGTTACGGGTGACCATTCCTTTTTGAACACGGTAATGAGTCCGACTACTAGTCCCCCGATCGCGCCCACTATTAAGTAGGGATACAGAGTTGAAGGATCCTCTGTTAGCATCGTGCGACGCCAAGTGATCGCTGCCGTCGCGATGAGGCCGATGAGCAAAAGTGCAGTCTTGTGCACCGTTCCATTTAAGGTCATGGCGTTGCCGTCCAGGCAACGCTCTCGAAATGTATTAGCTGTTAGAGTTGGGTTACCGCTTCTCATGATGCCCTAAGCTACTCGTGGAGCCTCAAAGCGCGAGACTAATTACTTAGATCATTTTTGGTTTTAAGCTGATTGGTTTTCGGCGAAGGCGACTTGGTAGGCTTGGGCCGATTGCGACTCGGTTATCTTCATAGGACTTCATGCGCTAGTGAGCTAATGGAGGCGTGAGTAAGCTCGCAAGGTAGGTATCGTATTCAGGACGATTAGTGCGCTTCTAGCCAGTTTTCGCCCAATCCGATCTCGATTTCGATGGGGCAGGGTAGCTCCAGCGCTCCAATCATACCTTGGCTTACTAGCTCATGGAGCTCGGCTTCTTCGCTCGGTTCCATGTCAAAAATGAGTTCATCGTGGACTTGGAGAAGCATGCGACTCTTGAGGCCTTTTTCTACGATAGACTTTTGGATACGCACCATTGCGATCTTGATCATGTCAGCGGCGGTGCCTTGGATCGGCATGTTGATGGCGTTACGCTCGGCGGCGGCGCGAATGGTGCCGTTACCAGACTTGATGTCGCGTAGGTGGCGACGGCGCCCGCATTGGGTTTCGACGTAGCCTTTCTCTTTGGCGCTTTCTTTCTGTGCTTCCATGTAGCCAGGGATGCCGGGAAATTGAGCGAAGTAGCTATCAATAATCTCTTGCGCCTCCGTCCTGCTTACGGTGCCGAGACGTTGGGCGAGGCCGAATGCAGAGATGCCGTAGGGAATGCCAAAATTAACCATCTTCGCCGTGCTGCGTTGTTCGCGGGTCACTTCCCCGGGCACGACGTCAAAGATCTTCGCGGCGGTAGCGGTATGGATGTCTTGGCCTTCCTTGAACGCGGTCAGCAGACCGATGTCGCCCGTCAAGGCCGCAAGGATGCGCAGCTCAATTTGCGAATAGTCGGCTGCGAGTAGCTTCCAACCTTTGCGCGGGACAAATGCTTTTCGAATCTCACGACCTTTGGGGCTGCGAACGGGGATATTTTGGAGGTTGGGGTCGTTAGAAGAGAGTCGACCTGTGGCGGTCTGCGCTTGGCCGTAATGGGTATGGACGCGACCGGTAACTGGATCGACAGAGTTCGGGAGCGAGTCAATATAGGTGCTTTTGAGCTTGGTCAGTTGGCGATACTCTAGAAGCTCGGCCACAATGGTGTGTTTGGGCGCGAGGTTAGAGAGGACTTGTTCATTGGTGGCATATTGACCAGTCTTAGTCTTTTTAGGCTTTTCGACTAGCTTGAGTTCGTCGAACAAAACTTCGCCAAGTTGTTTTGGGGAGTTGAGGTTAAACTCACGTCCAGCGACTGCGTAAATGGAGGCTTCTAGCTCTGCGATGTGGCCGATGAGGGATTCACCAGTGGCTGCGAGTGTCGTCTCGCAGAGAAGGATGCCTTCGCGCTCCATCGCTACCAGTACGGGGAGGAGGGGCGTCTCAATCTCGTAAAATACTTTGGCCTGACCGCTCTCTTCGAGCTTTGGTTGAAAGATTTGCCAGAGCTGAAGTGTGACATCGGAGTCTTCGATCGCATAGTTGGCGAGGTCTTGCTCCGCCACGTCCGAGTAGTCGATGGCTTCGCCCTTTTTAGCGTCAGGTAGTAACTCGCTGAATCGAATGGGGGAATATTGTAGGAAGTCTTCCGAGAGGGTGTCGAGCTTGTGCCGTTGCTCGGGGTCGATCAGGGCATGTGCGAGCATGGTGTCGTAGCAGAGCCCTGCGACCGGGCAGTCGTTCTCCGCGAGTACGGATAGGTCAAATTTTAAGTTGTGTCCGATCTTAGTCAGTGACTCGTCGGCAAAGAGGGAGCGTAGTATCGCTAAGGATTCCTCGGTGGCGGGCACCCAGTAGCCGGTATGGGCTTCGGTGGAAAAGGAGATGCCGACGAGTTTTGCTGCACGGGGGTTGAGCGCGGTGGTTTCGGTGTCGAAGGCAAAGATTTTAGCGGCAGTGAGTGTGGTGACGAGTTCGGCTAATTCTATATTTGATTTTACGATACGGTAGTCGGTTTTGACGTCAGCTAGCTTTTTAAAGGTGATGTCGGGAAGGAGGTCTAGCTGGGGCGACGACGCTACGTAGCTGGAACTCGGAATGCCCGTTTTTTCATCGTCCTCACTCATTAGCACGAGCTCCGTAGCAGCTTCTTGCGCGGAGAAGTTGGCGCCGAAGATGCGTTTACCTAATGTTCGAAATTCAAATTCAGCAAGGAGGGGAACTAGCTTCGTTTGGTCAGGCTGTTCTAGCAAGATGGCTTTCCAGTTAGCTTCGATGGGCACGTCGAGTTGTATGGTGGCGAGCACTTTAGACATGCGGGCTTGGTCGGCGTTGTCGCGGACTTTTTCCTTCTGCTTACCCTTGAGTTCGTCGACATGATCGAGTAGGCCTTCGATGGTGTCGTATTGGGCGAGTAGCTTTTCGGCAGTCTTGGGGCCGATGCCTGGAACACCAGGAATGTTGTCGGCGGTGTCGCCGCAGAGCCCTAGCATGTCGATAACTTGATCGACGCGGGCGATGCCCCATTTTTCTTTGATCTCTTCGATGCCAAGAATTTCTCCACCGTCGCCTTTGCGCCCGGGGCGATACATTTTGATCTTTTCGGTCACGAGTTGGCCGAAGTCTTTATCAGGAGTGACCATGTAGATTTCGTCAAAGCCATCGGCCTCGGCACGGTGAGCGAGCGTGCCGATGATATCGTCGGCCTCGTATCCGTCGAGTTTGATAACAGGGATGCCAAAAGCCTCGGCCACGCGGTCGAGGTGGGGCATGGCGGCGGAAAGGTCCTCGGGCATATCTTCGCGGTTGGCCTTATATTCGGGGTGGATACGGTGGCGCTCCGTCGGTGCAGAGGTATCGAAGACGACTGCGAGGTGCGAAGGCTTTTGCTTGGTGATCAGCTCGATCAGAGTGGCGGTGAAGCCGAAGATGGCCGAGGTGTTAAAACCCTTGCTAGTATAAATGGGGCTGCGTATGAGGGCGAAGTGCGCACGATAGGCGAGAGCCATACCGTCGAGGAGGTAGAGAGATTTCATGTGTTAATTTGGAATCAGAATTATAGAATCTCTAGAACGAGTTTCTTTAAGTAATCGCGCCCCGTAGCTTCGTCGGTGAAGGTGCCGTCGAGCTGGGCTTCGTAGGCTTGGTCGAGGATTTTGCCGAAGTTTTTGCTCGGCTTGATGCCTAGGTCGATAAGGTGGCGACCCTGGAGTATGGGCTTGGGCGCGTTATCCAGGATGGTGAGCTCGGCAGTCTTTTTGAGGAGCCATTCGCCCTCAGGAAATCCTTCTGGTTTGAATGGAGGGCGGCCGAAGGTGTCGGCATGGGCGACGCGCACGAGACGGTCGATACGTTTGACGCGTGCGGCAAGGCGGCGGATAGCGGAGTCTCCCGCGCCCTCGCGATAGAGAGAGAGGGGGCGCATGTGCTGCTCGACGAGGGGGAGTACTTCCTCAAAAATTTTCTTCTGTCGGGTAATGCGCTCCAAGAAAGTTTTGGCTATGGGGCCGCCAAGTACGTCGTGGCGGGGGCTACGTATACGGCCATTTTCATCGGTGTAGGTGGTGTCGGGCTTGCCCATGTCGTGGCACAGTATGGCAAGACCGACGATCAAGTCTTCCCACTCGTCACCTGTGCGTTTCGCTGCATAGACATCGAGGCAGTGGCAGGTATGTGTCCAGACGTCGCCCTCTGGGTGCCATTGAGGGTCTTGTGCGCAGCCGACGAGGGCGGCAAGTTCAGGAAAATTTTGTAGCCAACCGCAGGCTTGGATAAAACGTAGGCCACTGCCGATTTGATTTCCTTTAAGAATGAGCTTTTTCCACTCCTCCCAGAGGCGTTCCATCGGCAGGTGCTCAGGGCTTAATTTTTGGCATAGCGCGACAGTCTCGGGTGCAGCTTCTAAGTTAAAGCGGGCGATGAATTGCATGCCTCGTAGCACGCGTAGCGGATCCTCAGAGAAGGCGTCGGAGACGTGGCAGAGGCGACGAGCTTTAAGGTCGGCAATGCCGTCATAGGGATCAAGCATCTCCCCTGTCAATGGATCGCAACTGATTGCGTTGACAGTGAAATCCCGGCGTGAAGCGGCTTCTCGGGGGGACATGGTCGGGTCGCCCTCGACTTTGAAGTCGGTGTGCTTGGGGCCGAAGCGGGATTCGCGTCGAGGTGGAGCAATGTCAATGTCGAGGCCTTTAAGGATGAAGACACCAAAGGCGCGACCCACAGTATCTAGTTGAAAGTGAGGCGATAGAGCCGCTTCGACCGCGTCGGCATCAAGGCCGTAAGCTTCCATATCGACGTCCTTGGCGGGGATGCCAAGCAAGCCGTCGCGCACACAACCGCCGACCAAGAGAGCGCGACCGCCAGTTTCGCTCAGAATCTGGGCGACTTGTTCTACGGCTTTAGCTTGGTTTTCTGGAATGTTTTTAAGAATGCTCAAAGGAAGTGAGGAGTGAGGAATGGTAAGTGTGAAGTGAGTAGCATTTACATTAAAAACCTCCAATTTCCATTTTCGGTAAAGCCGATTTACTGAATCGTCGGATTACCCCATCGGAGCTTGTCGCGGATGATGGCGAAGTGGCTATGATCAGGGTTTTGCATGAGACGGAAGCTGCGGTCGGCCACGGCTATCTCGATGGGAAAATTATCCTCTGATGGAAAGCAAACGCGTCCGTCGATGGTGATGCGGGGGCAGGGACCAGGCTCGAGGTTGGCAACGCTGATCTGAGAAGAGTTGTCAAAAATTACGGAGCGATTACCGAGCGTATGCGGGCAGATCGGCGTCATGGCAATGGCGCTGACACGGGGGCCAATAATGGGGCCGCCTGCAGAGAGGTTATAAGCAGTTGACCCTGTTGGAGTGGAAAAGATGAGGCCATCACAGTGATATTCAGAGACGGGATTGCCGTTGCTAGCCACTTGTAAACGGATGAGGCCGCTGCCGTCGGTCTCTTTGAGCACGACGTCGTTGAGCCCGTAAACGGATTCGCCATTTTTAGTGGTGCAACATAGGATGGAACGCTCGGCGATTTCGTAGTGACCTTTAATTAATTTAGGCAAATCTTTGGCGGCTTCTTCGGCGGAGAAGGTGGCGAGGAAGCCCAGCTTGCCCATGTTAACGCCTAATACCGCACAGTCAGATTCCAGCGCAGCGTCAAGTACACCGAGCAGAGTACCGTCACCGCCGATGGCGCAGCAGAGGTCTTGACCAGCGAGGGCATCGGCTTGGAGCGGATAGTCGCTGCGGATTGTGGTCTGGACGCCTTCGCAGTCGGCTATGTTTGCTAGGCGGTGGGCAGCTTTTTCGGCTCCGAGTTTGGTCGTGTTGACGGCGAAGGTGATGGTCTTGATTGCTTGCATGGTTAAAAATGACTTCGCCAAGCGATGGTTCTCAATTAGAATGACGAGTTAAGCTAAGTTTTTGTTAAGCTTCTAAATTAGCTGAATACCTTGTCTTTTGGCAAGCAAGGGTTGCTCAGTCGCTAATCTCTGGCTTTTACCCTCTGCTAAGAGATTAAGCGAATAAGCGCTCAATGTCTTTTTTACTGAGGATCTTGATGCCGCCGCGTGGGATATTTTTTAAAATAATACTACCAATCTGGTGGCGGACGAGCTTTTTAACAAAGTAACGGTTGGCTTCGAAGAGGCGACGCACCTCACGCTTCTTGCCGTGGTGGAGGTGCACTTCAAGGCGACGCTGGTAGCCTTCTCCTGCTTGCGGAGCGGGAATGACCTTTTCAGCTTTTAGAAAATCGCCTTCGTATTCGGTGCCCGTTAGGAGTTTTGGGATGTCGGCTTTGTTAAAATCACGCTGTAGAACGACACGGTAGCGCTTAACTACTTGATTACTAGGGTGAGTGAGGCGATGAGCCAAGTCGCCATCGTTGGTTATGACGAGTAGGCCTTCACTATCTTTATCGAGGCGTCCTGCACAAAAGAGGCGCTGGCGCAGTAGGTCGGGCGGCAGGAGGTCGAAGACCGTGCGATCCGCGTGAGGATCGGAATTTGTGCAAACCGTGCCCTTCGGTTTGTTCATAATGAGCGTAATCGAGCGCTCTTCTTTGCGTAGAATCGGCTTGTTGTTGACAAAAATTGCGTCTTCCAAAGTGGCTTTATCGCCGAGCTGGGCAATTTTTCCATTCACGCGGACATTACCATCTACAATAATGCCTTCGGCCTCACGGCGTGAGCAAATACCTGCATTGGCGATGAGCTTTTGTATGCGCTGTGGTTCTTGTTTGGGCATTGCGCTTACTAGAGTAGCGAGAAGGCATGCATGTCAATGTTGCTCGGTGGTCACATTGGGCTTGCGCCAAAGTAACGAAATGTCGGAAACTTTATCTACATGACTGAAAACACTGAGAAAAGAATCGCCCTGGTAACTGGTGCCGGTCGTGGCATCGGCAAGAGCATCGCGGAGTTACTAGCGAGCAAAGGGCATCACGTAATTTGTATTAGCCGTTCGGCAAGTTCTTGCGGTGGGGTTGCCGAGGCGATTAATGCCGGCGGAGGTTCAGCCGAATCGCTGGCTCTTGACGTAGCCGACAAAGCTGCTGTTAAGGAGACCTGCGAGGCCCTTCTGGAAAAGCATACTAATATTGATATCCTTGTTAACAATGCTGGTATCACCCGCGATGGACTGCTTTTCCGTATGAGCGACGATGACTGGGATGCGGTAATCGACACCAATCTTTCAAGTTGCTTCAGTTTTATCAAGCACCTCGCCCGCCCGATGACTCGCAAGCGCTGGGGTCGTATCATTAACATGGCTTCCGTCATTGGTCTCACGGGCAATGCTGGCCAAGCTAATTATGCTGCCGCGAAGTCTGGCATGATCGGCCTGACTAAAAGCTTAGCTAAGGAGTTTGCCGCACGCAACGTCACGGTAAACGCAGTCGCGCCAGGCTTCATTGCCACCGATATGACAGCTGAGCTAAACGAAAAGACGCAAGAGGCAATCGTCGGCGTGATTCCCATGAAGCGCATGGGTGAATCTAAGGACATCGCAGCCATTAGCGCATTTCTCGCTTCGGAAGATGCTGGCTACATTACTGGTCAGGTTTTTACAGTTGACGGTGGTATGGTCATGTGATGCCAAATGTAAATCGTTTTAACTAAACCTATAAACAGAAAATTATGTCAGACCAAACAATTGAACAACGTGTAAAGACAATCATCGTAGACCAGCTCAACGTAAATGAAGAGCAAGTTACAGCAGAAGCATCCTTTTTGGATGACCTCGGTGCCGATTCCCTCGACACAGTCGAGCTTATCATGGCTTTCGAAGAAGAGTTTAGTGATGAAATCGACGGTGAAATTCCTGAATCCGAAGCTGAAAAACTTCAAAATGTCGGAGATGTGATTAAATACATCACAGAAAAGGCAGGATAAGAAAATTCTACTTTCAAACTGACAATTAAGCCGCTTAAATGCGGCTTAATTTTTTTATAAGTATCATCATGAGTCAAGTAATTGAGAGACAACGCGTCGTCATAACAGGCATCGGCACCGTGACTAGTTACGGTGACGGCATCGAAGCCTTGTGGGATAACCTCCTAGCAGGTAAGAGCGGCATCGATTCGGTAAAATCATTTGATACCAGCGACTATCCATCCAAAGTTGGCTCGGAGTGTTTGCACTTTGATGCGGCACTATACATGGATCCGAAAGAAGCTCGTCGCAACGATCGCTACACGCAATTTGCCATGGCTGCTTCCCGACTTGCTTTGAAAGATGCCGGTATCGAGGATACTTCGACACTTGAAGCCGACCGTTTCGGTGTCCTCATCGGTTCCGGTATTGGTGGTATGATTACGATTCAGACGCAGAGCCGCAAACTGTACGAAGGCGGCCCACGCCGCGTTTCTCCCTTTATGATTCCCTCGCTCATTGCAAACATCGCAAGTGGTGTTGTCGCGATCGAGGTAGGCGCCCGTGGGCCTAACTTCGGTATTGTCAGCGCTTGTGCATCGGGCACTCATAGCATTGGTCAAGCTTTCCACATGCTCCGCGACGGAGAGTCAGACATTATGTTAGCTGGGGGTAGTGAGGCCGCCATTACCGAACTCGGTTATGCCGGGTTCTGTTCAATGAAGGCCATGAGTACGAGTTATAACGACGATCCCACTACCGCCAGTCGCCCATTTGAAAAAGGCCGCGACGGCTTCATTATGGGTGAAGGCTCTGGTGTGCTTGTAATGGAAACACTCGAACATGCCAAAGCGCGCGGCGCGAACATCATCTGTGAAATTGCTGGCTACAGCGCTACTTGCGACGCTTATCATATCACCTCGCCCGACCCCGAGGGTAAAGCCCTCGGCGCAGCCATGTTAAATGTGGTCAATGAAGCTGGTATCACGCCAGAGGACGTCAGTTACATCAATGCTCACGGCACATCGACTCCCTACAACGATAAATTTGAAACCAGCGCTATCAAGAAGGCCTACGGTGACCAAGCTTATAAAGTAGCGATCTCCTCGACCAAGGGTATGACAGGTCACCTACTTGGTGCTGCTGGTGGTATCGAATCGGCCGTCTGTGCGCTTTCCATCCGCGATGGTAAAATCCCGCCCACAATCAATTACAACGAGCCTGATCCCGATTGCGATCTAGACTATGTGCCCAATAAAATGCGCGAGGCCGAAGTCAATGTGGCAATTTGTAACAATCTCGGTTTCGGCGGACACAACGCGACTCTACTTTATAAAAAGCTAGTTTAGCGTTTCCCTCTCATTATTATAGAAAAAAGCCTGATGGATTCCCGTCAGGCTTTTTAGTAGCAGCAATGAGTGTGGAGCTTTTGTCTAAGATGAGCGAATTTCCCCAGTCGAAAATCTTGTCGGCTTGCAACTTACTTAGACTTAGTCAGCATGCTTTTCTCGATGACTGAAGATTCCACTCTACCCAAGCCGCGACTCGCTGTAATTGACTACGGTATGGGAAACCTGCGCAGTGTGCTACGTGCTTGGGAGCATATTGGAGCGGATGCTTTTCTCGTTTCTGATCCCAGTCAGATAGCCAACGCCGATGCCCTGATTTTTCCTGGGCAGGGCGCAATAGTAGACACCATGCGTTTACTCGAATTGACTGGCTTTGACAAAATGATCCGGGACTGGATCGCCGCTGACCGACCGTTCTTTGGAATTTGCTTGGGGTTGCAAGCGCTCTTCGAGTACTCGGAGGAGGGCGATACCGCTACACTCGGTATCTTCAAGGGGTCGGTCAAACGCTTCCGCTTCAATTTCAGAGATCCCACACGCAAGATTCCTCACATGGGTTGGAATTCAATTACATTCGACTCGGCGATACCAATGACCGATGGACTCACCTCTGGCCAAGATCAGTTCTACTTCGTACACAGCTATCACATCGTGCCGCAAGATCCCTCTTTAGCACTCTTTCACACCGACTACGGAGGGCAGTTTGTCTCAGGCATCCGTTCCGGTAATTGCTACGCGACTCAGTTTCACCCTGAAAAAAGTCAGGCAAAAGGGTTGCATCTATACCGAAATTTTTTGAGATCGCTTTAGCGTCACAGGCGCAAGCATTAGAGCACAACAATTACTACCATGGAAAACACATCAGGCACCATCCGACTTGGAAACGAAAATTTCGAATTTCCCATCATAGAGGGAACCGAGGGCGAGAAGGCTCTAGACACCCGTACATTGCGCGCCAAGAGCGGCTGTATTACCTTCGACGAAGGCTATGGTAATACCGGTTCTTGCATGAGTGATATCACTTTTATCAACGGTGAAAAGGGCATACTGCGCCATCGGGGTTATGCCATCGAAGAACTCGCGGAACATTCCTCCTTTTTGGAGACAGCCATGCTTGTAATCTATGGCTCACTACCGCAAAAGTCCCGCCTGAGCGACTTTACTAAGCAAGTGCGCAAAAGTGCTTCAATTCATACGGGAATGCATAGCCACTTCGATGGCTTCCCAACAAGCGCTCATCCAATGGCGATTCTTTCTTCCATGCTTAACTCACTTGGTGCCTACTATCCCGAGATGTCGTCTAATAATCGCGAACAAGACCTAGCACATTTTGACGAGACCGCTGCGCTGCTTATTTCCAAAGTTCGCACGATAGCCGCCATGAACTATCGCATGAAAATGGGCTTCCCCTTTGTGCATCCAGCAGACAAGTGCTATACTGATAATCTTCTTCATATGATGTTCTCAGAGCCTTATTCTATGTATGACGACAAGCATGGTGCGGGCAAAGCGCTCGATCTCTTCCTTATGCTCCACGCCGATCACGAACAAAATTGTTCTACTTCCACCGTGCGTATGGTCGCATCGGGTGGCGCTAATCTTTTTGCATCTGTTTCTGCGGGCGTCTGTGCGCTTTGGGGACCCTCACATGGCGGTGCTAACATGGCTGTGATCAAGATGCTCGAAGAGATACACGCTGCGGGCGACGACGGCTCAAAATTTATAGAAGCCGCAAAGAAGGGTGAAGCCAAGCTCATGGGCTTTGGTCACCGCGTTTACAAGAATTACGACCCACGCGCTAAAATCCTAGGTAAGAGCGCGGAAGGCATTCTTGCAAGTATCGGCATGGAAGATCCGCTCCTCGATATTGCACGAAAACTTGAACAGGCAGCACTTGAAGATGATTACTTTATTACCCGCAAACTCTACCCAAACGTCGATTTTTACAGTGGTATCATCCTTAAAGCTATCGGCATACCAGTCGAGATGTTCACCGTGATGTTCGCCATTGGTCGTATGCCCGGTTGGATTGCTAACTGGAAAGAGATCGCCGAGAATCCCAAGAGCCGTATACACCGCCCACGCCAGATTTACACCGGCGAGACACATCGCGAGTACGTCCAGTTAGTGGATCGTTGATCGCTTTGAGTCGCGCCTAGCAGTTTTTTTATTACAAACCCTCAAGCTCGGTAAAAGTTAAACGGGGCTAATTTTCGCGGCGTTGTTTGTGTTTTTCAGCAAATTGCCGACGGCGTGCGAGCTCGCGCATATCGATCGCAGGGTCGTCATCTTCAAAAATCTCTTGGCCGATGATTTGTTCGATTACGTCTTCCATCGTGATGACGCCAGACATCGAACCGAATTCATCCACAGCTATGGCGAGTTGTTGGTGATATTTGAGGAATGTCTGCAAGGCATCTGATGCCGCCGCATTGTCGGGGACAAATATTGCCTCATTAGCTAGCTCTTTGATTTGGACATTGCCTCGCTTGTCAGCAATCGCGGTGAGGAGATCTCGACGTCGCACGATTCCCGAGATGTTTTCAGTCTGCTCCTCATAAATTGGAATGCGGGCAAAGGGGATGTCCTTGTGTTTCTGATGAAGTGAGGAGACGGTTTCTTGCCCGTCGAATACTTGCACGACAGTGCGAGGGGTCATGATTTCGTTGACCAGTAACTCGTCTAGGTTGAGCGCGTTGTTGATCATATCGCGTTCGTTCGAAGTCAGCGTACCTTCTTTCGCGCTTTTTTCCGCTAATAATAGAATTTCTTCGTCACTACCCGTAAGTTTACTAGTTGGGCGTAGCGTGTAGCGTACAACGATTCCTAAGACTCGTGAGATTGGCGCCATAAGGGCACAAATCCAAATCAGTGGGAAAATTAGAATGGGCTGAAGGTTAGGGCGGTAGAGCACCCCCACATTCTTCGGTATGATCTCAGAAAAGAATAGGATCGAAAGCGCCATTGCAGAAGAGACCTTCAGTAAGACATTACTATCTGCAGGCCAGATTTGCACCGCGAGTCCACCCACCATGGTAGCGCCTAAGGTGTTAGCGATTGTGTTTAGGCTCAGAATTGCCGAGCTAGTCTCTTCCAACCCGAGCTTGTATTTTTCCAGCTTGTTACCCCGACCTGGGTGAGAATTCTTTAATGCTTCGATTTCTGCAGTCGTTGTACTCAGAATCATGGCTTCCAACACAGAGCAGAGAGCAGAGATCCCTATGGTAAAGGCAATTGCAAAAATAAATGCGAGAGTCATTGTTTGTTAGCCGCTTGAGCCATGTCGTGTTAACATATGTTAGCTGACATGGGCGCAGAAGTAGTGCTTTGATGGCGGCTTAACCTCTAGTTTCAAGCACTATTTTTAGAAGAATCTGTTCAATCTTAAGTTTCTAGCATCTACTTCTGCTAAAGACTTGACCGTATTAAACTACGAACGATAAAATAGACTTCACCCCACTGTATTTTCCTTATCTCAATTATGAAAATTAATCCTCACATCACTTTCGCGCTAATTGGCTTCAGCTTTCTTCTTCTATTTGGTTGCGCTTCTTTCGAATATGGAGTTCCGCAAAAAGTTGCCGTAATATCCCTTCCCACTGGAGCGAGTGTTTACGTCAATGGCGATGCGGTCGGCATCACACCCATGGAGATGTCATTGCCGCGTAAAGTCGTTCACGAGATTCGCCTCGAAAAGAATGGCTTTAATCCTGCAGTCAAATACTTTGCACCCATTCCTAATGACCAAGCGCATAACTTCATCCGTTTTGGTCTGAAGGAAGACCTCGGCTACTATGTCGATCTTGAGCCTGGCACCATGAAAGCAGATTTGAAGAGCGAACTCGTGCCTACTTCAACGGGTGCAGACCCTTTTGAGCGTATGGCACAACAAGCTCTCGAAGCCGATCGCCGCTTAGAGGCAGGTGAGATAACTCCAATTGATCACAAATACATAATTGAACAAATCATCGAATTCTTCGAGTCCAAAATTTAGTATTTATAACGTTGTAGCATTTCTACACTGAATGAGCCAAGTTCCCGGAGCACTACTCTACACTAAAGATCACGAGTGGATTCAGCTCCACGAAGACAGCACGGCTACTGTCGGCATTACTGATTACGCGCAGGAGAGTCTGGGCGATATAACCTTTGTCGAGTTTCCCTTGGCGGGAGAATCTTTTAATACGGGGGACACTTTCGGTGTCGTCGAATCGGTCAAAGCTGCATCGGATCTCTACATGCCGCTAGACGCTGAAGTCCTTGAGGTCAACGACGAGGTAGATGCCGAACCGGAACTGCTCAATAGTGACCCTTATCAAAAGGGATGGCTTTTGAAGATTCGTCTGACCGATGCCTCTCAAGTCGGTGCGCTGCTTAAAGCAGATGCTTACGTTGGGATTATTTAGTACCCTTGATTAATCACGAATTGATCTGCGAGCGCAGCGGTTGCGTCGTTTTATTATGTCATCATACAAAAGCGGAATATCAAATTGGTCAGTCAAAGATTCGGAAGATTACTATGGTCTCAAGCGATGGGGTGACGGTCATTTCTCGATTGATTCGAAAGGTTTTATACAAGTGCATCCATTGCGTGATCAGCGATGTATTTGTATCCACGATATCGTCAAAGAAGCTGCGCAGAAGGGGCTGAAGCCGCCACTCACCATACGAATCCAAGACCTCTTGCACACGCGTGTGATCGACTTAAACGAACTTTTCCGCGAAGCGATAAAAGACGAAAACTACGCAGGTCGCTATCGCGGCGTTTTCCCAATCAAGGTCAACCAATTGCGCGAAGTGGTTGAAGAGATACAAGATGCGGGTAAGTCTTTCCATTACGGCTTAGAATGTGGTAGCAAGCCAGAGTTGATGCTTGCGCTGGCCATGCACAAAGACCCCAAAGCTTTGATTATTTGTAACGGCTACAAAGATGACGAATTTATTCGCCTCGCGCTCCAAGGTTTGCGTCTGGGTAAAGAGATCTACCTTGTGGTAGAGCAACTCAGCGAAGTGCCACGTATCATCCATATATCAAAGCTGCTCGGGGTCGCACCACGCATTGGTTTTCGTATTAAGCTCTCCACGATGGGCGAGGGCAAGTGGGCGAGTTCTTCGGGTGAGGATGCGAAGTTTGGCCTTACCAGTCCCGAGATTATTGATGCAGCCAAGCGCCTCAAGCGCGCCGGTTTGACTGAGAGCTTACGTCTCATTCATTTTCATATCGGCTCGCAGGTGCCGAATATTCAGACCATAAAAAAAGCCACAGTAGAGGCCGCACGTTTCTACTGTGAAATTAAGAAAATGGGCTTCCCTATGGAGTTGATAGATGTGGGTGGGGGACTCGGTATCGACTATGACGGTTCTCGCAGTAATTACGAAAGCTCTATGAATTATACGATGCGTGAGTATGTGCGCGACGTGGTTTATAATATCAAAACTGTCTGCCAAGATTCGGGGATCGACGTGCCAGATATAGTGACCGAAAGTGGACGCGCGGTTGTTGCTCCGCACTCTATTTTAATTACTGAGGTCTGCGATCGAATCTCTAAAACTACTGTTCCTCCCAAGGTCGCGCCCAAAAGAAAAAAAGTGAATCCAGTCCTGCGAGACCTGCAGGCAATTCTGGACAATACGCACAAGTCCTCACCTCTAGAGCGTTACCACGACGCTCAACAGAAAAAGGAAGAAGCCAACAGTCTCTTCAGTCTCGGCTACATCGACCTCGCCGAACGCGCGCAGAGCGACTCTCTCTACTGGGCAATCTGCCAGCAGCTCTGCGATCAAACCAAGAAAAGCGCTTACGCTCCAGAAGAACTGGAAAATCTGCCTCAGATAATGGCGGAACAATACGTCTGTAACTTTTCTATTTTTCAATCGCTGATCGACCATTGGGCGTGCAAGCAGCTCTTTCCGATCGCACCGATACAACGCCTCGACGAGTCTCCAAATGTGGATGCCACACTCGTCGATATTACCTGCGACAGTGAGGGCAAAGTCTCCAGTTTTACCGACGTCGAAGATATCCGCCACACTATTCGTTTGCACGAGTTGAAGTTCAAAGAGCCTTACTACCTTGGCGTGTTCTTAGTCGGTGCTTATCAGGATATAATGGGTGATTTGCATAACTTGTTTGGGCGTGTGAACGAAGTCCACGTCTTCCTTGAAGACGACGAAGAGGACGGCTTTTACATCGAGGATAGCATCAAAGGTTTCACTGTAAACGACGTCATTGGTTTCACGCAATACGACGGTCACATACTCACCCGTCGCATGAAGAAGCTTATAGACCGTGCTACCAAAGACGACCAGATTAAGCCTCGCGAAGGCACTCGCATGCTCGACGAATACGCCGAACTACTGCGAGGCCATACCTATTTGGCCACGTAAGGCTAGACTAGAGTCTTGCCATGGTGTGACCACGCCTTCCAAGCTATGCTTCGCCTGGATGTTTGCACCATCTACGTTTCACTTCGTTGAAAAGACTATGTCAAAAAAGCACAGCTCGATCCGCTTGCAAGGCTTCGATCATTCAGTCAAGTTCTCGATCTAATGCCCGACACTCCACATATGATAAATTGGCCAAAAGCAGCGCTTACCCTTCAGCAAGGCTTAGAAAAAGATGTCATCGAGTCTTCAGTCTTGGAGCACCTACACCGGGCCGAACATGTCCTAGTTGCTTGCTCGGGTGGGGCAGACTCAGTCTTTCTGCTCTGCTTGCTCGTGGCGCGGGCTGAAGAAATCGGCCTCCAGCTCCATGTCGCGCACTATAATCATCGATGGCGTAGGGAGGAGTCTGATGCCGATGCTAATTTCGTAGAATCGCTGGCGGCTTCATTCAATCTTCCATTTTCAAGCGATACTCGCCCTAGAAAAGAGGCCGCATTTACTGAGACCACTGCGCGTGCGTTGCGTCTCGATTTTTTGCGTAGGGTCGCCCATCTGCAGCATTGCGATTATATTATATTTGGGCATCAGCTAGACGACATTCTCGAAACGCAGCTTCAGCGTATTGCTCGTGGCTGCGCTTCAGATGGGCTTGCTGCCCCGCGACCTGTTGCTCTTTTTGACAAGCAGCCGACCCACCTACGGCCACTTTTGGATCTCAGGGCAGGGGATATCCGTAGGGCACTCCAAGCTAGCAAAATTCCTTGGCGAGAAGACCGCTCCAATGAAGATATGAGCATTGCGCGTAATTCCCTACGCCAGCAGATCATTCCTGACCTAGGCGATGCCATAGGCCGAGAACCAGCCATCGGTGCGGCTCGCAGTCGCCGTTTGCTGGAGGAGGATGCCGTTGCGCTTGATCTGCTCGCTCGCCAATATTTGCCCGCTGCCTATACCCACGCTCCTACCCTTGACCGGGTTAAGTTAAACGCTGTGCCGACCGCTCTCCTTCGCCGCGCACTGGCCGAGTGGTTGAGCGGTCACGGTCTACTCAGCTCTATGGGTGCGCCAGCCATGGATCGATTGGTTGATAGCCTACGTGCTGAGCGTGAGCAGAACCGGATGAGTGCCGGCTCACATTATATTTTAATAGATGCCGACACGCTCAGCTTTGAGCATCAGGACGCTTTCGATCAATTGCTCGAGTTACAGCCAGCTGTTTTGGGGATTGGTGAAGCTCTATTTCTATCGACTGGCGCTTTCATTGAGGCTGAAGCATTGGAGCTGACCGATACCTTGCGCCAGCAGATCCTCTCGGGCAAAGTAGACCCACTGTGCGAAGCTATCGTCGCGCATCCCGAAGAGTCTTCACTCGCCGTGCGCGCTTGGCAGCCTGGCGATCGCTTTCATCCATTGGGCGCACCCGGGGGCAAAAAGCTCAAAGATTGCTTTATCGACCGCCGCATTCCACCAGCGGAACGAAAAACGCTACCACTTGTCTTAAAAACCTCACAAGAAGTCATCTGGGTGCCGGGCTTCCCCCCTGCTGAGAGCTGTAAAATCAACCTTTCAACGAAGAGGGCTCTTAGGTTGACTTACCAAACAAGAAAACCACTTTGACCTATTAATGTCATCAGAAAAAAACAAGTCTAACAAGAACGATTCAGGTAAGAACGGCTCACCACAGCGCTTCCAGCCCAAGGTGTTGCTGGTCTATCTCGTTATCGTAGCTGCTATTTTAACGATCTGGTTCGCGAATCCTGGCGCTGGAAGTAATGTCAAACAACTCACCATCAGTGAGCTCGTCGAAGCGGTCAAGGATGGCCAAATCGCCGTAGATGATGGCGTCATGGAGCCAGAGCCATCTTACGGCCGTGATGGCTACATTATCAGTGGTGAGATGACAAATCCTGGCCTGTCTGACGTGGTCGATGGCCTCGCACCCACTTCCGAGGTCCCCGCGAAGATGCGTTTCTCTGCCCGTGGTCGCTTGACTGAAGATGACTTCCTGCTCGTCCGCGAAGTACTTACCGAGAAGCGTGCCACCACAGGCTTACAGGATGTAATCATCAGCTTCCTTCCATTTCTGCTTATCGTTGGCCTGCTCTATTTTCTTTTCGTGCGACAGCTCAAGAGTGCTGGCAAAGGCGCGATGAGCTTTGGCAAAAGCAAAGCTAAGATGCTCACCCGTGAGAAAGACTCGACCACCTTCAAAGATGTTGCGGGTTGCGACGAAGCGAAGGAAGAGGTCTCTGAGGTTGTTGATTTCCTTAAAGATCCTAAGAAATTCCAACGGATTGGTGGTAAGATTCCTAAAGGGGTACTCATGGTAGGCCCTCCAGGCACGGGTAAGACACTCCTTGCCAAAGCAGTCGCTGGCGAAGCCGAGGTGCCCTTCTTTTCAATTAGTGGTTCCGACTTCGTTGAGATGTTCGTCGGTGTCGGCGCGGCTCGCGTCCGTGATATGTTTGAGCAAGGCCGCAAGAACGCGCCCTGCATCGTCTTCATTGATGAGATTGATGCTGTCGGTCGACAGCGTGGTTCCGGTGTCGGCGGGGGTAATGACGAGCGCGAACAAACGCTGAACTCCCTCCTCGTTGAGATGGATGGCTTTGATGGCCACGAAGGTGTCATCATCATCGCAGCGACCAATCGGCCTGACGTCTTGGATAACGCACTCTTGCGTCCTGGTCGATTCGACCGCCAAGTTACTATAGATTTACCTGACCTAAATGGTCGTCACGAGATCCTGCTCGTCCACGCTAAAAAGATCGCCCTCGCCGAAGAGGTAAACCTTGAGCACGTCGCACGTAACACGCCTGGCTTTTCTGGTGCCGACCTCGCCAATCTATTAAATGAAGGTGCGCTCATCGCAGCTCGTTATAATAAAAAAGCTGTTGAGATGAACGATATGGACGAAGCCCGAGACAAGATCTCCTTTGGTCGTGAACGCCGTAAGTTGATGGACGATGAAGATCGCAAGATCATCGCTTTCCACGAAGCCGGCCATGCACTAATTAAAGGGGTTCTCGACGACGGTCATATGCCCGTGCACAAGGTCACAATTATTCCACGTGGTCAGAGCCTCGGTTCGACCATGTTCATGCCGAAAAAGGACACGCTCAATCATTCCAAGCGCCGTCTGATTGACGACATTTGTTGCACCCTTGGGGGGCGCGCTGCAGAGGAGATCGTGCTCGGCGACATCACGAGTGGTGCCTCAGGGGACATTCAAATGGCTAGTAGAACCGCCCGTCACATGGTTTGCGATTGGGGCATGTCGGAACTTGGCATGGTCGCTCTTGGACAAAGCCAAAGCGGGGGCTACCTTGGCCACGGCGCGGTGACAGCGAAAAATTACAGTGAAGAAACTGCGCAGAAGATCGACGTCATCATACGCGATATGATCCAAGATCAATACAACCGTGCCCTTGAAATCTTAAACGATAAGCGCAACGCGCTTGATGTGATCGCTGAGTCCCTGCTTGAACACGAAACGATCGACGGTAAGCACGTCCTCGAAATCATCGAGCACGGCGAAATGCGTTCACCCATCGTCAAGCGCGAGATTCCCGTCGAAGAGCTCGAGGAAGATGAAGAGGAGGGCGAAGTGCCTAAGAAGCCCGCCAAAAAGGACGGCGATAACGGCGGCCTCACTGGTGATGAAGCTCCTGCACCTGCTTAAATAATTTTGTCGCGCTCCATGCTTTTTCCACGGAGTAAAACACGTGCATCTCTCGCTAACATGGAAACGCATTTCACTTATAAGTTAGAAGACCTCGGTAATCTAGAATTCCTAGGCACGCCTCTAGCTGTGATCGGCTACCCGATTAAGCACTCTGTGAGTCCCGCCATGCACAACGCGGCTATTGCTAAGCTACGTCCAGCCAACTCTCGCTTTAACGACTGGGCTTATTACCGCTTCGATATCGCGCCCGAAGATTTCGCTGAGGCCGTCCGTCTGTTTTATAAACATAACTTCCTCGGCCTTAACCTTACCATACCGCACAAAGTGCAGGCCATGGACTTGATTCATGGCGTTTCATCCGACGGGGAGCGTATGGGTGCCGTCAACACTCTAGTCTGGGGGGAGCACGGCTACGACGGTTTCAATACTGACGGTTACGGCTTTAAAAATGCGCTCAAGACCGATCTTGGCGTCAAGCTTCGAGGTTCTACTGTTATGCTACTGGGTTCAGGCGGTGCGGCACGTGCCGCAGCAGTGCAGTGCATCCTAGATGGCTGCAAAAAACTCTATGTCGGCAACCGCAGCGTCAAACGACTCGAGCAACTCATGTTGGTCTTGCAAAACATGCCCGGTGGCGATTGTGCGGAAGCCTTTGCACTGGCCAATCCACCCACTGGTCTCCCCGAGCAAGGCGTGCTCGTCAACGCTACCTCCCTTGGTCTTAATGAGACCGACCCTGCCCCATTTGACATCCAGATATTGCCCAAAACATGGGCGGTCTACGATATGATCTACAATCCAGATACCACTCGCTTACTTCTAGACGCGAGGTCACAGGGTCTTCGCGCCGCAAACGGGCTCTCGATGCTCGTACACCAAGGTGTCCGCTCCTTAGAAATTTGGTCTCACGCCGAAGTGGACGCTCAAACCATGATGCGCGCCGCGACTCACGCCCTTGATCTGCCCCCGCGTAAGGATTAGAAAGTTTTCCTTATAAAACAATAGTAGCGGGGTATGTGAAATGCCCCTAGGGTGCTACACTCAATCGCCGCCGCGCATCTCACATGTAAGCGCAATCGTGGAAACCTCTTTTGAACCTCTTCTTGCTGGTTCAGTGAATCGCGATCTCTTCGAGCACTTGCCGTTTGGAATTTTGGAGGGCGGGGTTGAGGATTTTATCGAGTAGAATCTGGGCTTCATCGGAGCGACCGAGCTTGCCGAGCACACGGGCGCGGTGGAGGTCTAGGATTTCGATTTGGAGGGTGGTGCTAGCTAGCTTGCTCACTTGCTTCCAGTGGAGTAGGGCATTTTTCCAGTCGGGGCTGTTGAGGTCGTAGTAGGCTTCGCCGAGACGCATTTGATAGTCGAAGCTGTTGGGCGCTAGCTTGGCTGCTTTACGAAAGGCTTTCAGCATCTCTCGCTCTAAGGCATCTTGAGTGAAGACGCCGCTTTTTATGAACTCATCCTCGAAATTGTAGATCAGTTGACCCAGAGCGAAGTGATAGACTGCGGTCTCTGGCTCTAGTTCGACGGCCTGCAGATAAAAGGTGAGGGCGGCTTTGCCTTTGCCCTCTTCCGCAAGGTGGTTTCCGATCTGTTGCTTGACCACAGCGATCTCGGGATCGAGCTCATCGGCTTTTAAAAACGCGAGGAAGGCTTGCTCATTTTCCTGCAGGCGGCGCAGTAGTTTCCCGTAGAGAATGTAGGCGCTGACATCGTCAGGCTGATCTAGCAGGTAGGTGCGATAAGATTGAACTAGCTCGTTGATTCGACGGTCGAGGTCATCTTCGCTGTAGAACTCGGGGTCTTCAGCGATCTTTTGGTAGATCTGGGTCTCTTTCTCTGCGATATTGAGTAAGCGTTTACTGGCTAGGTCGGAGCCGTATGTCAGTCCAAGAATACAGAGTGGCAGTAGGCAGAGAGCAAAAGTGTTTTGGTAACGCAGCATTTCAATCTTGAGTTATGGGGCCCCAAGACGGACTCGCCAATAAGAAAGCGTTCCGCCGAGGTAGGTAAGAGTCACGTATTTTGTGCCGAAATTTTTCTTTGCCTTCATTCGCTGTTCCTAAATATTGATAAAACAATGCCAAGTGCCACGGTCGAAGATTATATTAAACATATTTACCTTGTATCCGAGAAGCGGGCTTCGGGAGATGTGGCAATGGGTCAGGTGGCTGAAGCGCTCGGGGTAGTGCCGGGTACAGCGACGACGATGGTCAAAGCGCTTTCGGATGCGGGCTTGGTAGAATACGCGCCTCGTGTCGGTGTGCAATTAACCGAGCCAGGTCGCAAGCTCGCTCTGCATGTCTTACGTCGCCACCGATTGATTGAACAATTTCTAGTCGAGGTCTTGGGCTTCGACTGGTCGGAGGTACACGAAGAGGCTGAGCAGATGGAGCATGTCGTCTCGGATCTTTTACTGGAACGGATCGATCGTTACCTTGGGCATCCGACGGAGGATCCGCATGGCGACCCGATCCCTTCAGCAGCGGGCGAATTGATACATGGGGCGGTAGAGACATTGATGGAGTGTCCGCTGCAAACAAAGGTCACTGTAGCTCGGATTAGCGACCAGGATACGAAATTCCTTAACTACATCACAGATTCAGGTCTAAACCCGGGGGTCACTCTGTCTGTGAAGGCGCGTAGTGAGCGCGCAGAGTCTGTAGAGGTCGAGTTGATCGGTCGTGGACATTCGTTGACACTAGGCAAAGGAGCGGCGGTGAAGATTGAAGTAAAGTCACATTCTTATATTTAGCCTATTCATAAAAGATGAGAAGAAACTAAGCTATAAAATTTTATTTAAAGTATTAATTAACATTAACTAATATAGATTATGACAGAAGGAGAAATCTCACAAAAAGATTCCTTAGTGAACCAAGCAACTGAAGCTCCAGTCGTCGAAAAGATGATGGAAGCGCTCACGCTCTACGGGATTAAAATTATTGCTGCAGTCGTTATTATCGTGGTCGGTCTATGGATCTCCAAGATAATCAAGAACTGCTTCTTCAATACCCTCCAGAAGAAGAAAGTCGACCCCACATTGGTCGGTTTCTTAGCCAGCATGCTTCATGGTGGCTTAGTCATATTTGTTGTTATCTCTGCGATCAGTAAGCTTGGTGTGCAAACTACCTCTTTCGTTGCTGTGATTGGTGCCGCTGGTTTGGCGGTCGGCCTCGCATTGCAAGGTTCACTTTCAAACTTCGCAGCGGGTATCTTGCTCATTCTCTTCAAACCATTTAAGGTAGGAAATTTCGTTAAAGCAGGCGGCGAAGCAGGCGTGATTGTGGAAGTCGGTATTTTCACAACTGAGATGAAGACTCCTGACAATGTGCAAATCATCATTCCAAATGCCACTATCATGGGCAGCGCGATTACGAACGTCTCTGCGCACCCCACTCGCCGTATTGATATGACCCTTGGTGTCAGCTATGATGATGATCTAAATAAGGCTAAACAAATTATGGAAGACTTGCTTGCGGCGGATGAGCGCGTGCTCAAGGATCCAGTCGCGACGATTGCAGTGGCTAACCTTGGTGACAGCAGTGTCGAATTCGTGATACGTCCATGGGTTAATTCGGCAGATTACTGGGCTGTCAAATTTGACTTTACGAAGGCAGTCAAAGAGAAGTTCGACGCCGAAGGCATTAGCATTCCTTATCCGCAAAGCGACGTTCACGTATTCCAAGAGAAGTCCTCCTAGGCCCTGGATGACTTTAATTTTTAAACTCCCGGAGCAAGCCGGCGGTTTTTCTATTGGTGTGTGAGGTCTGATCTATCAGATTTTTATAAGATTGAGCATTGAATTAAAAAAATGGAGTGCCGCGCTTCTGCACACCCCTCACCGGCGTATAGGTAGATACGCAGGAGTTCGACCCTCCATTAATTTGGTATGGCTTGCCTTGTCACCTATTCTAGGTGCTGCGCAGATCATGTCTGATCAAATCGCCTATGAACTTTCGACTCGCTACACGCCTTATTCAGATGGAACTACTGTAATCGATTTCGGGCAGATCGCTACTAAAACTATAGCGGAAGCGGAAAACGCTTTCGACCAACCCCTCGCTAAGCTACATCTCGCGCTTGATCCCGGTCACGTTGGTGGTGTCTGGGCAGAGTGGGAGCGGCGTAACTTTCGAATCTCCAAAGAAGACCACTGGGTACGCGAGGGTGAACTCGTACTAGAAGTAGCGCGACGTATCCGCACTCGCCTCACAAGGCTCGGCGCTAAGGTCACACTGCTCCGTGAGGACTACCAACCGATCAACCCAAAGACTTTTATTGATTATTGGGCGCTTGCTACTGCAGAGAAAATGCCTCCTACAGAGCTTTCGCTCAAATCGCAGCTCGATCACGCGCTGGCTGTCCGCAATCGTGCCATATACCTAGCCATCGTTAGGGACGAGATTGCCGAGCGGGCCAGGTTGGTCAACGAAGTCATCCAGCCCGATGCCCTGATTTCGCTCCACATCAATGCCGCTTCTTGGCCGGCGGGAGAGACGCAGCAACTGGTAGAGTCGGACCATGCCCATGTCTTGATTTTTGGCTGCCTCAGCGTGGGTGAACTCGCCTTACCGTCCCAGCAAACACGCCTTGTGCAAAAGATGACCAACGGCAGCGGCCCAGTTGAAGCGCAGCTGGGTGCCGCGCTAGGCTCCGCTTTGGTTGAAGCAACGGGCTTACCCGCCTCAAATTATCTAGGTCGTAATGCGGTTCGGATCCTTCCTAAAGTACCGTCTCTATGGGCGCGAAATCTTATGCTGCTACGACTCGTCGATTGTCCGACTGTTTTGATGGAGCCGTATATTTCCAACAGCCAGAGTAGTTATGCACGAATCCAAAAAGCACTGAGCGCCAGGGAATACCACGAGCCGCTCCCAGCAGATGACATTCTGGTCGAATATGCGGATGCGGTGGTGACAGGGTTGCTACGTACTTACGAGTGCTACTAGCTTCAAAAAAGCCCGCGCAGCGACGACGCTGGCGGGCTTGCTGAAAGCTTGTATTGGTAGGGTTATCCGGTGGATGTTCCAATATTAAATCAGGTCTTTGACTGCTTCGCGCTCTTCGGCTAGCTCTTGCACAGAGGCATCAAATTTGGCACGGCTGAACTCATTGAGTGTGAGGTTAGTCACGATCTCCACCTTATGGCCATCGTTGCGGCAAGGGAAAGAGATGATGAGGCCTTCGGGTGTGCCGTAACTGCCGTCGGAGCAGACGCACATGCTGAATGTGTCGCCGGCTGCGGTCGGTGTGGTCAGCGCGCGAACGGAATCGACGATGCCGTTCGCTGCGGAAGCTGCGGAAGAAGCCCCGCGTGCCTT
>QOOZ01000050.1 GCA_003331195.1 Puniceicoccaceae bacterium | reverse complement strand
GGGCCTGTAGCTCAGCGGTTAGAGCAGGGGACTCATAATCCCTTGGTCGTGGGTTCGAACCCCACCGGGCCCACCACTTTAACTTCCATACTTTCAATAGGTAAGGACTTTTTTGTAACTGGCTTTCTAGGTGAATGGTATTTTGATGGACTATTTTCATAATTATCTCGTAAAGCTATTTTCCTAATAAAGTTACTTACACGCTCTCGGTATGGAGAAGGCGAAAGGAAAGCAACAAAGAGCATTCCCGGTGTCTTAGCGACTAGCTATGACTTATCTACGCCGCCTTCTCAGTAGGGATATAGTCGCTAGTAAGCCCATAATTACCGCGAATCTACTTGGCTCTGGAATCGTAGAAATTAGCCGTACATTATCCACACCTATGGCACCAGAGAACTCGTCGCCCAATGCTGAATCTCCTGAACTAGAGGCGATGAAACGAAAGCCCTTTATGTCTGATAAAGTATCTTCAAAAGTGTCTTGTCCAAAGCCTCCATTAAAATCTCCCACACGCTTCATTTCAGCCTCAGTAATATTAAAACTAGCGCTTCCCCAACCACTTCCTGGTAAGAATGTCGCGTAGGTTGTGCTCACCCACCAAGTGCCCGATGAAATCATCGGTTTTGTAACATTTGAGAGTGCTAAACGTAAATAGACAGGTTCATCCGCACTCCAGTTGTTAAAGTCCAACTCAACACTTTGAATTCCTTTAGCATTAAAGTCTCCTAACCACGGATCGCTTGCAATAACATTGGAAGCGACTGGTCTACGCACCACCATCTTATTCTTATTGGTTTCACCTCCAAACATATTGATTTCTTCACGGAAATACGAATTGCCCGGATCAATTGCATCTTGTGTGCTGAGGAAATAATCAGCACCGCCTCCCCAGTCATCTAATTGTGATGTGAAATCGCTCAGTAATACTGTGTAAGAGGATCCAAACAAAGAACTGAACGAGCATGCAAAGAGGCAAAAAAGCGTTGATGTGTAAAATCCTTTAATAAGAACTAAACTTTTCATCAACTGTTGAGTATACCCAATGGTGAATTTGGGCTAACAAAGCTAGAGCTAAAGTTATTAATATTCGGGATAACTGTACTCATCTCAGAATTCGGGACTCCATACCAATAAGCGAGTTCTGCCATATAGCTATCTACTGAGGTAGTTGGAAGAATGCGTCCACGTCCTAGATCTGTAGAGCTGTTATTTAGAGCAAGATCTGGATATTCTCCATAGATTTCACCGCCATTAATATTGCCACTGCCACTTATGATAAAGTGGTTACCTCCCCAAGCATGATCAGAGCCACTTCCGTTTGAAGTTAAAGTGCGCCCAAAATCGGATGCGGTGTAGAGCACTACATTCTTTTGCAGTCCCATAGATTGAATTGCAGTCCAGAAAATCTCTATAGCCTCATTAAGCTCAATAAATAGGTCAGATTGTGGTGTTAATAATTCATTGTGATGGTCCCAACCTCCCCGCTCCACAAAAAAGATTTGTCGGTTCATGCTAAGCGCTGTTCTTGCCTCCATGATTTTTGAGACCATTGAAAGGCGTTGATAGGTTTGAGTCTCGCCACTGATTACACTTGGGTCAAAGGGTGTGCTTAGGCTATCTAGTGCAGATTTAAAAGCTACGGAAGCATCGATCGAATTTCGATTAGTATGTGCAAGAGTTTTGGAATAGATACTTTGATAATGTTGGCCCAATATATCATCGACGGCTAGTGCGAGAGTTGGGTCTTGTCCGTAATTACTTAACTCGACCACGCCACGAGGATCGGTTATGTAAGGCACAGTAGTAGTTCCAGATTGAAGTACATTTGCCCCTGAGAGTGAAATATTCATCGCAATGTTACTCTGCTGATTAGCATGAGACATAACCTCCGCCATCCGACCTCCCCAGCCCTTAGGTGCAGACCCACGCACCTGAGGTACGAGTGTTTGCCAATGAACTTGATGATCTGGGTGGGAGAATAGCCCCTCTGGTTTGGGCTTAGATCCGTCGTTGTATTGCACCAGAGAAGTAGGCTCAATGAGTGAACCTACATTACTGACAAAGGCTAAGTCTCCTTGGTCGTAGAGTGTTTTTAAATAGGGTAGGTCGGGGTGAATCCCAAAGTTACTGTAGCCAGCTCCATTCGGAGAGTTTTGAAGTGATGATGTTATCTGGTGTAAATCTGCTCTAGGAATTGCTAAGCCAGTACCGCCAACGCCTCCGCGCACTTGTTCATATTCATTGTAGGCACTTTGTTGCCTCGGAACAAGCATGTTAAAAGAATCATTACCTCCATTCAGGAATAAACACACGAGTGCCTTGTAATCAGTAAAGTTAGAGGCTGATGCTGCACCAGCAGTCAAGCGCAGTGAAAGTAATGAAGACAGTAGGGAGGCCGTGCCTACAGCGGCACAATTGGCTTGCCCTATAAATTGCCGCCTCGAGATTTTCTTCTTAAGATCCATTTTAGTATAGTGTGTTAAATTCGGGTGTTAGCACGATTAATCTCGCTACGTATTTAACTTTATCAATACCTGTTAAATTTAGACTTGGAGTATTGGCGGCTGCCAGAATGGTGGCTCGATTTTCAGATGTCAGTCTCCCTGCACAGAGTATCAAATCAAGGTGGTCTATCAAATTTGAGGTATTGCCTGAGATAGAATTCTCATAAGTAAAGTCTAAGACTGAATCGACAAGGTTACGTTGTCCGATATTTCCATAATTACCGCCAGCGATTCCATGAACTATTAGTGTGATTAGAGCATTTGATAATTGAAGAGCGCTGACGTCATTGTGGATTTGAAATTCTGGAGCGTTAAGTGCAGCATCTCCAATCGGACCATTGGGCGCATAGTTAGTGCGATAGAAGTTAAAAACAGATGGTGACTCATAGGGCGCCTGTAAGATCGTATCGTGTGTATCTTTGAAGTACAACCATCCATAGGTTCGATTTGATGTAAGTTCAAAGGCACGGGCAACATGCATGAGTCTAATTAGAGGCTCTCTTAACTTGCCGTGACTAGGATCGTATGCAAGGCTCGCAGATCGAGCTTCTGGGTGGAGTAAAACCGCTTTAATGGTCGCTTCCATGCAGCCTCGATTACCTGAGCCAGAACCTTCATAGAGGCCGTTTTTGAAGGCCAGAGCGACTGCCTTTATGTAGGCAGGTGATGGGTTAGAAACCGTAAACCTTTGGATCATGAATCGCGCAAAAAAGGGCGGCACATTTTTATGATTGAAAAGATGATCTAATAAGCCTGCGACATCCTTTCTGACACCGTTTGCATTTTGTTTGAATGGGCCTAGCGTAGTGCCGTCAAGAAGAGTCTTGGGGTCAAAGTCGTGCCAACTTTTATCAACTCTCATTGGGTCGATGTAATTATTGCTTAATTCTTCTATATTCGTATCTGGGCCTCGATTTTGAGGCCTGCGCATACCCGTAAAAACTTTGGCAAACTCGAATATATCATCATTATCGTAGGTGGGTATCGCATCGCCGTTTGCGTCTACTTCTTTTGTGCCATCTTCATTTAGTTCCCATAGCCCGATAGTAAAAAGCTGCATAACTTCGCGTGCATAGTTTTCGTCTGGGTAAGTCCCTTGGTTGGGATTCGCCTTTCTGTTTTCAATGTGAGATAGGTAGTAACCCATATGCGGGCTCCACGTCACCTCATCGAGTATATCTCTGAAATTACCAAATGCGTGCCGTGTAAAAATATCATAATAATTTAACCAGCGCTCGACTGCCTGCGGCTGATTACTTCCTAACTCGGCAACGACAAAATACTGCGACAGCGCCCATGCGACACGTTGTCGTAGTTGATCAGGAGCGTCAATGGCGGCTTTATACCACACCAATTGTCGTGTATCACTAACGGGATAATTTGTATCGTATTTATTTAATCGATAAGGTGGGTTACCTGTTCCAGATATGTGGGCGATACAATTGTCAAAATGTAAGCCTGTCATGGGCCTACCTTGCCAATCAAAATCGTTTGAGTCTGTGGGCCAGTCGGGGTGGTTCTCGTCGATGACATTGCCATTGATATCGAACAAGCCTCCGTATCCTGGCAGGGGATTCGTCCAGTCGGTCCTGTAAATTGTTTGCCCGCGACTAAATGCGAACTGTTGCCCATAGGCAGGGTTGTGGCCGACCTCGTTGACAAGGCGATCCGCTAATGCAGATTCGTCAATGTAATCTGGATCGCTACGTTCTCGCCAATAGGCACGGTGATAGAAGGGGCTAATTGCAATTTGCGCGTTTATCCAGTCTTCAAAGCTGTCATCTTCCGGAGACCCAAAGGTATTTGAGTTTATATTAGGGAAGCTATTGATTTCGGAGCGTGATGGACCGAAGGTTGCCTGCGTTAAGAAACGAGATGCTAATTCTTTATTGGAACTTGCGTTTATTGTGCTGGCTGAGCGCTTTCGGTAGAAACCTTTTTCACCTGTTGGCAAAACCATGGCTTGATCGGTGCTCCCAGCCACTGCGCTTAGGTCATATGCATGAGGAAAAATGTTTTCCCACTGATTTCCGTAGTTTCTTGCTATAGGAATCCAATCTTTCATATTACTCGAAAACTCAATAATTTCAAGCGGATCAATTGTATCCTTCAGCAGCAATTCGGTTTCGGCCCCGTCCAGCGTGATGGAAAAAGAGTCTGCAGTGGCAAATGTGCATAGCGTAGCCACAAGAAATATTCCGAGCAGGGTGGATAGAAGAGAGGGCATAACAGGGGTGGTGTAAGATTAAGTAAAATAAGCACATCATTGTCGATTGCAAATCGCCTATCTTTGCGTGGCTACTTTTACTTAAATTTAACATTTCTCGGGTCTTAGTGACCCGAAAAGAGGCGCAAATCTCTATGATCGTGCCTTGACAGCAGTTAGGGCAGGGGTTTTCCTCCCCGCTTTCCCATTTAGAGGACATTTTTCTTATGAAACCAACCTATCGACCCTCCAAGCTGCGTCGCGCTCGCAAATTCGGCTTTCGCGCACGCAATTCAACACACTCTGGCCGCAAGGTTCTGGCCGCGCGTCGCGCTAAGGGCCGTCATCGTCTAGCCGCCTAGGCGAGGTTTTTGTGCGTATTATCGAGGCCATGGGTATCCCGGCTTCCAATCGCCTACGCAAGCCACGCGAATTTCAAGGAGTCCGCAGCTTGGGTCATCGTATCCACTGCGGACCTTTCATTTTTCAATGTCACGTGTCTGAGTCTCTTACTGCTCCGCGTCTAGGGATTGTCACTAGTCGCCGCGTAGGTAAGGCCGTCAAGCGCAACTATGGGAAGCGAATGATCCGCGAGCTATTTAGAAAGCATGCTACGGAATTACCTCAGGGCAGTGAATTAGTGATTGTGCTACGCAGTCATTTTAACCGTCACAGTTTCGACGATCTGGAAGCGCGTTTGCTCCGTGCCTGTCGCACGATCCAAAAAAACCAAGTGGCTGATATCGCTACTGACTCATGAACTTTTGCCAAAAGATCCAGCGTATTTTGACTGCGCGCCCATCAGTACTTTCGCGTTTTGCAGCCTTACTGGTGCGAGTTTACCAGTGGGTGCTTTCACCGCTCAAACAGATTTTATTTGGCGCTTCCTGTGGCTGCCGTTTTCAACCCACTTGTTCCTGCTACACGCGTGAGGCTCTCTTGAGCCACGGCTTCTTTCATGGCGCTTGGCTAGGCTTGCGGCGGATTTTACGCTGCCATCCATGGCATCCGGGCGGATATGACCCCGTTCCAGACTTGAAAAGCGAGCCAAGGCACGACATCTCATCACCTTTCAATACTCATTCAGATGGATAAAAAGAACACACTCTTAGGCTTAGTTTTCATTGGAGCTGGTATTGGCTTCATGTTTTGGCAGAGCCAACAAATCGAGAAGCAGCGCATCGAGCAACTCAAGCAGGCGGAAACGCTACAAGCCACTGCGGGTCAATCGACCACGCCAGCGGATCCTGTGCTCGAGGCAGCCGACTCCAAGTCTTCGGTTTCGGTCTCTGATCTTTTTCAGCAGGTCGAAGCGGTTGAAGTCGAGGTCGCCACCAAGCCAATCTCTCCGGAGAGCACTGTGACGCTTTACAACGATAACATCGAGGCGGTCTTCACCACTCGCGGTGGCGCAATTCAGACGGTCTCTTTTCTCCAGACTAAAAGCGGCGAGCGTGATGACTACGTATTTAACAAGGGCGGTCTCCTACCAGCGCTGAGCCTGAGCCTAAACTCGGGCGATGGTGAGATTCGAGAGTTCGATCTCGATTACCGTATTGAGCAACAGTCCTCTGATTCTGTCACTTTCGTACTAGAAAGTAGCGAGGGACTTAGCATCCGTCGTGAGTATCACATCGCATCGACTGGCTCCGAGGATGAGCCTTACACGATTGAGCACAGCACCGTCTTTAAGAACAAATCGACCTCCTCAATGGCCCTCGCAAGCATCTATTTCAATCTGGGCACGGCGCGTCCAATCACCGAGGAAATGATCGGCGTTAACTTTCTTAATGTCGGCTACTTCGACGGCGAAGATGCCGAGTTCATTCCGATCAAGAAATTAACTGGGGGCAAAGGCTTCCTCGGAATCGGCGCGAGCGATCCCAAGGACGTGATTGCAGAGGCGGCTCGCATTGAGTGGTCGTCGGTTAAAAATCAGTTTTTTGCAAGTGTGCTTTCCTCGAATACGATCGCCAGAGATCTTTTTGTCTACCCAGTCGATGCCCCCTCTGATGTCTATAATCAGCCTGGCCGTCTCGGTATCTCAGGTAGCGTAGGCTACGAGATTGGCACTCTCGCTGCGGGCGAGTCGGAGTCCTTAGACTTTCAATATTTTGTAGGGCCCAAGGAGTTTAAGCGTCTCCAAGCGATCGGGAACGAGCAAGACCTCGTCATGCAGTTTGGTTTTCTCGGCTTCTTTAGTAAATTACTGCTCGCATTCATGTATTTGATCCACTCCGTCGTCCCAAGCTGGGGCTGGTCCATCGTGATCATGACGATCTGCATCAAGCTTCTATTCTGGCCACTCACGGCGAAGGCAAGCCGCTCGCAAAAGCGTATGGCCTCCATCCAAGGGCCTATGGCGGAGCTCAAGGAAAAGCACAAAGACAACCCGCAGAAGATGCAGCAGGAGACGCTCAAGCTATTTAAAGAGCATCAAGTCAATCCTGTGGCTGGGTGCCTCCCCATGCTGATCCAGATGCCAATTTTCCTTGGCCTCTTTTACATGCTACGCACCGCTTCCGAGCTTCGCTTCGAGTCATTTCTTTGGGTTTCTGACTTATCGCTACCCGATACTCAGTTCGTGGTCGGTGGTTTCCCGATCAACATTCTTCCTATGATCATGGGTGTAACCATGTTCTTGCAGATGAGTATGATGCCCGTTTCGCCGACGGCAGACCCCATGCAGCAGAAGATCTTTAAGTTCCTTCCCTTCATCTTCTTGATTTTCCTCTATAATTTCTCCTCCGGCCTCGTACTCTACTGGACAGTACAAAACATTCTTACCATAATCCAGCAGAAGATCATTAACAGCCGTCCCGATGAGCCACTTAAGCCAGTCGCAGCCGCGCTTGAAACAAAGTCAAAAGGCAAGGGCGGTGCACCTCGCACTAAGCCGAAGCGCAAATAATTGTAAGCAGGCAATTAACCTATTCAAATTCTCAGCATTTCACACTTATGTCAGGACATAGTAAATGGGCCACAATCAAACGCGCTAAGGGTGCAGCCGATGCCAAGCGCGGTAAAATCTTCAGTGTGATCAGTAAGGATATCACCCTTGCCGCGCGCGATGGGGGCGGTGATCCCGCAATGAACCCGCGCTTGCGGACAGTCATCGCTAAGGCCAAGGCGGCCAATATGCCCTCCGACAATGTCGACCGTGCGATTAAAAAGGGTACGGGTGAGTTGCCTGGCGTGGTCTACGAAGAACTCGTCTACGAAGGCTACGGGGCAGGGGGTGTCGGTATAATTGTGGAGATCACAACCGATAATAAAAACCGCTCTGCATCGGAAGTTCGCAGTACCATGACTAAAAATGGGGGCAATCTCGCAGGTGTCGGATCTGTCGCCTTTCAGTTTGATCGCAAGGGTCAAGTGATTATCGATTCTGTAAAAATTGGTGAAGAAGCCCTTATGGATCTCGCACTCGAAGCAGGCGCGGAAGATATCAAGAACGAGGGAGATCACTTTGAGGTCATCTGTCCGATGACTGAGTATGATACGCTATCTCAGGCACTCGAAGAAAAAGAGATTGAGACTGAATCCTCCGATCTCGCCTACCTTCCTAATATTATGGTGCCAGTTGGGGATATTGAGACCGCCCGCAAAGTGCTTCACCTAATTGAGAAACTCGACGATCTGGAAGATGTAAAGGCGGTGCACTCAAATATGGACATCGCTGAAGATCTGCTTGCCGGCACGAATGAATAAATTAGACTTTTCTAGAGTCCTAAAAACCACTTGCTAAGTGAGCCAACTCCATTCACAGTGTAGTAAATACAACTCTAACCCTACGAATAAAAATGCGCACCAAGATCATCGCCCTTCTTTCTATTTCAATTTCCGCACTCATTTTCACTGGCTGCCAGCCTGTTGGCACTAGCCAAATGGGATCCAAAGATGCGAATCTACTTGGAATAGTTAAGATTAATAAAGCGCATTACCAGCCATCAAGCTCTGCGACTTTTTCTATAAGCACTGATGAGATTTACACCCGTAATGATTTTGGCGGTGACCAAGTATCCCTTCTCTGGGGCTTAATCACTCTTAAAGATTATTAAGTCAATAGGTCAGTAGGGCATCAGGGCAAACGCCTCAATTTAATGATTTTTTAAAACCACCTCAGCAATTTGGTGGTTTTTTAATGCATGCCCGTCATCTTCGAATTTTAGAGTGGTCGATACCAGATTAGAGGCTTAAATCTGAATGATGCCCGAATCGAATCAGGAAATTTTACGAACTGGACGCGAAGCGATGCGTGCGGAAGCTACGGCCATCGAAATGGCTGCCGCTCGGCTAGACAGTGCATTCACTGCTGCCGTCGACATTATTTTAGCTGCCCCGAGCAAGCTTGTTGTTTGCGGTATTGGAAAGTCCGGCCGCATCGGCGCAAAGCTTGCCGCTACCTTTTCCAGTAGTGGCACACCCTCTGTCTTCCTTCATGCGGCGGAGGCCATTCATGGCGATCTCGGCGTTTACCAGCCGGGAGATCCTACCATCGTTCTCTCCAAAAGCGGTAGCACCATTGAAGTAATCCGCCTGATGCCGCTCTTTCGTAAATTTAAATCACCGATCATCGCTATTGTCGGTAAGCTAGATTCCCCCATTGCCGAAGCGGCTGATGTGGTGATCGATGCTAGCGTCGAAAACGAGGCCGACCCGCTCAACCTTATGCCGACTTCTAGCTCCACTGTGAGTCTTGCAATTGGCGATGCCCTCGCGGCAGCACTTGTCAAGGCGCGCGACTTTACGGCCGAGGAATTTGCTACTTTTCACCCTGGTGGGCAGCTAGGGCGTAATTTACTCATGACAGTGGGTGAAGTCATGCACCCGATCGAGCGTATAGCCTGCGCACAGGTCAGTGAAACTCTGCGCGAGATCGTTATTCGCATGACAAAGGCTCCCCTCGGGGCAGCCTGCATCCTCTCGAAAGACGGCGTGCTGGAGGGTATCCTCACAGATGGTGACATCCGTCGAATACTCTCTGAGGAGGGTGACATTTTAGCTAAACAAGTCGGAAATTGTATGACCGCAGCGCCCATTTCAACCCGGCTGAACATGAGTCTCGGTGAGGCGGTCCGAATCATGGAAGAGCGCCCATCTCAGATTTCAGTGCTTCCTGTGGTCGACGAGCAAGATGGTAAGTGCCTTGGATTGCTCCGCTTGCACGACATTTATCAGCCTAGTTTTTCCTAGAAAGAGTAGTCAATTGCTACACTTCAGCTGGCGGCGTGAGGGTATGACCTACGGCCTCTGCCTTCGTCGTATTCGAAGTTTTTTAAGATGGCCACGATTTCGTCGTCCTTGTTGAGATGACTCGCAGCTTTCCGTCGTTCGAGTAGCCTACTGATTTTTAAGCTATGCTGCTGCGCTCAAGAATGGAATAGCTCTGGCTAGCGGACATTTTTTCAGCGGCATGATACGATTACACAGGGCACACATAGGCATGGGCTTCCCGCAGTTGGCACCAGTTTATTATTTTTTCTTCGTAGCTTTCTTTGCCGCCTTTTTTACGGTTTTTTTTACGGTCTTTTTCTTAATCGAGCTAAGCTGCTCTAAAATCTGGTAATTACGCTGCACCATCTGACTGGGGTCTTCGAGTAGCCCGGCTGCGATGCGGGCGTTATCGAGTAGCTGTTGGCTAATGAGGCTGGCTAAGTCTCCATTGTTGCCATGAAGGGCTGCTAGATTCTTGACTAGTGGGTGGCGTGGATTGACTTGCAACTTGACGGGAGGCTCACCGCCCATACCCGGCATTTCTGAGCCACCTGCTTTTTGCTGCATGGCTTTCATCATCTTACGCATTTGAGCGGTCATCTGTTTGTCGGCGTTGACGATCATAGCAGGGCTGCCAACGAGGCGCTCGCTGGCAGAAACTTCACTCACTTCGTCGCCAAGCTTTTCTTTAATGAAGGCGCAAAGCGCTTCGGACTCGCTGGCTTTGAGCCCGTCTTCTTTGGCGGTTTCAGTCTCGGGCGCGATAGCGTCGAGATCGATCTCTTCATTATCCGCGGAAACGAAGTTTTTCTCCTCAAAGGCACGCGCGTGGTTCATGACAAACTCGTCAATCGGCTCGTAGAGGTAAAGCACCTCAATCTTACGCGCCTTAAATGCCTCGATGTAGGGGCCACTCTCAATCGCTGCGCGACTGGGACCAAACAAGTAGTAGATCTCCTTTTGGCCTTCGGGTGCACGAGAGAGGTAATCGGATAGGGAAGTGTTGGTGCCTTCTTCGGTATAGGAGGATTCATAGCGAAGGAGCTTGAGCAATTGGTCGCGGTGAGTGAAATCAGTAGTCACACCCTCTTTGAGGAAAAGCCCGAAACTACTCCAGAAATCATTATATACTTCGGGCTCTTTTTTGGCTTTTTCTTCGAGTGTTTTGAGAAAGCGCTTGGTGATGACCTTGTTAAGTTTTTGAATCAAGGTGCTATCTTGCATCGACTCGCGGGAAATATTGAGCGGCAGGTCGGCGCTGTCGACGACGCCACGCACGAAGCGCAGCCAGTCGGGAAGGAGATTCTTCGGCTCGTTGTCGATGAGCACTTTGCGGCAGTAGAGGCCTACACCAGGCTCCATACGGCCAAAACCGAAGCCTTCCATATTCTCAGTTGGCGCGTAGAGGAGGGCGTTGATTTCGAGGGGTGCATCGGCGTTGAAGTGAAGCCAAAAGCGAGGCTCGTCGAAGGCCTTGGCCTGGAATTTGTAGAACTCTTTGTATTCTTCCTCGGAGACGTCGCTCTTACTTTTGAGCCAGATAGCGCCGATGGTGTTGAGTTTCTCGCCATCCACCAATACGGGGAACTGCACGAAGGCGGAATACTTTTTAATGATCGCTTCGATACGATCCTTCTTCGCGAAGTCCTTGTATTCATCCTTGAGCGAAATCACGACACGGGTACCGCGACGTTCGCCCTCGACTTGCTCGATCTCGTAAGCGCCTGATCCATCGCTCGACCAGCAGTAGCCCTCGCCCTTGGTCTGCCAAGTGCGAGTGTAGACCTTGACTGAATCCGCCACCATGAAGACGGAGTAGAAACCGACGCCAAATTGGCCAATGAGATTATCATTACGTTCACCGCTATCTTTGAGTGCTTTGAGAAAGGCTTTTGAACCAGAGTGGGCGATGGTGCCTAGGTTTTCGATCAACTCATCACGAGTCATGCCTATGCCGAAGTCACGAATCGTGATTTCGCCAGCTTCTTCGTCGGAGGCGACTTGGATTTCAAGGTCGAGGTCAGCATCGAAGATGTCGGCATCCTTTTGCGCGACTTGGTTGTGCCGCAGCTTTTCGGTGGCGTCGGAGGCATTCGAGACGAGCTCGCGAACAAAGATCTCTTTGTCGGTGTAGAGGGAATGAACTACAATATCGAGGACTTGTTTAACCTCAGCTTGGAATTCGTGGCGTTCAGGTGCGGGTGTGTTAGTCATAATTGCTTGGTGCTAGAAATTGGAATTAAGAACTTAAATAAATACATCAACGGAATTGGTTTTGTTCCGCGTAAAAGTGGTAACTGGCGGTTGCAAGATGGGCGCAAAGTTCAGCTTGATCTATATCGTGCGTGCGGCAGAGGTCTTGGAGTGAGTCGGCGTGGTTACGAAGCTCGGTGTTGATGAGGCCAAGTAAGAGGTGAGGCTCGATACGCTGGAACTGACTCCAATCCATCGTGTGTTTATTCGGAAAGCTCTTCGGCGACCTCCTCGGGCAAGCCGAGGAAGACCAGTTCGTTAGCGAATGATGAGCCACTAGTATAGGCGGCGTAGCGAGCAAGGAAGTCTTCAGCTTGTTTTAGTTCCTCGTTTTCGCTGGCGATCTCGGGTACGGTCTTGTTTGCAAGATAGACGAAGATGCCTGTGCCATCAGAGGTAAGCATGGGCGAGACCTCGCCGGATTGCATGCCATGGGCTAGTTGAAGGGCACTGCGGTTTAGCTCTCGCGGAGCCTCTTGCACGGAGAAGGTCTCAAAGGAGGCAGTGCCCAGTCCAAGGGCTTCGGCTGCTTCGGTAAAGTCAATGCCTTGGACGATCTTAGCTTTGAGCTCTGCTTGGAGGCTTTGGCCCTTTTCATTGAATAGACGGCGTTTTTCGTCGGTCTTGTAGTCGTTGGTAAGCTCGGATTGGACGGCTTCGTACTCAGGGATTTCGGGGGCGATTCTTCCTTCGTAGAGGAGAACGGCATAGCCGCCATTAACGGCATAGGCATCGGAATAGTAACGATTGCCCCCGAGTTTGAAAGCAGACTCCAAGAACTCAGAGGGCAGTGCGCGCTGGCTCGCACCAGCAATTGTGTAGGGCTCGATCTTAGTCAGGCTGAGGTTCTCCTTCTTGAGTAGTGCCTTAAAGGCAGCAGAGTCACGCTTGATCTCATCGCGATAGAGGGTGTAAGCGAAGCTTTGCGCGGCTTCGTTGGCCATGCGAGTTTCTTGTTCGATCAGATAGCTTTGGGTGACGGCTTCGCGGACATCGCTGAATGTGACCGAATCTGGCTCTTTTGGCATTTCTGCTTCTGCGCCTACGTCCGGCTCAGTAGGCTTGGACTTGGTCGATTCGTAGTCAGCTACGAATACATCTTGCTTGGAGATGAAGTGTTCCTGAAGCTCTGCCTCGCTTGGTTTGGGAACTTTTCCTACATAGCCTTCTAGGTCAAAGAATACATAGCTGGCCTTGATACGTTCGGGAATTTCGTAGCGAAGTGTGTTGGCATCATAATACTCGCGGAGTGCAGTTTCCTCTAAGGCGATCTCAGGAATGAAGTCGGCGTATTTGAGTTCGGCAATGGCTAAATTCAGCTCGGTTGCATTGCGCTGGGTCTGAGCGATTGCCTCAGAAGGCAGAGTGTAGCCAGGCCCAGACAGGACAGAGCCGATTTGGTTGATGCGATAATCTTCTTCCAGAACGACTATGACAAGGCCTTGGGACGTGAGTGGATTTGACTCTATGCTATCGACAAACTTAGTGTAGCTGTCGGCACTAAATTCGCCGTCGTCACCGCGAAAGGTAGCTTTGGTAGTAATGTAGTTAGAAAGTGTCTCTTGGCTGGGGGAGGGCACACCGATTTCTTCAGCGAGGTGGAGCAGGGCGATGCGGCTGGTCAGCTGGTTTTGAAACTGCTCGTCACTGCGAATCTCTTGTCCATTGAGAATGGCGCTAAGTAGTACTTTCTCTGCGATGACTTCGCTCTCACGAGGTGAGTTTAAGTCGATGCCGTAGAAAAGATTTTCTTCGTAGCCACTACTGTCGGTCGTGCATCCAGGTGTGGCACCAATTGTGAAGACAAAAGCAACGATAATAATAGCCAGCAGAAACAGGAAAAGCCAACGTCCGTGACGAATGAGGTGATGTTGAATCCAAGAGATCATGAGGTGTGAAAAAGCGGTGAAGGTTAGGTGCCCTTAGTTCCCTGTCAACCTATTGGTTACACTCTCTCGATGTCATTTTATCGCAACTGGACCAAATTAATCAGCATCCTACTAAATTTCAGCCATTGTCGAAGCGTTGTCAGACAAGATGACCGTTTTCTTACTAAGTGCTATTGGCGAATAATCTTTAGTTGAAGACTTTATTCAAAAGTTGCATATCCCTGATCCAGTAGACACATTATAAATCAGCTTTATAAACAGTCTAACTGCGAAAAATTAAATTCGTGGCTGACTGTTATTCTATTATATGTCGACAGCTCCTAAGATTGATAACGTCCATTACGACGAAACCTGCCCCATCATGGATCGCGATCAGATCGATACACTGATCCTGGGTGATGTTGGCGACACCGATAACTCACTTTTGCGCGAGTTGTTCGACCTTTTTGTGAATGAAGGTGCCACTAAGCTCGAAGCGCTGCCCACAGTCTGCGCAAAAGGCGACCTCTTAGAGCTCCGTAATATCGTGCATTTTATAGTCGGTAGCGCGTGTCATCTTGGTCTCGTCCGTCTAGCTGCCTTTTACCGCGCCATTGAGCGTGCGGTTGACGAGCAGCAACTGACCGACATCACCGAAGTCGAAGCACCCATTCGCCGTGAGTTTGAACTCGCTCGTGAGGCTTTCCGCGCAGATTTTAACCTTTAGGGAGCTTTTTCGCGTCGATGTCAGCCGCGTGTGATTGGAAAGCAATCAATTCCTGCTTCACCACTGGCAACAGAAAATACACACCGATCAAATTCGGAAAACACATTGCTAGTAACATACCGTCGGAGAAGTCGGTTACTGCGCCTAGTGAAAGAGCTGATCCGACAACAATGCAGGCACAGAAGAGCAATTGATAGGTTAGTTCAGAGACGCGGCTCGTGCCAAAAATTGTCGTCCATGCTTGTTGCCCGTAGTAAGACCATGAGATCATGGTTGAGATCGCAAAAAGAGTGACTGCTACAAATAATACAAAAGGGAACCACGTGATGGCGGACCCGAATGCCTTCGAAGTCACCGTTATGCCGTTCGCACCTGCTAGATTCTCGCCAAAGCTGCCAGTGATCACAATGACAAGGGCTGTTAGAGAGCAAACAACGATCGTATCGATAAAAGGTTCTAGCAGTGCGACGATTCCCTCACTAGCTGGCTTTGAGGTCTTGACCGCAGAGTGGGCGATTGGTGCGGAGCCGATGCCCGCTTCATTAGAAAAAGTGCCGCGTTGGATGCCCACAATCAAGGCACCTATCAAGCCGCCTACATAGGCATCAGGCGTAAAGGCTTGGCTGATAATTAGACCAATTGCGTTGGGGATCTCTGTGATGTGCAGCGCCAGAATTGTAAGCGCGCCTAATATATAAGTCAGGCACATGAGCGGTACGAGGCGCGCAGTCACATTGGCGATTCTGCGAATACCCCCGATGATCACCACAGCAACCAGCACTGCAATGACTGCGCCAAAGGCCCAGCGATAATCTGCCAGTAGGCTATTCGCTCCTCCGCTGATCTCAATAAACTGAGAACACGCTTGGTTGATTTGGAACATATTGCCGCCTCCGAGTGACGCGCCGATACAAAGAACAGCAAAGCTCACGCCGAGAAATTTACCTAGCCCAGCCCAGCCCTGTTCGGCCAAGCCTTTGGTCAAATACTTCATGGGCCCACCATGGACTTTCCCATTCTCGTCAATCTCTCGATAGCGCACCCCAAGTGTGCATTCTGCAAACTTGGTCGTCATTCCCAAAAAGCCGATCATGACCATCCAAAATGCCGCCCCGGGACCACCCTTCGAGATAGCAATGGCCACACCCGCAATGTTGCCTAAGCCAACCGTGGCTGAGAGCGCCGCAGTTAGTGCTTGAAAATGGGTGATCTCACCAGGGTCATCAGGACAGGAGTATTTTCCCCGCACTGTGTGAAAAGCGAGAGCGAAGGATCGTAGATTAATGAAACGGAAATAAATCGTCAGGAAAATACCAGCTCCAGCTAACCAGATTAAAATAAAGGGAATGTCTTGCCCCCCAATGGTGATGGGAGTGAAGAAAATAACTTGGAAAATGCGTTCCGTCCAAGGACCCACGACCTCGTTAATGGTTTGATCGAGCGATTGCTCGACTGCCCAGGACTGTTGGCAAAAAATCTGCATAA
>QOOZ01000005.1 GCA_003331195.1 Puniceicoccaceae bacterium | reverse complement strand
GGATCTGAAGCTTCGCATGCATGGGTCGAAGTTTATTTGGGACAGCATGGTTGGGTCGGATTGGATCCTACCAACCGTAAAGTAGTCGACGAAAATTACGTCGTGCTCGCATATGGTAGAGACTACCGAGATGTGGCGCCTGTTATAGGCACGTATTTTGGCGGAGGCGGCAGCCAGTTAACCATTCGCGTGAAAGTTGAGTCCTTAGAAACAAATACTGCCGGCGTATCCTAAATACGACCTGAGTAGCCAGATCACCCCGCTACAAAACGCGTTATTAGCCTCGTATTCGTAATTTTAGCGACCACGACCCTAGGGCACCGATCCTAAATTCTACAAAACAATGCTTCCAAGTTAACGTTACAATTCAAGCCTCTTCTAAACTATCGACAAGCTTTTGCGTATAGCACCGTAAAGCCGACTCTGGATCGATCCCCTTAGCTCGACAGGCCGCAGCGATCTCGAAGAGCTGTTTGCCAAGAGTTATCTCGTCGAAAGTGTCGGAAACGGCATCAATTGCTGTCTGATCAATGATTGCCTCGGCGGACAATCCCATCTTTTGGATCTGTTTATAAACATCCTTGGCAAACATCAGTGCGGGCAACTGCTTGGGCAAATCTTTAAATATACCAGATTGTGCGGGACCACGCTTACGCTCGGCTGACTTAATCTCATCCCACTGCACAAGTGCCGCTTGCGAAGAATTGAGGCGATCCTTTCCGAAGACATGAGGGTGACGACGTATCAATTTTTCATTGACCACATGACAGACGCTCTCGAAGTCGAAATGCCCAACCTCCTGGGCCATCTGAGTGTGCATGACTACCTGCAGGAGGACATCACCTAACTCCTCTTGCATATGATCCATGTCGAGGCGGTCGATCGTCTGTAAAAGCTCACAACACTCGTCGACAAGACATTCGGCGATAGATTGATGGTCTTGTTCAATGTCCCATGGGCAACCAGTATCTGGTTCACGCAGGGCGGCGACAGTTTTGATTAAATCTTCAATAGCATTCATAGAAGTATTCAGAATAATGGTTTTAAGTCAGAGTGTCTAACCAGAGGTCTTCCTTAAAACCGACTAGGCCAAAAGAATCACCCAAAGCGAATGGACGTTTGACTAGATTACCACGGCTAGTCAGTAAATTGAGGGCTTCGGCTTGAGACATTTGTGGCAGCTTAAACTTCATGTTTAGCTCTCGGTAATCGCCACCAGCGGTGTTGAAAAGTTTACGCAAATCACCACCTTGAAAATCGAGCATTTGTTTGAGCTCACTCTCAGATGGAGGCGTCTCGCGGATGGGTCGTTCATCGTAGTCAATCCCTTGAGCATCAAGCCACTTAGTCGCTTTTTTGCAGCTTCCACAGTTTTTATAGGTGTAGATTTTCATACTACCAATAGATGGATGCAGAATCACTCGACCGTCAAGACCTGCCCGAGTGACGTATTGGGTAATTTAAAAGAATCGCCCGCTTTACGACCTAACAAGCGCCCAGCCAGTGGTGATTGCGCCGTGATCACAGTGACTTCGTGCCCATCCATAGAAATCGTCTGTCCACCCGCGGTGCCTGCGAAGAAGAACCATTCGACTCCCTCTCCAAAGTCACAACTGAAAAGTGCTCCAAGAGAGACTTCCTCATTGGGCTTGAGCAAATCCTCGCGCTCCGATTGAAGCTCTTCGACGGCCTCTGCCCATTGTCGCGCTTGGGTAGCCTGCCCTGCCGCGAGGTAAGAGGCTTCCAGTCCCTGCGTATCCCATTGCGACTCGGCGCGAGATTCCTCGTTAGTCGCATACTCCGCGGCATCTTTAGACGCATTGACGGCATGCAGGAGCTCATCGCGAAGGGTCGCTAGTAGGCGCTGAAAAAAATGAGACTTATCGATCACGTAGTCACAAGGGTTTAGATCGAAACGTGGTTGACAAATTAAATCGACCAACAAAAAACCCGCTATTAAAGCGGGTTTGAGGAAAAATAATAATGGATGCCGAGCTTTTTAGCCCTTGATCTCACGGTGGAGTGTATGACGGCGAAGGAATTTGTTGTATTTCTTCTTTTCGATGCGGTCAGGCTGTTGCTTTTTGTCACGAGAGGACATGTAGCGGGAAACAGGTTTACCCTCAGCGCGGGCTTCGGTGCATTCTAAAATTATGTGCTCTCTGGGCATAACTAAAATTGATTGGTGATCTGAAAAAAGTAGCGGAAGTTAGGTGCTTAACAAGATGAAGCAACCCTTTTTTCAGGCTATTTGAGAGTATTTAATGGGACTCGCCCGCTGCTAGCAGTTTCTCAAAATATGCGATTGTCGGCTTGAGACCCTCGTCTAGTGAATACTTCGGCTCCCAAGCAAGGACTTTTCTAGCCTGTGTAATATTGGGTTGGCGCTGCTTAGGGTCGTCGGATGGTAGTGTCTCGTGGATGATCTTGGATTGGCTTCCGGTCATTTTGATGACTTTTTCGGCAAGTTCTAAAATGGTGAACTCACTAGGATTACCTATATTGATGGGGCCTACAGTTTCGCCTTGGTCCATAAAGCGGATAAAGCCCTCGATCAAATCATCACAATAACAAAAAGACCGCGTCTGCTGACCTTCTCCATAGACGGTGATATTTTGACCTTTGAGGGCTTGCACAATAAAGTTGGAAACCACGCGGCCATCGCCAGGGCACATATTAGGACCGTAAGTATTAAAAATACGGGCGATACGGACATCGACACCATTCTGCCTGTGATAATCCATGAAGAGCGTCTCCGCACAGCGCTTACCCTCGTCATAACAGGAACGAATACCAACCGGGTTCACGTTGCCCCAGTAAGCCTCCGGCTGAGGATGGACGGAAGGATCGCCGTAAACTTCTGAGGTGGAAGCCTGGAAAATACGAGCATTCACTCGCTTGGCTAGCCCCAGACAATTGATCGCCCCCATGACCGAAGTCTTGATTGTCTTGATGGCATTATACTGGTAATGCACAGGAGACGCGGGACAAGCCAGGTTGTAGATCTGGTCGCACTCAACTTTGAACGGATCGGTCACATCGTGGCGCATCATTTCAAAATTTGGAATTTCAAGCAGAGCCTGGATATTACGCTTATTCCCAGTAAAAAAGTTATCCATACAGATGACTTGGTGGCCTTCTTCGATAAGACGCTTTGAAAGGTGGCTACCTAAAAATCCGGCACCACCAGTAATCAGAATACGCATAGAAAACAAAACAAGTTGTGATTTATAAGAATACAATGATAATATCCACATTTTTGGATATGAAAACTGAAAATTTATTTGTATATCGAATCGTCATTCACCTGCCTATTTTAAGTAGGTGCCCTTTGCTATTGCACGCGCAAGAGGAGCAAGCTGGTGAGACGCTGCGTCAATGCCCAGCCACTTCGCATTGATGGAGCTAGATGCAAGCCAACGCAATGTGCGCCTGAGCGTGGGTGAACTAGCTACTTTCCGAAATCGACCGAGCCCTGGCGGTCACGGCAGTAACCACTGGCGGGCAGCGGTCGGCCGACAATGGCACAAGAGCTCCGAGAACCTAATCAAAGCCGAGCATCCTGAGGTGCGCTTCGAAGTCACTGTGAGTGCCGATTGGCGACACAGAGACTGGCTCTTTCAACTCAATGGACGCATCGATCAACTCTTTCCGACCTCGGAGGGCGCTCTAGTCCGAGAGGTCAAAACTATACGCAGCCCCCTCCCCGCTCCTGAGGAGACTCTGCTCGCGGACTACCCCGCCTACTTTGCCCAAGCGGCGACTTATCAAGCGATGCTCGAAGTGCTCCCCGAGTATGCGGGTCAGTTAATTGCCGCAGAGGTTCAATTCATCAATATCGAAAACGGTGCACTCCAATCCGTTTTGTTAAGACCATCAGAGCATGCCATCTTTGAACAGCAACTCGATCAACTAATCCCATTCCTAGATGAGCGCCTTGGAAGCCTAAACCGCTTGCGTGAGGCTCAGATTAAGCCCGCATTTGATACTCTACGAGTTGGGCAAGCCGAGCTTTTTCAAACACTGCACAATGCAGCGCTCCAATCGCGCCATGTTCTCGCGCAGGCACCCACGGGCTTTGGTAAAACTGGAATCGTCTTAGAACACGCGCTGAAACACATGCAAAGCGGACTCTACGAGCGTTGTATTTACCTAAGCAGCAAATCGACTGGTCAGCTTGAGACGGTCCGTCAACTCAATCAAATGATTGGTCACGACCTGCGCTACATCCAGATGCGAAATCGCAATGAGCATCGAATTGACAGCGAACGCCATACTTGCACAGGCGATCAACGCTGTGATGATGAGCTCGGCCAAAACTGGCGAGCGGCCGACATTCGAGCGTCCGAACTATTTGAGGATGGTAGCTTAGAAATAACACGCGCCCAAGAAATTGGATCGAACACGGGTATCTGCCCCTACGCATTGACCAAAGCATGCTTACCCTTTTCCGAGATATGGATCGGCGACAGTAATTACGTCTTTTCCCCCGACAGCAGGCCCGTATTCATGGAAGCTCAGGGCTTCGAGCCAGGGCGCACCTTGTTAATCGTCGACGAAGCCCATAATTTGCCAGACCGCACCGCAGAAAGTCTGAGCTTAGAACTCGCTAGTGCCGACCTGCTCTTTGCGATCGAAGAACTACGTGCTCACGGAGCTCCTCGCCGGCTACTCGGTCCCGCAACAGAGTTATGCCAATGGATTGACAGTCTCAGTCCGAAAATACCGCTGACTAGCAACCACTTCTACGCTGGCCAAGACCTATGCGAAGATTTTTCCGAACAGCTTAAACTAGCCGCCTTCGATTATGATGCCACTGCTCCATTCGCCATAAAACTGATTAGGAGCATCCCCAAATTAAGCGAAACGCTTTCCCTGCCTTCGCAACAATATCTGCACTGGGTGCCTCGCAGCGGAGTCATCGCTGCCACCTGCCTAGACACCAGCGAATGGATAGCCGAGTGCCTAAAACCCTTTGCTGGCAGCATAATGATGTCGGCTACCCTATCGCCCTTTCAGAGCTATCGGGAAAGCTGCGGGCTAGATAAAGAGTCCGTCACCATCGCTCAAGCTCAGACGCCTTGGCGCGACGACGCCTACGATGTAGCCATTGATTGCCGTGTCGACACACGCCTCAGCAAGCGAGAAAGCCACTACGAGACGACCGCCCGCACCATCGCCGAACTAATTCAGCATAATGCGGGTGCACCTATTGCCGTATTTTTTGCATCCTACCTCTATGCCGAAAACATACAGGCTTATATTGAAGCGCTCGCTCCTGAGCTTTGTATACAGCGACAACCACGTGGTGTGAATCTTACCGAGCAGTCTACCTTCATTGATGAAGGATTATTAATAGCCGACGCACTTTTTCTAATTCTTGGTAGTAGTTACGCAGAGGGGATCGATCAACTAGGCGGACGCGTCGAACAAATCATGATCGTAGGGCCCGCACTTCCAGAGGTTAACCTTATACAAAAAAAGAAAATGGAAGACCATGTCAGCCTATCGCGAGACGAAGCCTTTCGCGATGTCTACATCCGCCCAGCCATGCGACGTATCCATCAAGCACTTGGGCGTATAGTCCGTGCGCCCGGACATACCGCGCGCGTCCTACTCCATTGTAAGCGTTTTGCCGAAGATGCCTACCAGAGCGAACTCGCCGCTGAATATCAAAGTGATTACCTAATACTAAAAGATGAGGACTTTTTCCGCTGGCTAAATTCAAGCAAATCAAACAGTAAGATAATTTAAATGCTGAATGAGTGACGATCACCCACCAGCACGGACGGCTTGATAGCCTCTGAGATTGAGTTCCGCGCATACTTGGTCGCTGACATCGCCCTGCAGTTCGACTACGCGTCCTTTCAATGTGCCACCACAGGCACAGGTTCTCTTAAGCTCAAGTGTCATCGCCCCCAGCGTGCTTAAGGGAATATGCAAAGGGAACTCTTTGAGTGTGGTCACTGTTTTTCCTCCTCGCCCCGCCTTTTCACGACGTATTTCAACACGACCTTTCGACTTCTTTTTCGCGGAATTCTTTTGCGGCGATGAAATGCGAGGCCTTATTTCCTCCCCAGGGAATCTGTTCCCATCTAGAGTTGTAAATGGGTTCGCACCTAATGGTTCGCCACCTTTAGTCGTAATTTTGCGTTTTTTGCTCATACATGGTGCTGGGCTGAAGGGTCTTCAATCCATGCTAGGGCCTTAACATAGCTTCGCTTGCTTAAATAGTGCTGTAGTCGTTCAGGCGCGTCTAAGGACTTTGCCATTTCATCTAGCCTCGCCAAGACTTGCGCCATTGTTTCAGTTGCTTCGATCGCTCGCTCACCAGTGATACACTCTAAATCACTTTTTAATTGCTCCATCGTCATGGCTATCAAGCAAAGACCTAAATCACGAAGGGCAAGCGTGTTTATCAAGTTAGCCTTCCTGCAACACCGAAGCCGATGGCATGATTGCAAACTATATGCGTAATGATGATTAAATAATCATCCAAGAATTATAAACGCACTCACTTGAACAAATTCAAAAAACACGCTATTTCATAACAAATACTAACTAGACATGACCTACTCTGCTAACACTAACAGCCGCTTAACCTTCATTCTAGCACTCTGGAGTCTACTTTTTACTAAGTGCTTCACATTAGAGTATTTAGTCCGGCACTATGAGGCCCCGATTAACAGCTTAAGTTATGTCTGGGCACTTTCGATCGCCATGGCGAGTGTCGCGACTGTTGTGTATGCGAATATACAAGCTGAAGTCCGCACTAAGCTTCTCAAGCACCCAAATTTCTGGGTAATCCTCACATTAGCCTTAATCATAGTTATTTTAGTCGCAAAAAGCCTATTAGCAACAGACGGGGTCTCTCATAGTCTTGCACTAGCTGCCACGGGACTCTCCATCATACAGTTATTGTTACACGGCAAAGACCTAAAATCACGATCAATCGTCACCTCCATAAGCTGGTTTGTCGCCGCATTAGCCATCTTAAATACAGCTCAGCCACTGGCCTTTTTTGTTTTTGCAATGAGTATTTGCATTATCTCATTTCTTCCTAGGTTCACTCAGTTTGTATCGCTTCGCCGAGGCAAACTCGATAGCCAAGCCAGTTAAGGGACTTTGTTTGCTACAATAATAAAAAAGTTCTGAGAAGTGACTCGACGCGTCAAAGCCCATCAGCAACATTTGTTTTATGTCCTCAGGTCTTGAAGCAATTGCAAATGAGCTACGACGATTACAACGCGATGGTTTGAATCGAGTCTTCGTTGAAGACGATACGATGCAGTTGATCGTGCCCCATAAGGACGTGGTCACAAAAAATCACTCACCCGACTTACAATCGGGTCGACCCGCTCAAAATCCTAAACTGCCAGAGGAAGGTAAAGACAGCCATATTCGCCCCGTGAAAACTGTCACTAAAACCGTTACGACTCCTAAAGTGGCCCCACTTCCTGAGTCTCCAGAAATCGAACTCCCCGAGGGCGACGCGACTAGCCAACTAGCATGGCTAAAAGACCGCGTGCTCGCATGCGAAGTCTGCAAAGAACACCTTAGCGAAGACGGGAAAATCGTCTTTGGCACCGGTTCATCTCAGGCCGATATTTTCTTCTGCGGCGAAGCCCCTGATGCTGATGAGGTGCGCGAAGGCGAAGCCTTCATTGGCAAGCCTGGTCAGCTACTGACCAAAATCACTAGCGCGATGGGGCTCTCTAGCAAGAACGTCTTCACCACCAACATTTTGAAGTGGCGCCCTGAGCACAATAAACACTATGGCAACCGTCCACCCTCGCTCGACGAAATGCGTTTCTGCCTACCCTATCTCAAAGCCCAGATCAAAATTATCCAGCCGAAGGTCATCGTCGCTCTTGGCAACACCACAGTGTCAGGTCTCCTCGGCCATGACCCAGCGCGCAAGATGGGCTCCGTCCGCGGCACTTGGGATCAGTTCGAGACTATTCCCGTTATGATCACCTTCCATCCCTCTTACCTCCTCCGCAATAGCACACTCAAGACCAAGCGGATGGTTTGGGAGGACATGCTAGAAGTCATGGAGAAATGCTCCTTAGAAATCAGTGATCAACAGCGCGGATTCTTTCTTCCTAAATCCTAGCTAAGCCCATGGCCTCTGGACATTTGAAGCAGCCAGAATAAACAATTCACCTAAATCACCTTCCAACACAGCCACAATGTCTGTGTTTTTATTTTTAACAACGAAGGCCAGTCCAATTACTGTTTAAAGTTTATGGCAATACCTCCATCGAGATTTCTAAGGATACGCCTACCCAAGTCGGTAAAAAATACAGCGCGGTACACAGGTCACAACTAGAAAGCTTGGCCGACTATAGAGTACTAACGCTCTTGCTCTAACAGACGCCTGCGGCGATAAGCTTCGTCGAGGCGATTTTCGATGCGGTCCGACTCTGCCTTCGCGAGATAGTTGCAGCCTCCGAAGAGTTGGTTCGCAAGAATGACCTTCGACCATTTATCCAGCATTTGCATAGTATTGATAACATCGATATCCGATTGCCCGAGGATAAAGGGACCATGGTTTTCAAGGAAAATGATTTTTGGAGCTTTGCCATATTTTCCCTTGAATTCCAAAAGGGCATCGCGAACACCGTGAGCTAGTTTGAAGCCGGGATCGACATAAGGTACAACCGCAAAATTGCGGCCGCATACCACAATGGCATCAGGGAAAATATGCTCTAAGTAAGGTTTTGCTCCGGATTGACTACACAAGATCGAAAGGACAGACTCTGGATGGCCGTGACCAACCCATGTGCAGTCTCCAAGGCTCAGGCAGACTGCATGTACAAATGTTTCAACAGAAGGCCGTTTTCCATTCGGATCCACTTTGATTGCTTCAAGAGCGTCCTGTACTTCTGCGTCGGTCATTGAGGATTTCGCAACAAACTCGAGGGCTTGACTTATATTGACCTCAGTAAAATCACTTCGATTCGCAAGCCCTAGACAACTGCCAGATGCTTTAACATAAAAACTATCGGCATCACCCATGACACTGGTATTACCCTCTCCTAGAACAGCCCAACCACGATCCTCGCGACCAAATTCACGTGAGAGTTCAACTAATTTTTCGAGTTTATCGTTCGACATAAGGCGTGGAATTGAAGGTGTTAACGCAGAAAGGCTTCGTGCAGACCTCCGTCGACATTGAAGATTGTGCCTGTTGTTTTGGATGATTTATCGCTCGACATGAAATAGATGGCTTCCGCTTGGTCTTCGGGAGTGATCGGTTCATTGGTCAGGGTTCGGCTTGCGTAGAACTGCGCCAATTTAACCCGGAGGTCTTCTGTTGATTCCTCCTCAGAATAATCAATATCATATTTGGCGAGCGAAGCCATGACGCGGTCACGTGGGAACATTTGCGAACCTTTAACGACGGTCGCCGGCGCTACGGCATTCACTCGCGCATAAGGCGCGAGTTCGACAGCAAGTTCACGCACGATATGGTTGGCAGCAGCTTTGGAAGAATCATAGGCAACTGAACCTTTCTTAGAAACGACCGCATTCACCGAGGTTGTGATGACGACTGAGCTTTTTAAGTGCGCGCCCTGTAATTGAAAAATCGACTTGGCAGCATCAGCAACTAGGTAGGGGCCAATTGAATTAACCCGGTAGACTAACTCCCATTGTTTCACAGAAAATTCCCCGTCGACATTAGGTGCGAGAAAAATGCCTGCAGTTAGGGCAATGACATCAATTCCACCGAAGGCATAGACTGTAGATTGGAAACAGGCCTCGATGCTTGCTGTGTCGCCTATATCAATTGCAGAGGCGATCACGTTGCCGCAAGCAGATATTCCAGTACCGCCAACGCCAATCCCTAGACCAATCTCAGCTTCAATTTCATTAGCGGTGACTTGTGCGGCATCGCCATCTAGGTCGGCACAAACCACATGGGCACCCTCACGTGCAAATCGTAAAGCAGTCTCTTTACCGATACCTGAACCAGCTCCAATCACCACAACCACTTTACGAGCAAATTCCTTTTCTTTTGGCATGCGTTGCAGTTTTGCTTCTTCGAGCAACCAATACTCAATATCAAAGGCCTCCTGTCGTGGTAAGCCAATGTAGGAATCAATGGCCTCGGCACCACGCATTACGCCTATGGCGCAATTGTAGAATTCTGCGGTCACCCGTGATTCAGATTTGTTTTTACCAAAGGCGATCAGACCCAAACCAGGAATCAAAATAACAGTGGGGTTGCAGTCGCGCATTGCGGGAGAATCTGCGTGCTTGCAGGCCTCGTAATATTCGGCGTAGTCCGCTCGATACTGATCCAAGCCCTCAATGATCAGAGACTTCAAGGAACTGAGGTCATTACTCTCAGGATCCCAGTCTACAAACATTGGTTTTATTTTTGTTCGTAGGAAATGATCCGGACAAGATGTGCCAATTTCAGCCAAACGTTGGGCATCAACTGAATTCACAAATTCAAGCACCGCTGCGTCACGGTGCACTGTTCCGATAAAGCGAGTCCTCTGCGAAACTGCGCCCCGCAAGAATGGGAGGAGATCAATTGTCATTTCTATCGCAACGGCATCACTGGGTGAGGTATATTTCTGACCACCAAAAGTCTGATCCCCGCGATCCTTTGAGGCAATGAAAGCACCTGCCTTTTCGATCAAATCCAGGGTTAATTCATAACAAGCCTTATCGTCATCTGCCCAATTGATGAGTCCATGCTGCCCCATATTAATACCAACGCATGCTTTGTTCTTTCGATAAACGGCCTGCATTTTTAAACCTAGATCAAATCCAGGGCGCTGCCATGGAAGGTAGGCTAAGCTATCTCCGTAAATTTCCTTGGTTAATGCCTCCGAGTTTTTGCAGGCCGCAATCGCAATGAAGGAGATTGGGTGCATGTGATCAACATGCTTTGCGCCAATAAAACTGTGCAAGGGGGTATCTATCGAAGATGGACGTGGATTTAAATTAAAGGTCGTATGTGGATACATGTGCACCATTTGATCTTCAATAGGAGACTTCACTCCATTCGGTTCAATAGCTCCATAAATAGACTGAAGCGCAATAAGTTTATTCTGATAGAGCGACGAGAAATTCACCAACTTAGAGGTCCGCAAGTCTCCGCCGGATCCTTTTACCCATAATACCTCAATTTGCTCGGAGGTGAGCGGGTCCGTTTCCATCAGCTTTGAAGATGTATTTCCCCCTCCAGTATTAGTTATACGTTGGTCATCGCCCAGTATGTTTGAGCGATAGACCAAGCGTTCCCTGGCACTCAGCGTATCAGCGTATTTGTTGTCCCAGTTGTTCTTTACGTATTTATACTCAGGCTTCATTACAAATTTGGATATATTTGGTTATATTTGGTTAATCACTACTAATTCATCACAAAAACCAGTTAAACCAACAAAATACAAGATAATTCTTGCCATTTATGATAAATCTTCAAACCTACTGACATGCTCGCCCCTGAAAGATATCAACAAATACTTGGACGTTTAGAGGCCCAGGGCGTAGTAAGAACAATCGCCTTGGCCAAAGCACTGGAAGTGACCGATGAAACCATCCGCCGCGACTTACAGATCCTTGAAACCGAAGGCAAACTGACACGGATACACGGAGGAGCGAGCAATCAGAAAAACCCTTTTGAGCTTCGCTCTTTTAACGAACGCAGAAATTTAAATATCGGCGCTAAACAAGCTATCGCTAAGGCAGCCCTATCCATAATACAACCGCAGCATACCTATGCTTTTGATAGTAGCACGACAGCTCTGGCTTTAATTGCCCTACTCCCGGATCAACCCTACCGCGTCATTACCAACGCGCACGCTGTCATGGAAGAGTTGAAAAACAAAGAAGCCATTGAGCTGGTCTCAACTGGTGGGCGTTATCATCCTAAAACGAACACCTATGTTGGAGGCGACAGCATGCAAGCACTGAGCCGCCACAAAGTTCACGCTGCCTTCGTTTCCTGCATTGGATTTGATGCGGAACGTGGCGCGAGTGAAGGCTTTGAGGAGCAAGCTAGCTATAAAGAACGTCTCACTTTACTAGCTGAGGAAGTTATACTCTTGGTTGATTCCAGTAAATTTGAGGTTCGCTCAGAATACTTTTTTGCCGCTACTCAGGATATCGATCACATTGTTTGTGACCACGGCATCTCCATCGAATTTGAACAAAAGATTCGATCGATGGGAATAAAGTTAACTATAGCTGAGCCCGCTTAAGGCAGATATTTCCATGAGCAAGCACTCACAATTATGAACCAAAAGAAAGTTTACCTCGCAGTTGATTTAGGAGCTAGTAGCGGTCGGGTACTAGCGGGAGTATTTGATGGGCAGCGGATTGAACTGCACGATGTCAATCGCTTCAATAATGCGCCTGTGCAGTTACCGACTGGGTGGCACTGGAACATCACAGAACTTTACCGAAATATATTAGAGGGCTTAAAACTCGCCGCCGAACGTTATGGCGATGCTATAGTTAGCCTAGGAGTCGACACCTGGGGCGTGGACTACGGTCTCTTCGATAAGGACGGCAGGATGTTGGGTCTGCCCTACCAATACCGTGACAGCCGAACCGACGGCATAATGGAAAAAGTATTTGAGCGTGTTCCAAAAGACCAGATCTACAAAGCGACAGGCATTCAGTTTATTTTCTTCAATTCCCTCTTTCAGCTTTACTCGGAAGTGATACTTAAAAACCCAGTAATGGAACAAGCGGAGGATTTACTTTTTATGCCAGATATCATCGGCTATTGGCTGACCGGCAATAAAACACAGGAGCGTAGTATTGCGAGTACAAGCCAGCTCTATAATCCAAGCGAGGGAAACTGGGACTATCCATTAATCGAGTCGCTGGGTTTACCGTGCGAACTATTCAAGAGCATCAGCGACCCTGGTTCAGAGTTAGGCGCACTGAGTGCCCATGTGGCAGAACACACGGGACTGCACGGTGTGAAAGTCGTCACGGTTGCCGGTCATGATACTGGAAGTGCAGTGGCCGCAGTGCCTAGCAAGGCTGAAACGCCGGCCTACCTTAGTAGCGGCACTTGGTCCTTGATGGGCTTGGATCTCGAAAAGCCAGTGATCAACGATCGTTCCTATACCGATGATTTTACTAATGAAGTCGGCGTCAACGGTAGGATTCGCTACCTGAAAAACATCTGCGGCTTGTGGCTTATACAAGAATGTAAACGGCATTGGCAGACACAGGGCGAAGACCTTCCTTATAACCAGATGGCTTCCCTCGCCACTGAAGCCCAAGCCTTCCGTTCGTTAATTGACCCAGACGACGCGTGTTTTGCCAAGTCAGGTGACATGCCCGAGAAAATACAAGCTTACTGCCGGGAAAAGGGTCAGGCCATTCCTGAAACAAAAAGTGAAA
>QOOZ01000049.1 GCA_003331195.1 Puniceicoccaceae bacterium | reverse complement strand
ATTCATTAGGGGTAATTTTCTCATAATTTTAAAAGTAACCATATTTTATATAAATAATAACCTGACCTGGATCAGACAGTTCCGCGACGTTCTTCTAAGGCACGACGAGTTTGCTCGGCTCTTGCCTTAGTGATCGGGTATAGCGTCAGTAAGCCAAGAGCAATTGCATTGGGAATCATACCGCCAAGCACCATCACCATACGCATGCCCAAGAAAGTGCTCTCGGTTTGATTACCACCAAGATCCGCATCAAAACCGACCATCACTAGTGAGACACCACCAATAAGCATACTTGCGGAGATCGCGGCCTTACTCACCCAACCAAAAACGGCGGCAAACATACCTTCACGCCGGTCACCGTGTTTCAATTCGTCATCATCGCAGACATCCGCCATCATTGACTGCATAACAGTGCCAACAGCAATCCAATAGAGTGAGCCAAAAATGGCATCGAAGAAGATGAACTGGTGCAATCCAGGATTATAAACAAACCAGCGGATCACCCCGTTGATAATGACCAAAACGTACACTGTGCGCAGAGTAATTAGCTTACTGGTGCGCTTACTAAACCAAAGCATCACAGGAATCCCAACAAAGCCACAAACCGCGTAAGACATAGAGAGATACCACTTCCAGAGCGAACCAACTACTATGTCCCCATCGAACATGTAGTAAACAAGTAGGTAGTAATCAAGAGTGCTCCCGAAGAAGCCCGCAATAATCTGTAACAGTGTAAGGGTGATCAAAACCGCAAAGGCTTTATTGCTAAACGTTTGGCCAACAGTCTTCCAAAAGCCCGCTACTTCATGCACTTTCTCTCCTATAACCTTAGCTTTGTAGTAGCGCTCTTTTCCGAAAAGCCCAGGCATCAAACCAAAAAGCATAATCATGAGAATCGCGACCCCCCACATAACCGCACGAATCGAATCAACCTGCGTGCCGAAGATTCCCCAGGTCACGAGCATCCCTGCAACAGGAATTAAACCTTGGTAAGTAAACTCAGAGACCTTAGTCCACAGAGTAACGTGTCCCATCACCGTAGTCCGCTCATTATAGTTTGGTGTCAGCTCATACGTAAGACTGGTAAAGGGAACCGAAAAAACCGTAAAACAGGTATAAAAAATCAGCGAACCAATCAAAAACCATGCCATGATACCACCTTCACTCCAACTCGTCGGTACCATCCAAATCATACCGAAAGACAATCCCATAAGAATCGAACCCAGAATGATAAATGGACGACGTCGGCCTAAATTCGAGTGAAACCGATCGGAAATACGCCCCATAATTGGGTCAGTCAGCGCATCCCAAATTCGGGGAATCGCTAAGGCAAGGCCAAGCAGCGCGGGGTTAACGCCAAGAATCATATTGAAAAAGGGCATAGCCGTCGCTTTCACGGTCGTGTTACCATGAAACATGGTCATCCCGCCCATGCCGACCAAGATCTTTTCTCGTAGAGGAACGACCTGAACCTCCTGACGACCCTCCGATGCTTCGGTGCTAGCGCTGCTTTCTGAATCCAAATTTGAAGCCTGCGCCTCCCTCTCATTATCATCTAAAGTATTGGGATCCTTCATGGAGTATTTTTATTTCTGGGGGTAATGAATCGAATTTGATGCCAAAATCATTCGCTTGAGTGGCGGAGAGGATACATCTGATTGGCGGTATTCTGAATCGCGTCTGTAAGCGTCTCGTAAACACGATCCACGATGCTCACGAAACCAATACGGTAATTCTCGCCATCGTATCGACCGGTCGTCGGATGATCCGCCCACTTAAACCAATGCGCACCAACAAAGCTAGGATGCTCAACGGCCTCTGTAACATACAATTGATAGAGCTCTGCCTGATGTTCCAGTGAATTGCAGGCGACCAAACCAGAACCCCAAACACCGTGCGAACCAGTGCCGAAGTGAAATTCACCGATCAAAATGGGACGATCGACCTCTTGATCAGTCACAATATCATGGATCGAATTTTTATAGATATTATAGCTCATCACATCGACGTAACGAGAGGCGGCATTCTGCAAGAGTACGTTCTTGCGATCATAAATACTGCCATGGAAACGACAACCAAGATATAGATGCCCCGGAAAGTGTTCCTCTAAGACCGCAGCACAATATGCAAAATACGTTTCCGCATGGAAATTTACATAGAGTTCAAGATCATGGTGGTAGGCATCATTCGCTGCGCCAACGGCAAGGCTACGAATAGAATCAAAGTTCTCAAAATCAGTTCTCCAAGCCCTGTTGAGTGATTCAATCCCACCGTATTTTTTAGCCAACATATCCACCATGGCTTTTTTTGCTGGGACCGAAATCTTGAGGTCGATCACTTCGCGCGCAACTTGAGTCCCCTTTCCCCAAGACAACTCATTATCAATGAAAACACCCAAGTTCCAAGCGTCACCCGAATATAGCGTTGCCGCAGTCTCTAACTCTTCCAGTAAACTTTTTCGAAATACCAGCGAGAATGGATCCGGAATTTTCTCGAGCCCACCAAGAACCTGTAAGTTCGGGTGAATGATGATTGTGTAGGGGACTTTTCCATGGCCAAGAACTGACTTAACCGACCAAGCCCCAGCTGTGTTCAGACCCCAGGAGCGCATGCGTCCAAAAGTCACCTGCTGATTCGCTTCTTCCCAGCCTTCGCCATATTTGCGATACAAATTCCCAAGAGTGAAATCATACCCATGGCTCAAATTTTCCACACGCCAAAAATCGTCATTACTCAGATCTGGGAAAAAGCGCTCACGCCCTTTAACAGGTGTCACTGCACCACCACCGACTCCCGTCACTCCCAGCGACCAGAAGAGATAGCCCTCAGGATCAACAAACCACCACTTACCGTCGACTTTTTTGGTATAGAAGTGCCCCGTCGCATCGAAACGTGGGCCACCTTTCCAACCACCATATTCAGTGAGGCCAGCCATAACAGGATGGTTCGTAAACTCAGCCAAGTCGCGGGCTCCATCGGCAGCTAACTCAGAAACACTGTTAACACGTCCGTCCCACTCTTGATCAATCAGTTGACCCATCGTATCCAACAACGGCTGCGGTAAATCATCGGGCGTAAGCGAATCGCTAGTATAGGCACCACTCCCACAAGGCTTAGATACTAGTAGCTTGCCCTCCCCCGAGGGCAAGTCATCCCAAGTAATCTTTAGCCTAACTATCCTCACATTTGAAGTATCCAAATAGCGCCAATTGCTAAAGTGTCCACCGGGCAGACCACGGATGCGCCCGAAAGTCTCACGCCACGCACTTTCCTCAGGGAAATATTTCCGATTCAATAAAACCTTTAACTCTTCTGCCTCTGCCGGCTGAAGCAGAAAACGCCCGGAAGCATAACGGTCATTCTTAACCGCCTCGCTAGTCGCCATCATTCGGACATCCAATCGTGCATTAGAGAGGTTTTGTAAGTCTACGGCGGCATGCGTGAAACGAGATAAATCAATAGGACCCTGACAGAAATTAAACATGACAATCCCTTCGCCCTTCGGTGCATTCAAATGAAGCTCATAAATATCATTACTTACAGCCAGTAAGCTCAGATCACCGTCTACCTTGACTACATCATCAATAGCACCTCTGGCGCTTGAATTAGCGCAGGAGAAAAAAATGCTCACCGAACAGAAAAGGAGAATGGTCTTTAGACTTAACAATGGAAACTCACAGTCGCTTATACTGCGGTGTTAGCAATTCTAAATTAAAATCACCGACAATCAGGACAAGTCCCCGAGTAAATTACTTCGCCTCCTTGAATATCGAAGCCCTCGGGAGCTTTGATTTCAGGCAACTCCATCGTAATCGGTAAGTCGAAGACTCTCTCGCATACTCGGCAAACAAAGTGCGGATGCTCGGACTCTGCAGGTAGCTCGTAGCGTTTTGGTTGACCAGGAAATTCGACACCTATGATACAAAACTCGTCTGTCATTTCGCGGATAGCCCGATCCACGGTAGCGGAACCGAGACGATCAATTTGTTGACGCCCGAGCTGCAAAATCTCCACACGCGTCAGAGGTCGTCCTGCTTCATGCAGGACTTCTAAGATGACCTCGCGTTGACGAGTTTGAATCATAGATATCTAAAATTTCCAGAGCAAGCCCACCCGGCCGCTACGCCCGACCCCAGGATACAGTGCGTCTGGTCCGAAGGCCGTGGAGATGTATTCTTTGTCTAATAAATTATCAACTGTAGCATAACAATCTACATCATCGGTCAAGGCATAGCAAACCCCAAGGTCTAAGAGAAGATAACCCCCCAGATCATTACTCGTGTTGGCAAAGTCGCCACCGACATGGACATCATCCGTATAGCTCGCACCCGCGGTCAAACGCATCGTATCCCACGGATCGTATTCGAGTTGAAGGCGAAGTTTATGCTTCGGAACAAGTGGCACTTCGGAGCCTTCGTAAGCACCGGTCGCAATCTCGGCATGCAACCATGTGTAAGTGAGTGAGGCGTCGATAGTTTCACTGATTTGGTAACTCGCAATCAAATCGGCACCAAGGCGCTCCGTTTCGTCGAGGTTTACGTTGGCTCCAAACGTTCCTACAGACGAATCATAAATGATCTCATCATTCATCGATTGGTAAAACATGCGCCCGCCCAAAGTGAGCGCGCCGTAAACTGTATCACCGCCCAATTCGACTTCGTGCCCCGTCTCAGGATCTAGTTCAAAATTAATTACAGGTAGTGACCCTGAAAAGACATCAATGACTTCATCAGTTGCAGGATAGCGGTAGAAGCGTCGCAGCGTACCGTAAATGCGACTGGAATTCCCGACAAAACGTATCAAGCCAAGCGACCAGGCATATTCATCGTCATCCAGCACCAAAGAGTCCACCCCTGCATTATTCCCGCGGGTTTCTGTGTCTTCGACACGTAAGGATCCTGCGAGCGACCAGTCTTCAGAAATACGCCATACGAACGAACTGAACGCCGCCAAGGTCTCACGCGTGTAGCCATATTCAGAAGTTGAATATAGATCGTTCGATGTCGCCGTCACTACGTCGTCGTAATAATCGACACCGAACATTACGCTGACCTGTTCATTCTCGAAAGTGAATGATGGTGAGAAGGAAAAGATTTCATAGCTCTGCTCGAGATAGTAATAGGGGTAGAAAATGTTATCGTAATAGTATTCAGAATTTAATTCACGATCCGTGTAGCCGCCGTCTAAAGAGAGCATGAGCTCGTCGCTGATACTGAGTCCAACTCCACCCCGCAGATAAAGAACATCCTCGTCCCCATTGTTATCCATTTGAGTGGACTGTTGCCGATCGGCCTTAAACTCAGCACGTGTAAGCGGCCCAGGAAGGCCATATTCGCCACGGACTCTATTCAAGGAACCGTATGCGGTGAACCTGTCCGATGGCGTCCAGTCCAATTTAAGTCCTGCACCGTTCGCCTTATATTGGCTATTTTCACGGTAGCCATCGGTCTCGTCATGTTCAGCATGGAAAGAATATCCAAGCCCTCCCACGGCACCTGTCAGGGCGAAGCGACCGTTGTAGCTGTCGAAGCTACCCAGACTCGTCTGAACCTGCCCAAAAATTTCTTCGGATGGACGTCGAGTATTGATCTTGATCACGCCACCGACTGCATTGTTGCCATAAAGCGCGGACTGACCCCCTTGAATCACCTCAACCGATTTAATCAAGCCGAGTGGTATGGATAACCAGTTGATTTGGCCGAGATCTGCCGTGTTAAGGCGGTGGCCATCTAACAAAATGAGAACACGCTGCCCGCTATTTTCCCCAAAGCCTCCCATCGAAATTTCAGACTGCGCTGAATTACCAGACGTGGATCGAAAGTTTAAATTCGCTTCCTTGCGTAGTAGCTGCACTAGATCGGTCGCGCCGGAATTTGTGATGTCCTCGGCATTGATCAATTGAACGCGAGAGGCAATCTGCATGTCCACTTCAGAAAAACGCTGGGCAGAGACCACCGTTGTCGGCAAAGTATTCACAAAAGCGAGAGGCTCTTCGGCTGAATTGACCATCTGTGAAGACAAGCCTATCTGTGCGCAGAGTGACACGATTAAAAGTGTGGTTGGTGTTGATTTAAGTATCATGCAGCTTTTTAAAAATGGGCTAGGTGCAAACGCAAGCTATTTTGATTAAAGAGAATCATTCTCATATAAAGTCTACACCGTTGTTTGTTACAGGTTAGCATATCGGCAATCTCACAAATGGGGTTGCGAGTAAACTCGCACATGACCAAAAATACGAGATCCGCCTAAATCAGGACATCTTCAGCCACCAATACATTATCCGCGCGGGTGACTGTCTTGTTACCATCGCCGAGTACGAGCACTTTAGGTTTCCAAGATCTGGCCTCAGCATCTTCGAACTGTGCGAAAGACATGATGACGAGCAAGTCACCGACTTGCCCCTTATGCGCCGCCGCCCCGTTGAGGGAAATAGTATGCGAACCACTGGGCGCTTCGATTGCGTAAGTTTCTAGACGCTCGCCATTGGTGATGTTGGCCACGAGTATCTTTTCATAGGGTATCAAACCGACCTGCTTCATCAGCGCAGAATCAATCGCGAGACTCCCCTCGTAATGAAGGGAACGGTCAGTGACTTCTGCACGAAGTAATTTAGACTTTAGAAGCGAAACTTGCATTATAATAATATGTAGGCGAATAATCAGTTTGTCAAAAGCCGCGCAGGTTGGGACTTTCCCACGCATTTGACAATTTAATTTTCAGTAGAGCCACAACGTAATCTAGCAGGTGAGTGTCGACATTGTAGCTATTTCCCTCCTTGCGGAGATGTCTAAAGATCCAAGATGCCTAAATTTGGGTAACTGCCCAACCACTTGACCAGCGGACAATGTCCTTTCAACTCTTGGAGTGCGGCTTGAACTGCTTCGTCCTCGTAGTGACCGACTAGATCGATAAAGAAGTAATAGTCCCAGGCCTTCTTACGACTGGGGCGAGACTCAATTTTGCTTAAATTTATTCCACGCTTGGCGAATGCTTGCAGGGTCTTTTCTAATGCGCCGACTTCGTCGTGTAGTGAAATAACTAGGCTCGTTTTATCCCGCCCATCGCCGAGCGGTTTAGCGTGCGTTTTGCCTATAATTAAAAAGCGAGTCACGTTATCGTCACGGTCTTGAATACCGCGTTCTTGAATCTTAACACAGTAGCGCTGTGCCGAAAGTGCACTAGCCACGGCGGCAACACCCTCCGTTTCTTCGGCAATTCGCACAGCCTCTGCGGTGCTGACAACATCGACGATTTCCGCATCGGGCAGATTCGCACGCAGCCATTCTCGGCATTGCCCGAGCGCTTGGTCTTTGGAGCAAACTTTTTCAATCTTCTCCAATGGTGATTGTGAAATCAAACAATGCTCAATTGGCATGTAAACCTGAGAGCAAATATGCAAATTCGACTCGACCAGCATGTCCATAGAATGGAAAACAGCGCCTTCAGTCGAATTTTCAATTGGCACAACTCCATAATCGGCAGCGCCCGACTCCACTTCGCTGAAGACATCGTGAATCGTCTTGCTCGCGCGGTAATCGAGACTTACGCCAAAGTTAGAAATGGCTGCTTGATGCGTGTAGGTCGCTTCGGGCCCAAGATAAGTAATCACTAACTTCTTCTCCAAGGCAATCGACCCTGAGATCACCTCCCGGTAAACAGATCGGATCGTCGGGTTTTTAATCGGGCCTGGGTTGAGAGAGCAGACCTTTGCCATCACTTGTGCCTCGCGCGTAGGGTCGTAATAATCGGCACCATTGGCATGCTTGATTTTCCCAATCTCACCAGCGTGCCTCACGCGTTGATTCAGAAGGTTAACAATCTCAAGATCGAGCTCATCGACGATGCTAGGTTCAATCGCTTGTGCTTCGGGATCGAGTCCCGCGATCATGAGCGCCCAATAAATCGCCTGCAAAGTGGCATCGGAGAGAGGCCCTTGATTGAATTTGACGACCTTAGCAAGCACTGTCGCTTCATCGGCACCACCATCACTCACGACACGCTTGTTCAGTAAGTCGACGACCTGATGATCGATCGCGTCAATCGCATCTCGATTTCGTTGTAGCTTGGTGCTTATATCTTCGGACATTAGGTTGGAGGCATGTTAGTGTCTAAATCAAATTCAGTCTTAATTTCAATGGCGGCTTCCTAATCAGGCGCAGCATCGCTCTCCGCGTTTTCCCTTTGCCAGTCAACTTCCACAAACTTCTCGTCAAGTGGTAACTCATCTGGCCTAGGCTCTTTTGACAGGCCCACATCTTCGTCCGAGATTTCTTCAGGCTCTTCGTCGCTACGGCGCATCCAATCGTCGATCTGATGGTTCGTGAGTACGTCGGAAGCAGGTAGCTCGTCGAGCTCTTTGATTCCTGTAAATTCAAGAAACTTTTCCGTAGTACCGTATTGAATAGGTCGGCCAGGCAGTTCAGCTCGACCGGTCACTAAAGCGAGTTCGAGTTCGATCAATTTATTAAGAGCACTATCTACGGATACGCCGCGAATCGCTTCCATCTCGGCACGCGTCACCGGCTGGCGGTAGGCAATGATCGATATAGTTTCCAGCGCTGCAGGGCTTAGCTTCATCGGGCGCGGCTCTCCCCGTAAGAGTCGAACAAACTCAGCAAATTGCGGTGCCGTTACGATCTGGTAGCCGTTCGGTCCTTCGACCACTCTGTAGGCCTTATCCTGCACTTCAGCCTCGTCGGTCAGCTCTATCAGCATATCGCGAATCTGCGCCTGGGTGACAAGGCTTGGCACTTCCGTGAGCTCAGCCTCTTCTTCTTTCTCATCTTTGGCATCCTCCAGCACTTGAATCAACTCCAGTTGGTAGCGGGCAAAAATCTTAACTACATCCTTGAGTGTAATTGGCTCGGCAGTCGAAAGCAGCAAGGCTTCGAGGGTCTTTTTAAGGTCAAAATCCATAGAATAGATGAAGCTAGGTCGTATAATATCGTGTGTGAGAGCAAAAAGGGTGTTGTCGTTTGTTCTACTATTCATTGACTTCTGCGCTTTTCTGCAATGAGAAACACCTTTCAACTAAATTTTATTTACAAAACATTATGGCTGATACACCCAAACGCCCTCACTCCTCCATTGTAGTCGACGGAAACGACCGTGCGCCCGCCCGCTCCATGCTAAGGGCTGTAGGCTTTACAGACGCAGATTTTCAAAAGCCGCAAATTGCGGTAGCCGGTTCACCAAGTGATTTGACTCCTTGTAATATGCACCTTGGCGAACTCGCCGAACATGCAAGCAAAGGAATCAACGATGCAGGCGGCAAAGCTGTTAATTTTAGTACGATTACCGTTTCCGACGGTATCAGTATGGGCACAAAAGGCATGCGCTACAGCCTTGTCTCGCGTGACGTCATCGCCGACTCGATCGAGACCACAGTAGCCGCCGAGGGCTTCGACGGCCTCGTCGCTATCGGTGGTTGCGATAAAAACATGCCCGGCTGCATGCTCGCAATCGCACGTCTTAATCGGCCCGCTGTCTTTGTTTACGGCGGTACCATTCTACCTGGCCTCTTACCGCACGATGAAAAAGAGAGCAACCCGATGGACATCGTCTCCGTCTTCGAGGCCGTTGGTAAACACGCCAAGGGGGAATTGACCGACGAAGAACTCAAAGAAGTCGAAAAATATGCCATCCCAGGTGCCGGCTCTTGCGGGGGAATGTATACAGCGAACACCATGGCCAGCGCAATTGAAGCACTCGGCATGAGTCTACCCGGCAGCTCTGCACAGACCGCAGTGGGTGAAGCCAAACGTAAAGATTGCGCAATGGCAGGTGCCGCCGTGCTTAAATTACTCGAAAAAAACATTAAGCCACGCGACATCATGACGCGCAAGGCCTTCGAAAATGCAATTACGACCTGCCTAGCACTCGGTGGCTCAACTAACATGATTCTGCACCTACTAGCTATCGCTTACTCAGCCGAGGTCGACCTTAGCATCGACGACTTCGCTGAGATTGGTGCCCGAATCCCCCTTCTGGCAGATGTCAAACCCTTCGGCAAATATAGCATGAACCATTTGATCCGCATCGGTGGCATTCGCCCCATGATGAAGATGCTACTCGAACGCGGACTCCTGCACGGTGATTGCCTCACCGTGACCGGCGACACCGTGGCCGAATCTCTGAAAGACGTGCAAGCCTACGGCCGTTTTCCTGACGAACAAGACATCATCTACCCTTGGGATAGCCCGATCAAAAGTAGCACCCACTTACGCATCTTGCGGGGTAATCTAGCTCCAGGCGCTGCCGTCGGTAAGATTACTGGTAAAGAAGGCGAATATTTCAAAGGCACCGCAAAAGTTTACGAGGGCGAAGAATCGGCGCTCGTCGGAATCCTCCGGGGGGATGTCGTCGCAGGCGATGTCGTCGTGATACGTAACGAAGGACCTGTCGGTGGGCCCGGTATGCGCGAAATGCTCTCCCCTACCAGTGCGGTCGCTGGACGCGGACTAATCAAAGAAGTCGCCCTCATCACCGATGGGCGCTTCTCGGGAGGTAGTCATGGTTTCGACGTAGGCCACATAACGCCCGAAGCAGCCAAAGGCGGCCCTATCGGTATAGTCAAGAATGGCGACATTATAGAAATTGACGCCGTCAAAAACACGATCGATGTTTTGATCGACGATGCCGAATACGATGCCCGTATGGCAGCGTTTAAGCCTACAGGCGCAGGCGAAAAGCGTGGTGTGCTCGGTAAATATGCTGCCACTGTCGCAACTGCCTCCGAAGGCGCTGTAACCGACAAAAACCTATAATCACGCGCGCTGGTCGAACCTCTTATATCTTCGCTTCCGTAATCTGCTTTCGTTTTTCAAAATCTAATTCTTAATTCACATTATCATGTCCTGGGAAAAATTCACTAAACACTATCTCTCCATCGACGAGCTCGACTTCGCGCTGGACATCAGCCGCATCGATTTTAGCGACGATTTTCTTTCAGAAATGGAGCCCAAAATACAATCCGCTTTTTTAGCTATGACTGAGTTAGAGGCAGGTGCGATCGCCAACCCAGACGAAGGTCGTATGGTTGGTCATTACTGGCTACGCAACCCCGCCCTCGCCCCTCAACCCGAGCTGACCACTGAAATCGAAAACTGCCTTGCGCAAATCAAGCAGATCGCAGCCGATGTCCACAGCGGTAGAATCGCCGGAGCAAAGGGAACATTCAAGAACTGCCTAATTATCGGTATAGGCGGGTCCGCGCTCGGCCCTCAATTTGTTGCCGATGCACTCGGGGATCCGCAAGCCGACAAGTTGGAGCTCTACTTTTTTGATAATACAGACCCTAACGGCCTCGATCGCACACTCGCATCAATCGACGGTCAACTCGCTGAAACATTATCCATCGTTATCTCCAAATCTGGCGGCACACCCGAGACACGGAATGGAATGCTCGAAGCCCAATCGGCTTACGCTGCCGCCGATCTAGACTTTGCCAAACACGCCATCGCTATTACTGGTAAAGATTCCAAACTGGATCAGGTCGCAGTATCCGAAGGCTGGCTCAACCGCCTTCCAATGTGGGACTGGGTCGGTGGCCGCACTTCCGAACTCGCGGCTGTTGGTCTCTTGCCCGCCGCGCTTCAAGGACTCGAAATCGACCGAATCCTCGAGGGTGCCGCAGCAATGGATACCATTACGCGCAGTAATGTGACTGCGGAAAACCCTGCCGCCCTACTCGCACTGATGTGGTATTTTGCTACAGACGCTAAGGGCGCAAAAGACATGGTCGTCCTGCCCTATAAGGATCGCCTAATGCTCTTTTCAAAATACCTACAACAACTAGTCATGGAATCCTTAGGCAAGGAACTCGATCTTGACGGCAAGGTTGTCCATCAGGGCATCGCCGTATATGGCAACAAAGGTTCCACCGACCAGCACGCCTACGTGCAGCAGCTTCGCGAAGGCGTAGACAACTTTTTTGCTACCTTCATCGAAGTACTCAAAGATCGCGACGGCGATTCAATCGAAGTAGAAGATGGCACCACTTCAGGTGACTTCCTACAAGGCTTCTTCCTCGGAACCCGCGACGCGCTCTATGATAATGGTCGCCAGTCGATCACTATCACGATCCGAGAGGTCACACCCGAGGCTATAGGCCAACTCATCGCGCTCTTTGAACGCGCTGTTGGTTTTTACGCCAGTCTCGTTAATATTAACGCTTACCATCAACCAGGCGTGGAAGCGGGCAAGGAAGCCGCGATCACCGTCCTCGATATTGAGCAAAAAGTGATCGCTCACCTCAGGGAACAAGCAGGCACCAAGCTGGATGCAGTAAAAATTGCACAAAACTTGAACCTTGAATCTCAGACTGAATTGATCTTTAAACTTTTAAATCGCCTTGCAATTAATTCGCGAGGATTCTCCATCGAAGCGAAGAATCCCGCTTACAATTCTCTCTTTTATTCTAAATAACCTCATCATCCCTCCCCACAAATCAGAATGAACAGCCTATCCATAATACTCCGCATACTCGCAGTTGTCGCAGCCATCTCTGCGACTGCACTCTTCTTCGTCAGCAAAGGTAAACTGGCCGAGCAGCAAGCAGCCACCCAAAAAGCCAAAGAAGCCACGGTGGCTGTTCAAGCAGAACTAACGGACGCGAATGAACAAATTAGCGCACTAGAAGTTCGCTTAAAGAACGAGCGAGATGCCCTTGCCAACGAAAAGAGTAAGCTCGAAAGTGTGCGCTCTGAAATGTATACTGCTCGACAAGAAGTGAGTCGTACGCAGCGACAAATCAGCGAAGCGAAAAAAAATATCGTCGATCTTGAAAATACTGCCAGGCGTCTACGTGCAGACCTCCTTAAATCAGAGCAAAGCCTTGCTAATGCCAGTAAAGAAAGCGAAATTGCGCAACTGAACGAGCGCATCGCTGAGCTAGAAGGTAGCACCGCAGACCTGAAGAAAGCACTCGAAGACGCCATAGTCAATTCATCCAATCCACGCGCTTCTGATAGTACAGAGGGTGACAATAAAATTGCATCCTTTGGCACCGACAGCAGAGGTTTCACTGCAAGCAAGTCGCAAGCTCTACCCACCGCTTCAATCGGTGCAGAGACCACTATTGAGTCGCTTAGTGCTACGAATGGCCTTATCGCACTCGCCAACAGTCCCGAGCTTGGTCTAAGTCCTGGCACTACAGTGACCATTATTAAAAAGCTCAAATCATTGGGCAAAGTTCAAGTCTCTCAAGTCACGGATGACCTAGTCTTGGCTAATCTCCTCCCGGGTGCTAAGACGCGAGAAATGGTCGCAGGCACGACAGTGAGTCTACTCCGCTAATTAATCATCATAAAATTTACTATGTATCGTCGCATTTCACTCCTCCTAGCCCTTGCCTTTATGGCACTCTCCACGACCGGTTGCTTAGACAGCGACCCAGACGATCAATCCGTCCCGTGGAGTCGGCCAGCTGAATGGGAGCGCGGTGCGCCTGGCATGGGCGGCATGGGCGGCATGGGCGGCATGCGTGGCATGCGTTGAATGTAAGCGCAAAAATGTTTATTCAAAAACTCCATCTGATTGTGATGGAGTTTTTTTGTGCCCACTCTTGACAAATCTATGTCACCCTCCTTCTGTGCTGGTCTTCCTTAGGGGTGACCTAGCATGGGTCTGAGACGCTTCCTTCTCTCAACAGAAGCGATCCCTTTGAACCTGATCCGGTTGACACCGGCGTAGGAAAAGGAACAGTCGCTCCCCGGGCGATTCGCCTTCAATCGCCCAAAGCCGGGTCTCAAACATACAAAAATTGAGATCCAATATGAAACACATATTCAGCGCACTTGCGCTTACAAGTATCGCCACGACACCACTCTTCGCTGAAGGTAATGTCGTTCCCGCCCTTCCCCAACTTCCCGTGACCATCGTCACTGGCGAACTCTGGGAGTCTGAACTCCAAAAGACGACTGCCAGCGTCACCGTACTCGATCAAGCCGCGCTCAAAGACAAAGGCGTTCAACACTTCGAGGATGTAATCAATGCCATTCCCAACCTTACGTGGACGGGTGGCACATCGCGACCTCGCTACATCCAAATCCGCGGTATCGGTGAGAACTCTCAGTTTGAGGGCGAAACTCCCGACTCAACCGTCCGCTTCTTGGTAGAGGACCTCGATTTCACTGGAGTAGGCACTATAGGCAATCTCTTCGATGTGCAACAAGTCGAAGTTCTCCGTGGTCCACAAGCAGGTGCCTTCGGTGCCAATGCCGCTGGCGGCATGATACGCATCGTAACCAACGATCCGACTCCCTACTGGACCGGTCAGGCCGAAAGCACTATTGGCAACGACAGTCTATTTGCAGGCGGTTTTGCTTTGGGTGGGCCGCTTCTAGAGAACGATCCTGAAAAACTCACATTCCGATTCGCGCTGCATCAACTGACACAAGACGGATTTCGCGAAAACGTCTTTCTCAATAGGGATGATACCAACGAACGCGACGAGTTAAGTAGTCGTCTGAAAATCCGTTGGCTTGCGAATGAAGATTGGGAAGTGAATGGCACAGTTCTATATGCCGACTTCGATAATGGGTATGATGAGTTCTCACTCGGGAACACAGAGTTCAAGACATTCTCCGACACCCCTGGTAGAGATGTCCAAAAAACGAAAGCCGGAAGCCTACGCGCAAAATGGTTCGGACAGGACGATGTTACGCTCACATCAGTCACTAGTGTAGTCGAAACTGACTCTGTTTATAGTTATGACGCCGACTGGGGTGCAGGATATATTGCCGCTTTGGGCACACCTGCCGAGAGTGGCTACTTTGGATTTCTATCCCTTGACCGAAGGCGCGATGTTTATTCTGAAGAACTACGCATCGACTCAAAAGACAAAAAAGATGCATTCGGCTTCATCGACCGTTGGACACTCGGGCTCTATTACAATCAAATGGACGAATACAGCGACGTTGATTATCGCGATGAATTTGGTTTGGGCACTGCGACTTCCGACTACAAGACAGAGAACTATTCTATTTTTACTCAATTTGCGCACGACCTCTCCGACAGCACACGAGTGATTCTTGGCCTTCGCTATGAGCACCACGAAGTCGACTTCAGCTCCAACGTTACTGAAGATTACTTTGGCTCTCTAGTCGCAGGCGAAACAAGTGCATCGCAAGACGATGATGTCTGGGGCGGCAAACTAACCTTGGAGCATGACGTCAAAGAAGAGCACATGCTCTTTGCCAGTATTACTAGAGGTTACAAAGTTGGCGGCGCAAATAGTGGGGCATTCAGCCTCCCCACCGATCCCTCTACTTACGAAGACGAAACACTCTGGAACTACGAAATCGGTCTGCATAGTGATTGGTTCGATGGCCAAGTCAGCTCGCAAGTAACACTTTTTTATTTAGACCGTAAAGATGCACAACTGCGCGACTCCGCCGGAGCAGGCGGCTTCTTTCGATATTTCACATCCAATCAAGGAGGCGCAGAACACTATGGTTTGGAGGCTGAAAGCACTTGGTTCTTTGCCGAGAACTGGACCTTACGAGCAAACCTAGGCATGCTGGAAACCGAATTGGATGCTACCGGCCGCGATGTGTCTAATGCACCGGCACTCACTTACAGCGCAAGAATCGATTACCGCCCGATCAAAGGGCTGTTCGCCAGTATGGAGCTAGTTGGTAGCGACGAATACTACGAATCCAACAGTCATAATGAAAAGAGAGGCTCTTATATCGTTGTCAACGGATCCATCGGATACCAACTCGAACGCTGGACAATCACACTCTGGGCCAAGAACCTACTCGATGAAGCACACGAAGAGCGGGTATTCCTTTTCGACAACTTCGATCCAGACGGTCGGGGCGAGCAGCGCTACGAAGCTTCGACAGCGCCACGCAGCTTCGGCGTGACTGCGAATTATCGCTGGTAAATTCAACACCTTTAACAAAAGCCCCAGCAAAACGCTGGGGCTTTTTTGTGCGCTTATAATACAGTTGCCACCCTCCACTCTCCACTCCCCACTTACTTAATGATTTCATCGATTGTCACGCATCCCGGCGGTGCCCATAAAGACGACTTCCTCGCTTGCGCAGTCTTACTCACACAAGCGCCTGTCGCCATCCAACGCCGCGACCCTACCGAAGCGGATCTCACTGACACCTCCGTCGCTGTGCTCGACATCGGGCACCAGCATGATGCCTCACTCCACAACTTCGATCACCATCAGCTTCCTCGTGACCATGTGCCCACTTGCGCACTCTCTCTCGTGCTTCAGCATCTTGGTATCTACGAAGACAGTCGCGAATTTTGTAGCTGGCTTGAAGTTGCAGAATGGTTCGACTGCAGAGGTCCGGCGGATACAGCAAAGTGGCTGGAGATGGATCGCGAAACGCTTGGCAGGCTGAACTCACCGCTCGACATCACCATCCTTCGCCGCTTCGGCACTCAAACATTACACAAGCCAGGCGAACCTATTTGGGAAATCATGCGCATGATTGGCCAAGACTTGGTCGATTACGTGACCAACCTCCGCACCCGCCTCGACTTTGTCGCCCAGCACGCGGAAGTCTGGACATTCGATGGCTTCAAAGCCCTCTTCATGCCGCGTACAGATCCCATCCCTGACGAGGCCTCTTCCGGCCTCGGCTATCATGTAGGAAAGCTCGGGCTAGAAAATGAAATCCTCGCTCTCGTCTATCCCGATAGTCGTGGCACTGGCTACGGCATGCGCCGATTCAATGACGACCTGCGCATCGAGTTCACGCTCTTGGAAGCAGAAACTGACGTCCACTTCACCCACGCACGCGGCTTCATAGCAAAGACCTCTTCCGTCGAAGTCGAGCGCCTCAAGGAACTCGTCTCGTTAGCCTACCGGAAAGTTTGATACAGCTTATTAAGCCATCAAACAGCTCTACCGGCTTTACCTTTCGACTACTTATCCGCTTTCCAGCCTTGCTGGATTGCGAGATCATTAACAAACGACCTTATCGGATAATCGTCTGGGATGAGCCTATAGTGATGCATGTATTGAAGCGCTTCATCTAAAGACAAAACTTGCTTCTTTTCGGCCTCCATCTCGAGCGGAGCTATTTTTTTCAGCTTAGCTGCATACAGTGCGATTAAATTGTCGGCCTCTGCGCGAGCAGCTGCGTCTTCTTCATATTTGAGCGATTCCAGTAAGCGAAGGGCTTTTGGCTGACCTTCTAAAGTTCGAGCATGCTGACGTAATTCTTCTGCAATTTCACCACGCTTAGTAAGCGTCGACTCCTCAGAGAGTCGGCCATCAGTGCCACCATCAAGCGCCCTTGGGCGTAGCGGACGATACCATATATTGCGAAAACGAACTGGGTTACCGTGATCTTGCAGCATTAAAGCACCCAGCTCAGGAAAAATCCGGTCTAGCGGCTTACGCTTCTTATGCCCACTTCCACCTTCCAAGGGTGTGTTATCTTGAACGACGACTCCGTTCAGTAAAACCGTCAGTGATCCAAAATCCAATATCACTCCGTCACGAGCAATTGGGCGGCGAAATATGATATCATAGCTTTGCCACTCACCGCTTGGACGTAAGGCATTGACCGCTGGTGGCATAAGGCCATAAACCGCCCCTGCACTGCCATCGGCATAGGTGGGGTTTTTATAGTTATCGAGTACCTGAACTTCGACCATACCGTCTATGAAAAAGACACCGCTATTACCTCGCCCTTGGCCTTGCCCAACGATCTCAGTCGGCGCACGCCATTCGATATGCAACTGACAATCGCCTATTGCAGCTAAGCTTGAGAGCTTACCCGCACCACGCATGCTCTGAAGTGCGCCCTCAATAACGATCCAATTCTGCTCACGTTCGTCTGCAGGTCGATTGTGCCGCCAGTTTTCATGAAAAGATACCTCAGTACCATCAAACAAGACAATGGCGTCGGAGGGTGGCTGAGCAATATTCGCAGCAGGAGTGACGACAGGAGGCATTGGCCGATTCTGGTCATGCACCGACCAGGGGTGATGGTCGTCAGGTGGATCGCCGAAGAAAGCTCCATTTGCAGCAAGTGCTTCTGAGGTAGCCAGCGTGACAGTAAAGATAAGAAATGTTTTATTCAATCTATTCATCTTTTAATTGGCCAAGATTATGACCAAAGATCTTCCCCGTATTGCCACCCATCGCGGACAGGTTCTTTTATAAATGCATTCAACTCTGGACGGTTCAAGACACCCTTGACTGGGTCCCATTCGATACGCCCGCCGAAGCGCTGCGCTAATACCCCAAGAAGCGCTACCTCAGTCAAGGGCGCGGCATAGTCAAAGTTTGACCCACACTCAGAGAGATCACCTTTGATTGCAGCCACCCATTCGGCAAAAGGCCCCTCTTGCTTTATACGAGGGTATTTTTTCTCGATAATGGTATTTTCTTTAAAGTCTTGAAAAACCTCTCTGCTCGTTAGGCGAGGGTTATTAGATCGATTATCTAAATAAGCATTTTGTTTCTCACCATACCAGAATGAACCCCCATCAGGTATCTTACCCAAATCCCACTCTGGCGGTGATTTAATGCGGGTGCCCCCATTGCGGGCCCCCTCGTACCAATACATGGAGCAGGCAGTCTTATCACCACGGGCGGGGAAGTCATAGCGCACGACACTGTAATCGGGAATCATACCTTCGAGCGCAGGACCTCGCTCCACGCATTCGACCACAATCGGGTCGTAAAGATCTAATATCCAGACTGGACCGTCACCTGTGTGGCAAAACCAATCTCCAAATTGCCCCGTTCCGAAATCATTAAAACCACGCCATGTAAGAGGATGGTAGATTTCATTGTAAGCAGTCTCCCGAGCCGGACCTAACCAAAGATCCCAGTCGACTTCTTCAGGAATAGGCTGACTTCTAGGAGGCATTTGAACTGGTTTCTCAAAATACTTACTCTCCCAATTTGGCCCCCTTATGCCTAAGTGCACTTCAGTGATCTGACCGAATACATCGGCTTCATACCACTCGCGCATTGTACGTATCCCATCGCTAGTATGACCTTGATTAGCCATGTTCGTGACAACGCCATATTTATCCTTCGCCTTACGTAATGTGCGTGCTTCCCAAATATTATGAGTGAGAGGTTTTTGCGTGCAAACGTGCTTGCCTCTCTGCATCGAATCCAAGGTAGCTGCAAAATGCGTGTGGTCAGGGGTATTAATACAGACAGCATCAATCTCGCTTCCCATTTTATCGAGCATGACCCGAAAATCAGAATAGGTGGGCGTGCCTTTTCTTGCTGCCCATTCTGGAAAACGACGGCGATCAATATCGCAAAGTGCGACAATATTTTCCCCCTTACACCCGTTGTAAGCCATTCCTGCAATTCCAGCAGCACCAATCATCGCAATATTAACCTTACTATTGGCCGATGGACCCGCCTGCCCAATCGAGAACCGTGGTAGAATAAAGGCCCCCGCAGTCGTCGCTGCAGTCGTTTTGAGAAAAGTGCGACGATTAATCGTAGTCTTCATAGTCTTTATAAATGATCTACTAGAGTAGATTTATTTTTCAAGAGATGCACTTGGTCTAGTGTCTGCCTCGATGTCGCCCGTGGCAAATTGGATGCCTGCAAGAAAGTGCTTGAGCAACAATGGATCGGTATAAATGTGATGATTGTGTCCAAGGTTAGTATAAAAAACACGTCCTTCACCGACGCTCTGCACCCAACTAATTGCATAATCGCCGCAAGTTCTGCGTAATGGCACCTTCGCCATCGGCTCATCGCTACGTTCAACATCCAGGCTTAATAGCACGCGCAGCTTTTCACGCGAATAAGGCTCTTCTTTGAACTGGTAGATCTCCTCCTGAATCCGAAAATCAGACATATCACCGAAGACAGGCTTTATGAGCGCGTGTTCTGAGTCTTCAATCGAGATTGTCACATTATGACGCCAGCTCCAAGGATGCCCCCAGAAATAACCACCGATCATTTCCCCGTAGTCTTCATCTTCGTAACAAGAATCCGTCGCGGCGTGGATACCAACTAGGCCACCACCAGCATGGACAAACTGAACTAGATTAGCGATCAAACGCACATGCCTTGCTTGGAGCCAGCTCCATTGAGCATCACTGAAGTCCTTCCGTAACTTGTTCGACGGCATGAAAAAATCTAGTGTCGGACTAAGCAAAACGACCGCATCAAAAGTATTTAATACATCGATCTCGAAGTTTTCAGGATCGTCGCTAATCAATGCTTGATAGGCACCCGTCTTGATACCCATCCTATCTAGCGCTACCTTGCCAGTGGCAATGGAGGCATGCCTAAAACCCGCAGTGGCACTAAAGATCAAAATCTTGCGAGGCGAATCAGGCACTGCCAAGGCAATGTCTGGCAAGGCAGCCCCAATGGCTTTGAGTCTATCTCGAGGAACAGGCGGATCATTAAAGGACGGTTTCCAGTCGAAGGTCGTTACCTCAGAAAAAGCAAACTGAACCGTAAGCAAAAGAATAATTAGGGAATTTAAGGAATAAATCATATGTAGAGTAAGGGATAATTAAGCCAATTTCACATTGGTATGGAAGTTAAACACCTGCGATGCACATTACACCAAACTATGCATGTAGGCATTGGATCATTCGCCTGAATAGTTGGATATTTTTATTATAGGCATCTGTTCATAAAGATTAACTAAAGAGCAGAAGCATTCAAGCGTCTTCGGATACGCATCAAGCCCCCCGTCATAGTCAAAAGATCTCTCCAAAGGTACAGCTTACTACCAGATATCTCTTGCCACATAATCGGCAACTCGGTGATCGGCCAAGTATATTGCTGCAAAGTCGCCAGCAATTCCACATCAAAGACAAAACCACCCTCCACGAGATGCTCGCGGACTGCACGATAAGACCTACCTGAGATCACTTTAGCACCACATTGTGTATCCATCCATTTTAAGCCCACAATGCCACGCACCAGTATCCGAAAAAGGTGAAAAGTCGCTTTACGGAGCAATGAGCGGTTCACGGCCAGTGGGCCGGAAAACTGACGCACAGCGATAAAGCTCATATCTGGATTTTCGCTATTACCTGCGCAATTTAACATTCGTATAAGCTCATCCGCGCTGATCGCCCCATCGGCATCGACGAAGGCGTAAAAATCGACATCAGGGAACTGCTGCCAACTTTGATAAATGGCACCCCCCTTGAAGCTACGTTCTGGGTGGAGGTGTAAAACCACGTCTGAATAAATTTGACTGAATTTTTCCTTGAGCCGCTGCAATTGTTCAACTTCTTCAGTATCCGAACCATCATCCGCGATCACCCAAGTTAAATTCAAACCTGATACAGCCAGGGCTTTAGCCAATTTCACCCCAAAGTGCTCTAGACGAACCGAATCATTCCAGACGGGAGTCACGAGTAAAAACTTTGGTAGCGTAACAGGCATATGATGTAAGATAAAATAAGCACACGGAATAGCTCAACAGCAAAGCAGGTTTGCAGACTGCTAACAAGTCCGCCTCAATCATCATCAATGCAACACCGTACTCTCGTATGCCTTACTTGGCTGATCATCATTACCTTTGCGGGCGTGCTCCGCTTATGCAACCTAGAGACACGCCCTATCCATGCAGATGAGGCAACCGGCGCGCGTATCCTATCGCAACGACTAACAGGTGACTATCAGTTCAATCCAAACCATTTCCATGGCCCATTACTCAGCTTGCTGACCGAGCCACTCGCGCGGGTGCGTAGTGAAACGATTTGGCAAAGTCTCTCAATCGAAACACTACGCCTCAGCTCAGTAATAGCTGGCATACTACTATGCCTATCACCTCTACTCTGGCGGGGTGTAATGGGTGATTATGGAGCCGCATTGAGTGCTGCCCTACTCGCCACCTCACCCTTACTTGTCTACTACAGTCGCATGTATATTCACGAAAGCTGGCTAGCTCTTTTCGGACTACTTGGGCTGACCTTTACCTACCGCCTATATAAAGATCCGAACATGAAAAATGCACTATTCGCGGGCATTTTCGTAGGCTGCATGTTCGCCACCAAAGAGACATTCGTCATCACGCTACTCGCTTGGATAATCGGCCTAGTCACTTGTATTCCCCTCATCCATCTCGGTCGAGATTCAGAAAAACGAAAATTCACGAACTATCTCATCCCTACTGGCATCGCCAGCTTGAGCGCCTTATTGGTGTCTGCTTTTTTCTATAGCAACGGCTTTCGTTATCCAGATGGCATCACCGACGCTTTTCGCACCTTCCTAGTCTATGAAACGACACTCGGACACGATAAACCACTCACTTACTATATGGGCTTACTCCTCTGGCCTAAGCACCTGCTAGGCCAATGGTGGACAGAAGGCTTGGTCTTCGTTTTATCGGTCGTGGCGTGCATCTACGCTGTGCGCTGGCCCAAACTACGCAGCGCCATCGTGCTAATTGCCTTAGCCTCCATCATACAAGTCGGGATCTATAGCAGCATCGATTATAAAACTCCTTGGTTGATGCTCTTACCGTGGGTGCATGTCTGTCTGCTCTCAGGCTTCTGCCTCAGTATGATTGGGTCCTACCATCGTATCACCCAAATCTGCCTAGGATGTTTCATACTGATGACACTTGTTTTTCAAACTCAGCAGAGCATCGCCGCTAACCAAGGTTTTGAGAATGATGCTCGATTACCCTACGCATACGTATCGACAAGCCGCGATCTCGTATCTTTGGAGGCTTGGCTTATGCAACTTGTTGAGATGACTCCCGAAATCGAAGACCAAACTGTCGCAGTAGTCGGCAACGGTTACTGGCCACTGCCGTGGTATCTACGAATGTTTAATAGCATCGGATATTGGGATCAACCCGAAGTAAATATGATAGACGCTCCATTTGTCTTTGTCGTAGAAGATTCCGTTCAAACTACCAATGCCCTCCTTAGCGATAGCCATGTCGCCTTTCCACGAGGACTAAGGGCTAATGTCTCCATGACTCTCTATCTACGTAAGGATCTCTGGAAAAAATGGATCGAAACTCGGCCATGATCAACGCACATACTTACACACATGAGGCAATGAAGACGACCTTTACCCTGCGTCTTATTCATGCGCAGGCCGATCACGCGCGCGATGCCGCAAATCAAGCCTTTGCATTAATCGATGAGATTGAAAACGCCCTCAGTCGCTACATATCCGGAAGCGACGTCTCTCAAATTAACTCCATGCAGAGCGGACAGTCCCTTTTTATTAGCGAGACTTGTTACGAATGTATGCGTATCGCCCTAAAAATTTATATCGATACCGATGGTCTTTTCGACATCACACTAGGGCGGCAAATTGAGCATGAAAAAAATAAGTTAAAAGGCATCGCGCCTGAGCTCATAGGGCAACTAATGGTTGATCCAGACCGACCTGCCATCCACTGCGTCGAAGCTGGTCGTGAAATTGACCTCGGTGGTATTGGAAAGGGTTATGCGCTCGACCGTATCGCACCACTCCTCCTTGATTTAGGGATCAAAGGTGGCCTCGCCTCCGCTGGGACCAGCACACAGCTCGCCTTCGGAGAAAGTACATGGAAGATCGAGCTCACGGGCTCAAGAGATATGCCCATTGTAGAACTTAAGAACCAAGCATTAAGTGTGTCTGGAACCGAAATACAAGGTAGCCACATCGTCTCCCCGCGACGGACAAAATTCACACATTACGCCCACGCACGGGTAAGGGTGATCCACGAAGAAGCCGCTTGCGCAGACGCCTGGTCGACGGCTTGTCTACTCATGACAGAGAGTGAACTAGAGGCCGCAAAAGATCGAATCACGGTTTATTGTGGCTAGGCTCTAAGAACCCTTATCTTTTAGCTAATTAACTGTTTGATGTCATCGAGACTGACTTTGGCATTCACGGCTTCGGACTCTTCAAAAAGTTCTCTCAAGATTTCGGCTTTACGGGCTTGAAGCTCTAAGACCTTTTCTTCGACGGTATTGGCTGCGATTAGCTTGATACTGGTCACGACTTTTGATTGCCCGATACGGTGAGCACGATCCGTCGCTTGGGCTTCAGCAGCGGGATTCCACCATGGATCGTAGTGAATAACGGTATCGGCTCCGGTTAGGTTGAGACCCGTGCCGCCAGCTTTGAGTGAAATCAAGAAGACCGGAATGCTTTCATCTTCGTTAAACTGATCACAGATCGCTAAACGGTTTTTAGTACTTCCGTCGAGGTAGCAAAACTTGTGGTCATTATTCTCTAAGTGTTGAGCGAGTAGCTTGAGTGCAGTGACGAAACTGGAGAAGACGAGAATACGGCTACCAGCGTCTAGACACTCGTCGAGAACTTCGTCGAAGGCGGCGAGTTTAGCGCTTTCATTTGCAGGGAAATCTTCGTCTAGAATGCGTGGATCAACACAAGCTTGGCGTAAGCGCAGTAGTTCGGTAAAAGCGGCGAATTGAACGCGACCTCGGTTCGCACCAGACATTTCTAAATTGAAAATATCACGACGAGTTTTCTCCAGAGTTTCTTGGTAAAAGCGTTGTTGCTGACTGCCAAGTTCACAGAAAAAAGTTTTTTCAATCTTATCAGGCAATTCGGGCGCCACTTCGGTTTTCGTGCGGCGGAGGATGTAAGCAGCAGCACGCTCAGTCTGGCGTTGATTGTGCCATGTTTTATCGTCTAAGCTGAGCTTTCCAGTGGGCTTATCTATATAGCCTGGCATAAGAAAACTGAAGAGTGAGAAAAGATCGTCGAGGGAGTTTTCGACGGGCGTGCCGGTGAGAAGAAATCGGCCCCCAGCGTGAAGACTCATCAATGTTTTAGCATTTTGGCTGCGACGGTTTTTAATATGCTGCGCTTCATCCCCGATCACGACACACCAGTCCATTAAGCCAAGCAGTTCAGCGTCTTGGCGGAGTGTGCCGTAGGAGGTGATTACAATGTCATACTCTTCAAGTACGTTGGGCTCTTTAGCACGCTTACTACCGTGGTGCTTAAGAGTTTTTAAGTTAGGGGTGAAACGGGCAGACTCACGTTGCCAGTTCTCCACAAGGCTGGCTGGACAGACGACGAGTGCGGGATACCGCTCCTGACCTACCACTGTCAAATGGCTCTCCTGGTTTCGAATACACTCGATCAAAGCAAGCGCCTGAAGAGTTTTGCCGAGCCCCATTTCGTCAGCGAGGATGCCACCGAGCTTATGGCGATAGAGGTGCCAGAGCCATGCGGTGCCAATCCGTTGATAAGTCCGCAAGATGGAGTCAAATCCTGGGCGCACCGGGGCGGGTTCAAGGGCGCCGACTTCTTTAAGTGCTCGACTGCGGGACTGCCAAGCTTGAGGTGGCTGCCAACCTTCGCAGAGTTCGTCGAGTAAGTCTTCGACATCAGAGAGCTCACGCGTGTCGAGGCGTTTTGTGAAAGTCGCAGTAAAGGGGCGATCGGCTTGGCCGCTAACGGCGCGCTCGATCTCGTGCAGTTGCTCAATTGAGTTGCGGTCGAGCAAGGTGATCCCACCTCTCTCGGTCTCGACGTAGTTTTTACTACTGGCAAGGGCACGACGTAAATCCGTTTCGTCAGTTTGCTCACATAGGGTAATAGCGAGGGCGAATTTACCCGCGTCTTCTTTGGCTTCGATTTGGAGGGCAGAGATTTCGACTTCTTTGAGTTTAGCATCAAAGTTATCCGTGAACTCGGCCTCCCATTCGTCCTTGAGTGCCTTCCAGTGAGCTGCGAGGAAATTGAGCGTCTTGTGGCGATCGCGCAACCACCACTTGCGATTACTAGGCTCGAGCAGAAAGCCCTCCGCCTTAAGAATAGTGCGCAGGGACCGGACAGCGTCATTATCCCCCGACGGCAGACGTATGGCAATATAGTGAGTGGACCCATCGACGACGACGTGACTTGTCGAGTGACCCTCCATTGAAGCGGCAGCCTCGCTCGCAATAGGGTAATCTTCTTTTTTTGTTTCCCAAAGTTTGGGGCGCTTGGCCTCAGCGATCGCGCGTAGATTTGGCTTCGCTTTTTCGCGCAATTTAATGTCAGTAGGGGTGTGGAGCTTACTCGGATTGGCGTCGAGACGCTTTGCCGAACTCGCGTCAAAGGTGACTGGCTCTGGCTCGATACTTGCGTGTTCGGTCTCCAGTTCGCCAAGGTATTCGTAGACGCCTGTCAGTTGGCCATCTTGCCAAACAATGGGAGCGTTGGGCTTTTTAACCCAATACACAATAGGCTCACCTACGACGGCATCAAGGAGCTTGCGAACTTGTGCGCTTGTAAGCTGGATAAGGCTGGCGAGTTTACCGCCACACCACGACTCGATGAGTTTGAGCACAGCGACTTGCTTAGAAGCGACTTTGTATTTCTGGCGAGGGTTGAGCTTGTTCAGCGGTAAGATCTCGCGGCCTGTGGCGGCATCAAATTTAAGGACAATACCTCCACGATCAGCGGCTTCTGGCAAGTTGGGCGGCAGGAAAATAAGCAAGCGTAGCGGGAGACCATCTTCACCGAGTTTTATGGAGCTTACACGGGGGACTTTTGGCTTTTCGGGCTTGGGAGCAGGTTCTGATTTTGGGGGTAAAACCTCTCCTGCTGTCGGAATATGTGCCGCTTCGTTTTTAAGGGCTTCATAATGGAGCGCGGCGGCGAGGGCATGCACACAGACTTTACGCTTACGACCGTCAGCACAGGTGCAGGTATTTACAGCGAATACAGTGGAGCGAAGATTTAGTTTTGGCGTGTAAATACCGTCACCCCCGTCGACTAGCCCCGTCAATACGGGACTCTCCCACTCGGCTGACTCAACAAAGTGGGACTCAAAGAGCTTTTCAGCCTGCCGAAAGACGATACCCCCGCCCAACTCAATGAGGAAGCTGCGGTCAAAGCTAGGTGCGGGTTTCGAAGGAAGTGGCATGTGCTTTTAGAAACGGACAAAATATCGTATTGGATGCAACCCCTCAGAAATATTTCGTTCTATTAAAATTGCAGGATAGCAAGGAGCATTTATTATCTTGGATCATGAAAACAAAGGTTGCTGTTATTTTGTCTGGTTGCGGCGTCTACGATGGCGCCGAGATCCAGGAGTCTGTACTAACACTACTCGCTCTGGAAAAAGCTGGCGCAGAGGTGAGTTGCCTAGCGCCGGATATTACCCAGAGGCAAGTAATTGATCATTCGAGCGGCGATGAACTAGAAGAGGAAGATCGTAACGTAATGATCGAGGCGGCACGTATTTCGCGGGGGAAAATTCTGCCATTAGAAAACGTAAAGGCGGACGATTTTGACGCATTTATCTACGTGGGCGGCTTCGGGGTGGCCAAAAACTTGTCCAGTTACGCCTTCGACGGCGCCAATTATGATGTTGATCCCGCCGTAATCGATCTCATTCAAGCTACTCATACAGCAGGCAAACCGCAGGGCTTTATGTGTATCGCTCCTATCCTCGCAGCGCGAGCACTCGGAGAGCAGTCTGTTAAATTGACCATTGGTAACGATGCCACCACAGTTGCTGCAATAGAGGCCAAAGGGGCTCATCACGTCGACTGCTCAGTCGACTCGATCGTGGTCGACCGAACTAATCGTGTGGTGACAACCCCAGCCTACATGCTTGCCCAATCGATTATCGAGGCAGAGCGCGGGATAAATCAACTCGTCGAGGTTGTGCTAAACATGCGCCTCTAAGGTAAAATTTATGATGATTGCGAGCTTGACGGAGCCAAACTGTGGCCTTTAATCCGAAATTTTAAAAGTAGTCACGCTTTCTACACTTTAATTTAACAAAACAAATCCCATGGGACAGCCAAAACGCAAACAATCTAAGCAACGGAGCCGCAAACGCCGTGGCGCGACTACTTTCGCACTGCCACAGCTCTCGAAAGACACACAGGACGGCACTCTTTTCCGCCCTCACCGCGTAAATCCCGCAAATGGTATGTATCGTGGCCGCCAAGTGCTCGACGTAGAAGTCTAAAAGACTCTACTTAAGCCATCTGATCCTGCCCTCTGCTACTTTAATTTGACTTACTACAATGGTCGCACCCGACGGTAAATGCACCATCGCGGTCGACGCAATGGGAAGTGACCTTGGGCCCACGGAATTCATACGTGGACTATTGTATGCGACTGATGAGCTAGGTCTCGACTGCGACTTTACCCTCGTGGGAAATGGGCGCTTATTGGAGCGCCTGTTGAAGGTTCGCAAGTTCAGCATAGATCCGGACAAGATCCACGTCCACCACGCAAGCGAGGTGGTGAGCATGACGGACAAGCCGATCCAAGCGCTGCGCAAGAAAAAAGACTCATCAATGGCTCAAGCCATCGAGCTACTCAGAGCTGGCAAAGCCGATGCAGTCGTCAGCTGCGGCAATACGGGCGCCCTGATGGCTGGTGGCACACTGCGCATGCGCCCATTAGACGGCGTCGATCGCCCTGCTCTAGGCATCATTGTGCCCAGCAAAAAAAAGCCCTTTGTCCTAATAGATGTCGGAGCGAATCCAGAATCTAGTTCGATCAATCTAATGCATAATGCGGTGCTTGGTTCAAACTACGCCAAAGCAGCCCTTGGCATTGAAAACCCTCGTGTTTCTCTGCTCACCATTGGCACCGAAGAAGGCAAAGGAAATAGCCTTATTAACGCATCGGGGGTTTATCTGCAAGCGATCGACAAAAAGGTGATTAATTATGTGGGTCCAATTGAGGGCTTCCAGATTTTCGATGGAGACGTCGATGTGATCGTTTGTGATGGTTTCGTCGGTAACGTTGTTCTGAAATCGAGCGAAGCGGTCTTCGGCTTCGTCGGTAATACCATGAAAGAAGAACTCGTGCGTAATCCAAAGCGGATCATCGGTGCAGCACTCTCCAAATCAGCCTTCCACGACATGAAAGTGCGACTCAGCCCCGACCAGTACGCAGGCGCCCCGCTGCTCGGCCTCAAAGGGAATGTTTTGAAATCACACGGCTCTTCAAATTATATAGCGATTGCCAATGCTTTACGCATTGCTCGCCAAATTGTGAGGCATGATATGATTGACTCAATCAGCTCTGATATCAATCAAGCTAATGACTTAGTCTAAACTGCCCTTAGATTAGGGCGCAGTGATAGATCGATCATTCAACTAGAATCAACTTCCCGCAATGTCTCAGCCTACTCAATCCGTCATCATAACCGGCACTGGTTCCTACTCGCCTGCCAATGTGCTAACAAATGATGACATGTCCAAAATTGTAGACACTTCAGACGAATGGATTCGTACACGCTCTGGCATCAGCGAACGCTGTTTCGCAGCCCAAGGCGAGACAACCAGTGACATGGCTGTAGCCGCCGCCGAGAAGGCTATCTCAGCAGCAGGCATTGACCGTAGTGACATTGATCTCATTATCGTGGCCACGATGACACCCGACATGCCCTTCCCTTCCACCGCATGCATTCTCCAGAGTAAGCTCGGCTTGGGTAACATCACCGCATTTGACATCCAGGCTGCCTGCTCAGGCTTCATTTACGCGCTCAACACTGGCTCTAATATGCTGCGTTCGGGTGCCTACAAGAAAGCGCTCATCATCGGTGCGGAGAAGATGAGTTCGATCTTAGACTTCCAAGACCGAACGACTTGCGTGCTTTTCGGCGATGCGGCAAGCGCGATCATCATTGAAACCTCCGAAACCGCTGGCGTCGGGGTCTTAGGCAGTATCACTGGCTCCGATGGCTCCGATCCAAGCCTACTTTATCAACCTGCCGGCGGTTCAACGATTCCCTCCTCTCACGAATCAATCGACGCGCGTCAACATTTCATCAAAATGAACGGCAAGGAAATCTTTAAGCAGGCCGTCCGCGTCATGGGACAAGTCAGCAGCGATATTCTAAAGCAATATAGCTTCACGTCGGACCAAATCGATTTACTTATCCCGCATCAAGCCAACATGCGCATCATTGATAGCCTCGCAAAGCGAATGAAGCTGCCAATGGAAAAATTCCACAACAATCTCGATCGATTCGGCAACACCTCTGGCGCTTCCGTCGGACTCGCCCTTGACGAGGCCTATCAGAAGGGCCGGATCCAGTCTGGCGATCTGATCCTTCTCGTCGCTTTTGGGGCGGGCTTGACCTGGGGTGCCTCATTGATCAAATGGCAGTAATCTTCAAAAAAATCACTATGCAACATACGACCGCTACCACTTTCGCTATCTGGCTACTACTAGTCACATCGCTGCATGCCCAGTTCAACCCGCTTGAATGGTTCGTCGGCGAAGACGAAGACCTCGTCGATCTCAATATAGCGAACGCCGTGCAAGAGTCTGAAGCGACCGCCCTACTCGAAACTGCGAAGGCAAAACTTGATGCAGGTAACACTCGCTCGGCTGAGCGCATCTTGAAGAAAATTATTAAGAAATACCCAGGGGCAGTGGCCAGTGGGGATGCTCGCTTCCTCAATAGTCAAATTCTCATGGGCAAGGGTCAATGGACCAAAGCCTTCGTTAACTTACAGGAGATTATTTTCGAGCATCCAAACTACCAAAATTTCAATCAAGTGCTTAGCGCTCAATTTGATTGTGCCACTGCTCTTATGGAGGGTGCCCGAGGCCGTATCCTCTGGCTCATTCCTGGCTTCAAGCAATACGGCGAAGCAGCTCGTCAGTTTGAACAGATCGTTCGCAACGCACCCTACAGCGACTACGCACCTCTCGCACTCATGAATATCGCAATCGTCTCTGAATGGGAACAAAGACCTGAAGACGCCATCGATGCGCTTGATCGATTGATCAACTATTACCCTCAGAGCATGCTCGCATCGGACGCCTATTATGCTACTGCGCAGACCTATTCCAACCTAATCAATGGAGTGGAATACGATCAAGGCTCGACACGACAAGCCATTAGTTACTATGAAGATTTCCTCATCCTCTTTCCTCGGAGTAGCTACCTAGGCGAAGTCGAAAGCAACCTCGCAACAATGCAAGACCTGCTTGCGCGGAGTCGCCTCAACCTCGGCGACTTTTTCTATGATTATCGCTCAAACAATACCGCGGCGCTGGTCTTCTATAACGAAACCATTACGATCGCGCCTGAATCGGAGGCAGCCGAAGAAGCCCGTGCCCGTATCGCCGACATTGAAGCAGGGGTTCAACCCATCACTGGAGCCGGCATTCTTCGCAAGTTCCTCCTAGCAGACTAATTTCTTCTCTAAACAACGAAACTAACTTTCTATAATTGAAGATGCCCCAAAACATACTCCAAGAACGCATACTAGCATTACTCACGTTCTTTACAGTGGCCTTCACCTGCGGCTGCAATTCTTACCAACTTGGCAACCCAGTCGAGCTACCCTTCAAGTCGATTTACATCAAACCAGTCACGAATGATAGCTTCGCTCCCCAAGCGCAAGCTTTACTCAGCTCGCAGATTCGTGACGTATTCATCCATGATGGGCGCACAAAGCTAGTTACCAGTAGTGAAGCCGCTGATGCGGTTCTCATTGTAAATCTGACCGAATATAATCGCCGCGCTGCAGCGCGCCAGAGTCTCGACACGACAATGGCCGCGAATTTCAGCCTCACTCTCTCCGCAGAAGTCTCACTCTTCAATCAAAACAAGGGCGAATATTACTTCCAAGAACGCATGATCCAAAAATCTTCCAATGCTTACGTGGAAGACCTATACGCCACTCAAGGAGACAGCCAGACACAAGGTTTCATTCAATCGGAATACCAAGCCATGCCCCGCATCGCACGCGGCCTAGCACGTCGAATTGCCGACGAGGTGCTCAACCCATGGGAACCTAGGTAAAAGCTTACAATAGTCTATTTCTGTAAAACGCTGACATCTGTCAGCGTTTTTTATGGGTATCGTGCGGGGTGTGCCTCCAATTGAGCGACCATCTCACTACTCAATCAGCTAACTAAGAGAAGCTATACCCTATTTAGTTATCACTAAGGAGCTAGTTACTCGAAAACTACCCTCTGCGGTTGTTGTAATAGCGAAGATTAGTCATGCTAATGATACTCAATATCAATGGATAGCTTGACATGCACATAAAGCTATTGAGACTCATTCCTGATATTATTTTGACTCCAAAAAAACAATGAAAGCATACACAAAACAACTAAAGATGCTGCCCATCAAACTCATGGCCTGTGGCCTTCTTTCCCTGACAATCAATCCTGTGTCATCACTGGCACAAGATATGGCAGCTGCTGCTGAAAACGAGGTTTACGAATTAGATGAATTCGTGGTCACGGACCAGTTTCTCTTTTCCGATCAGGTCAATGCTTTAAAAACTCCAACACCTGTCATTGATGTGCCTCAGAGCCTCTCAATCACGAGTGCGGCCGACATCTCACTACGTGGCTTTGATAGCGTCGGTGACATTGTCGATTACACGCCTGGTGTTAATATGAACCAAGGTGAAGGCCACCGCGATGCAGTCGTCTTTCGCGGCAGCCTCTCAACCTCCGACTTCTTTGTCGATGGTGTGCGCGACGATGTTCAATACTACCGCCCACTCTACAATGTTGAGCAGATCGAAATACTACGCGGTCCCAACGCCCTACTCTTCGGACGTGGTGGTGCTGGTGGTGTCATCAATCGTGTAACTAAGAAGGCAGAAATCGGTCAAGATTTTAGTGCATACTCCCTGTCACTTGACTCTTTTGAAGCGAGAGAGGTTCAGTTCGACACGAATGTTGCCATCAATGAAGCAAGCGCCTTCCGCCTGAACGCTTACTTAAATACATTCGAGAACCACCGTGACTTCTCAAATGGTTCCGGCTACGGGGTCAACCCAAGCTTCAAGTTTGAACTCAGCGATCAAACGACTCTCGATGTCTCCCTAGAGGCGATCGATTATGATCGTTCCATCGATCGCGGAATCCCACAAGGTGATGATGGTAAACCTGCCTCTGAACTCAATGGTATCGTTTTCGGAGATCCGGATTTAAATAAATCTGAGTTTGAGTCGATCTCTTACCGTGCGTTGCTACAGCATTCATTCTCCGATACAATCAAGGGCATCTTTACCGCCTCATATACTGACTATGATAAGCTTTACCAAAACTTCTACGCTTCTGAATACGATGAGACAGTAAACCCAAATTTAGTCACAATTGACGGTTATGTTGACACAACAGAACGCCAAAACTTTGTTCTTTCAGGCAACCTTGTCGCTGAAATCGAGACCAGCAACATCAAGCACACTCTGCTTTTTGGTGCTGAATTTATGGATAGCTCATCGGAAAACGATCGTTTTAATCCCGACTTCGATCCAGATCCTCTTGTTGATGATGATGAATTCGAATTTTCAATCAACGATCGCAACACCCCTGGTGTTGGATTTAATGCAGGTGGGCTTGATGCAGGACCTTTCACCGACCTCAACGACGATACTGCTACCGACCTCTCGGTTTTCTCTCTATACGTCCAAGACGAGATCGAGCTATGCGACCAGCTAACCGTAGTTCTTGGCGCTCGCTTCGACAGTTTCGACATTGAGGTCACTGATAATGAACCTGGTGCAGCCGACAGTGGTAGCCATAAGGATGAGGAATTCACGCCCCGTGCTGGTATAGTCTACAAGCAGGATGAGAATATCTCTCTTTACGCTAGTTACAGCCAAACTTTCGTCCCGCAAAGCGGCGATCAATTCGCTAATCTAGGAGATGCAGGACTCAACCCGGATGAATTCACCAACCTTGAGGCTGGTATCAAATGGGATATAGCAAATGATCAAAGCGTCACCTTGGCTATTTTCAAAATCGATCAAGATCTAGTAGCTGATGATGGCGCAGGTGGCTCTCTAATTAATGAGGCTGAAATCGAAGGCTTTGAAGCTCAATACCTCAGTCGAATCACTGATCAGTGGATATTAAGCGCAGGCTATACCTACCTCACGGGTGAGACCGCAAGCGGTGCAAGACCTGCTGAGCTACCCAAGTCCTCATTCTCGATCTGGAACAACTACCAGCTCACTGAGAAACTAGGCCTAGGTCTAGGTGCGATCTATCAGGGTGAGAGCACTCCAAAAGGTAGTACCTCAAAAGGAACAGTGCCCAGCTTCACTCGTGTTGATGCAGCTGCTTACTACCAACTTAGCGAAAACCTTCGCCTACAGCTTAATGTAGAAAACCTCCTAGACGAGGAATACTACCCACACGCTTATAGCACACACCAATTCACTGTGGGTGCTCCTATAAACGCGACTCTATCGATCAAAGGTATTTTCTAGAAGTCATTACTAATTATATATATAGCAAATTCGGGGGACGGCCATTTATTGGCCGATCCCCTCTTGCGCTTAGACCACTCTTCCATCCACTATTCACGCTTTATGAATACACTCATCACCTATCTTAAACTTTCCCTTTTAGTTACAATCAGCCTACTGCTTGGTTGCTCTCAGCAAAGCGACGAAGCTGCTGCCAGCACTGTCAAAAAAATTATTGTCGCATTAGAGCCGGATAAGGACCCGGACGCCATGCTCGCTGATCGCGCTGCCCTGGAAAGCTATCTTTCGGAGACTACGGGTAAACCTGTAGAGGCGATCGTGCCCATGAGTTCTGCCGTCATCTACGAGGGCCTTCGTAATGGCACAATTGACCTAGCCTACCTCAGTGCGACAGCCGCAGCCAAATTGATTGAGCAAGATATCATCGATATTCTTTTAGCCGAACTCATCGACGGAAAGCCATACTACCAAAGTTACTGGATCACACTCAAAGATGCACCCTACCAAAATATCGCTGAGCTCAAGGGCCAGCCCATTGCTTTCTCGAGTCGCACGAGCACCTCAGGTTTTCTTATTCCCGTCTGGGATCTTTATACCCAAGGTCTGATCGATCTAGAGAACGGCCCTGAGGGCTTCTTCGGTGAGGGTCATGTTTTCTATGGAACGGGTTATGTTTCAGCAGCAGAACGAGTCCTTCGGGGCGAAGCGCTTGCAGCTGCTGTCAGTTACTACGTAATTGATAAGGATAAGCACCTGAGCAAAGCACAACGCGAGCGACTACGCATGCTCGATAGCCAAGGTCCCGTGCCCAGCCACGTAATCGTCGTACGTAAGGGTCTAAGTGGCCTAGACCAAACTGCACTCCAAGCAGCACTTCTTGAAATGAATACGGAGGCAAGTAGTTTACGTGACCGTATCTTTGGCGCAGAATTGGCTCCAGCCAAAGCCGAGACCCACCTGCAGACCACGCTTGAAGCACTCGAAATCAGCCGTACGATGCAGTTTTAATTGGTTTCAGTGAACCTTGACTTGCTAGCCTTTGCTTGAAGCATCCTATCTTCGCTGAAAATTTCAATGACAGGTGTGACCTAGCAACTTGTATTTAGATTTCATCGTGTGATGCATAAGCTACAATATTGATGCAGGATAAAAAACAGGAGCCCGTATTAAGCGCCCGAGGAATCGGCCTACAAAGAGGTGGTCGGTGGCTCTTCCGTGACCTAGACCTGGATCTATATTCAGGCGAATTCCTCGCCATCGTAGGGCCCTCTGGGGTTGGAAAGACGACACTTCTATCCTGCCTTTGTGGCATGCTCGAACCAAGCGAGGGCAGCGTAAGTTTCAAACTCAGCGGCACGAGTGCTCAAAAGCCGGAAGACCTACGTAGTCACTTTGGAATCGTTTACCAAGAGCTCCAGCTAATTCCTAATGCGGACCTACTCACTAATGTGCTCTGTGGGCGATTAGGCCGCTATCACTCCCTAAGCACCCTACTTGGCTTCCCAAAAAAACTCCGGCAAGAGGCTTACCGATTACTCTACGAACTAGGAGTTGGTGAAAATCCACATAAATGGGCGAAACATATGTCAGGTGGAGAGAAGCAACGTGTCGCCGCAGCACGTGTGCTCTTCCAGAAGCCTAAGATTTATTTTGCCGACGAACCCGCATCGAGTCTCGATGCTTATTATGCAGGCCGCGTGTTGGGCTTACTTAGGCAAGAAGCCGACGAAAAGGCCAAACCTGTGCTTTGTGTACTCCATAATGCTGAGCACATTCAGCGCTTCGCAGACATTGCACTTAGCTTAAACCAAAACGACCCGAAGGCACACAAGATGCGCCGTGTCAGGCCGGTCAATGAGGAGGCCGAAATATGAGTCTAAGTCCTACACCTCAGCACGAGAAGGGTCCCGCACTCAGTGAATTACCGTGGTATCGGCGGCTCAACTTACTGAACACTACGCTACTCATCTTTCTTCTGGCTGTCATTTTCAGCGGTAGCCAAATCGAGGGTAACGAACGCGATCTCGACATTCTAAAGAATTTGGGACGCTTCCTATCCGAATTCTTCCCGCCCGACCTAACGGTGCTGAAGTCAACCGGTTCTGCCCTGATTGAAACCGTAGAGATCGCGATTCTAGCTACATTCTTCGCGATTATTATTTCTCTGATCATCGCTCTGGGTGCCGCCCAGACGATTGGACCGACATGGCTAGTCTTTAGCATGCGCATGTTGCTTAACATTATTCGTACCATCCCAAGCCTCATCTGGGCGGTTATCGCAGTCGCTGCAATGGGTGCCAATGCCTTGGCTGGCGTCGCCGCCTTAACGCTCTACAGCACTGGATATTTAGGAAAATTTTTCAGCGAGGCCTTTGAGTCAGTCGACATGAAAGTGGCACGATCGCTACGTGGGATCGGCGCAGATCCACTTCAATCATTCCAATACGGTATCTGGCCTCATGCCAAACCGCTCATTTGGAGTCACTGTATCTGGATGTTGGAGTATAACATACGCTCGGCCAGCATCATAGGATATGTAGGTGCAGGTGGCCTCGGTCTACAACTCCACGCCTACCAAGAATTCCACCAATGGGATCGCTTCGCCACCGTGCTTTGTTGTATTTTAATAGTCGTCACCGTGCTCGACTTCCTCAGCGAACACATACGTCGACGTATCGCGCGGCGAGATGGCACCAATGACGCCCTCTCCGATTAAATAGTCTCTGGGATTGAAGCTCTGCCCAGAGCGGTTTATCGCTTAAATATGACTTACGACATTTCTAATAAAAACACCCTCGTGACTGGTGCCAATCGTGGCATTGGTAAAGCCATCGTCGAAAGCTTTCTCGAGCACGGTGCATCAAAAGTTTACGCAGGCGTGCGCACCCTAGGTAAAGCCGAAGCGCTCGTAGTGGAATTTGGTGAAAAAGTCGTTCCCGTCGAGATCGACTATGACAAACCTGCCTCCATCAAGGCCGCCGCAAAAACTGCGGACGACGTCCAAGTCGTCGTTTCGAATGCAGGCGTCCTTATCGGTGCGGGCGTCATGGACGAAGATGTCATCGAACAATTTCAGACCGAACTGAACATCAACGTCTACGGCCTCATTCGTATGGCACAGGCCTTTGCTCCAGTACTTAAGCGCAACGGTGGCGGTGCCTTCGTTCAAATCAACTCCATTGCCTCGCTAAGCAGCTTCCCTAGAGCAACTTACCCAGCTAGTAAAGCAGCTTCTTATTCATTTACCCAAGCAATTCGGCACGTCTTCGAGGAACAAGGTACAGCCGTGCTCAGCGTCCACCCCGGCCCCATTGCAACCGACATGGCTGCTGCGTCTGGCCTCGAAGATACCGACCCACCCCATGTAGTGAGCGAAGGCATTGTCGAGGCACTTAGAGAAGGCAATTTCCACCTCTTTCCTGACCGCATGGCAAAGGACTTTGAAAAGGCCTACCACAACTTCGCCGAAGGTATCATCGAGGCATAAGCTGAGGGTGCGATTTCGACTCCCAGCACCTCTACCATTTTGCCCTTTGTTTATGCCTTAGAACTACTAAAGGTGTTAATTCCTGTTTAATCCTTGATTAGTAATTTCAACAATAAAACCATCAACAGTTTCTCTCCCTCTAAAAAAAGAGGGAATAGAACCATCGTCTGGTCGTGATAAAATCCCAAATCTTTGCATTAGATGTGCATAATCCCTTTTATTTAAATCTCCATGTGCTTGCAATATTGACATATATGAACCTGTGCTTGTCAGAAATTTATTATCGAGAGTCTCTCCATCTATCCACTCCCACGCTCCTTCAATGTTTTCATCACTTAAACCTATCCAAAATGTTTTACTAGGAAACTTAATTTTAATGACATTCCAAATATCAAGCAGTTCACTCAGATCATCAAAAGTAGCAAGCTGCCCACCAAGTTCCTCTGCTAGATGTCTAGCATCACTCCAGTGGAGCCTTTCAAGAACAACATAAAAACTTTTTTTATTTATTTCTATGGAATCTTTTAATCTAGGAAGGTTATCAAAGCTTTCTTCATCTTTTATCGAATCTTGGCCTTGATTAGTAACTACATAATCATGAGATTCTGATTCACTAACATTAGCTATTGAATAATTAGTTTTATCGTTGATGGCATCAGCATTATTAACAAATCCATCCCCATCTCTATCTAATGAATCAGTAGGGTCATTACCAATAGCCTCCGTATTAATAATAGAGCCATCACCGTCAGCATCAGTGCCTACAGTAGGAACATTATCAAATTTACTGTAGAACCAATTTGAACCATATTTAACAGTCAAAGGTTCAAAATTCATCGTATAAATAACTAATTTCCCATTATCAATCTTAGAGAAATCTTTATTAAACTTTAATTTATAAACCCATTTTAACTCTTTATCATTCCAAGGTTCAGTCAGCACCGCATCACCAAAAGCATCTGAAAAAATCAACTCTTCAGAGACTTTTTCTCCATTTATTTCGTATTCTAGTACTGTTTTTTCGATCGTTAAGGCGGTGTTTTTATTTAAGACACGCATTGAAATAGAACCAATACCCGATTCTGAATATAATTCAGGAATACTTATTTCATAAGTATTTATTTCATTATTTAGCCTTATTTTCTCAGTCTCGTATATTGACTCATTTCTAGGATGGGGCAGCTTATCAAAACTAATTATTAAATCTGTTGGAATCCCATCTGAAGAACTCGTGCTGCGGGCTTTAATGATAAGCTTAGCTCCATCAGATAGATCAAATGGGAGTGAATCCTCATAAGAATCTCCATCTAATTGAAACCCATCTGCCCTGGAATGGCCCTTTACGTTTTCGTAAATATATTGATTATAATAAACATTTAAGTAGTCAGTTCCATTTTTTGTGAAATCACATACAACAGACAAAGTTCGTAAGAGTTTATTATATTTAATTTCTGTAAATTGGAGTCTCTTAGGTAGTGTTCCATCTGAGTATTCAAGGTAAAATGCATTTTTTTCGGGATCCCAGTTTTCATAGCTAATGTATGAATCATCCTTAGATTTGAAATGATATGATTCTTCGCCGATACCCATAGAATATCCATCGTAATTCATCAAATAGATATTGCCCCAAGGAAAATTGTCTAAATCACCCTCTGATGGTCTATTTAACAACCAAAAAATAAACCCACAATATAAAGTAATAAATAGAAGCGTAGTAGGTTTAAGTAGGAGTTTAATCATCTGTTAGAGCGGCATTAACCTCAATGGTATAACTATATGACGAATTTCACAAAATTGGCCGCATCGGCACAAGCTCAATTATCGTCATTTCGCTTGGACAATTAAACCGTAATGGAGGCAGTCCATGTCGTCGATTCGAACCGACGCCAGCAGATACATTGAGGTAAGGAATTCCTACACGGCGGAAGCCTTTCGCCCATTCCGCTGGTACTTCACTATCGATCACCAAAGGACCGTAAAAGGGTAGATTGACTTGCCCTCCATGCGTGTGCCCTGCGAGGCAGAGGTCGATGGGCGATTCCGCCACCGCCAAGGCGTAATTTGGCGAATGCCCTAACAAAATACGGAAATCATTTGGGTCAGACTGCTCTAACCACTGATCAATCGAGCGCATTGCCCATTCAGCCGACTTCGATTGGTAGAGGCTCAGGCCATGAAGATTGAGCGCACCTGCGCCAACCTCGATTCGTTGATCGCGCGACGAAAGCATGACCAAGGGCTCCAGCGCATCCGCTTTATAACGATAGAGCTCTCGCTCCGTATCCCCAAAAACAGCGTAAGTGCCAAGACGCGGATTCACTCGTTTGATGAGTGCATGTAGCTTAGCCCACTCACTCTCAAAAGTTGCGGGTGCGACGACTTGAAGAAAATCGCCTGTGTTTATGATGATGTCTAGCTGCAATGACTCTATGCGCTCAAAGATCTCATTTTGGTAAGCCTCAATTGCCCCGGCCTGAATATCGGCGATGTGTAAAATACGAACGGGCTGATCCAATTTAGGCGTTTCTAAACGTATATGTCGTATGACAAGACGCTCGGGCTCCACGTGGGTCACATAATATCGCAGAGCGAAGAGATCTAGCCCAAGAAAGGCATAGATGCTCGCTACACGTATCAGCGACCTGCGCGAGCTCGTCCAAGTCACGGCCAAGCCTAAACAGAATAGCGCCACGCCAAGTAAAATCAGTGGCAGTTCCATCAAATTAAAATTATAGGCACGATGAATGATCGTAAAATTGGGATCGAGCATGCCGTCCTCCACGTAGAAATAATTACGAGCGATCACATAGGACACAATCGCCAGACCAAGCCAGAGTGCTGTCTTAAAGATAAATCCGCTACGTGAACGCGAGGCCACATCTGTCATCCCGAGTTCTGTGAATCCCGTAGTCATACTGCAGTTTGCCTCCTGACGATTAAACGTATCCCAAATGGGATTAAGGCAATCGCACCCAAAAACCAGCAGAGCGATAACTCAACAGGCGCACGGAATCCACTGCGCATCGCTTTTTGATAAATCATGACTCCCATAAACAAATTAATAATCTGCAGATTACAAAACAGAATCAAAAAGGAAATCGGGTGATTGACGAAATTACGCACGGATTCGTAGTTCGCGATTGATTTGATCTCAGGCAAAGACGCCGTATGGTATGATTTCCAGGTTAACACTAGGAGAATCACCGTAAATAGCGGCACTACCAGCCAAGGCTGTGCGACCTGCCGTAAATAAGGCGCACTGGGAAACCCAATCATCGCGATCCAGAATGGAGCCGTCATCAGCGTGATGGCCATGAACGTGGCATCCAAATCACCCGCTCCAAACAATTCAATGAACCAAATAGGCATAATGCTTCCCTGATTATGAGCAGAGAGTTCCGTGTTGATAGTCTTTTAACATGAGAAAATTATTATAACCACTTCCTAATCGATGCCGTCGACGATCTTCTCATAGGCCTCAACATAGCGATCCAAAGTGCCCGCGAGCACCTCTGCGGGCAGTGCAGGGGCAGGAGGTGCTTTATCCCAATCCAGAGACTCCAGATAGTCGCGCACAAATTGCTTATCATAAGAAGCTTGTGCATCTCCGGGCGAATAGTTGTCCTTCGGCCAGTAGCGGGACGAGTCAGGCGTCAGAATTTCGTCGATCAAGTAAAGCTGCCCCTCCGCATCTGTGCCGAACTCAAATTTCGTATCGGCTAGGATAATGCCCGAAGCGTCCGCACGCTCCACACCCATCTGGTAAAGCTTGATGCTCAGGTCATGCACCCGCTGAAAGAGATCTTCGCCAATCAACTTGGCCGCATCGACACAATCTATCGGCATATCATGGCCACTAGCCGCTTTCGTCGTCGGTGTAAACAAAGGTTTTGGCAACTGACTACTCTCCAGCAAATCTTCTTTTAGGTCATATTCAAAGAGTTTACCTGATTGCTCATAGGCCTTCCAACCAGAACCAGAAAGGTATCCACGCACCACCGCTTCAATTGGCAGTGGAGTTAACTTTTTCACGATCATACTGCGATGCTGGAGCTCCGGGTAGTCTTTGCCCAGCGCCACAATTCTTGCCGCGTGGTCGTCCACCAGATGATGTGGTGTGATCGCGTCTGCTTGTGCGAACCAATAGAGGCTGATCTGCGTAAGTAGGATGCCCTTCCCCGCTAAGCCCTCTTGCATCACAACGTCGAAGGCTGAAACGCGGTCAGTCGCTACCATCAGGAGCGCGTCGCCCATATCGAAGACCTCGCGTACTTTGCCTGTCGCAACGAGGGGATAGGGTAAGCTCTCCACCTTCTGGAGCGCTTGCTTGGGCATAGGAAATGGTAAATCAAAAACAGCCATGCAATCTAGATGAATGACATAGGTGCTCTGCGCAAATGGATATTAGAGGCCTGGGCTAAAATGTGGCATTTTCTGAAAAAAGGGCTTGCAGAGGCTAAGTCGAAACGTAGCTTGCGTGATTCCTCCTTCCTCCCGTTCGTCTAGCCCGGTCTAGGACACCTGGTTTTCATCCAGGCAACAGGGGTTCGAATCCCCTACGGGAGGCCAATTTTAAAACCTTCGGCAAGAAACATTCCGGAGGTTTTTTAATGCCCACTCAGCAATAATGGGATAGGAACCCTAGCTTCGACGAAAGGAGAAAAACGACTGAATGGGGCTAGCGAAGCTTGATCTAATAACGATACTGAAGCACAATGGGAATCGATACCGCCTAAAGGCAAAACTCCAACGCTTCGTCACTTTACACCTCCCCTTTCAAGGTTTCACTAGACTAGTATGCCTAACTCGCAAAAAGACATTATCCGACTACGTAACGAAATCGTCGAGCACGACCGTCTCTATTATAAAGACGCCCAGCCTAAGATCGACGATCAGGCCTACGACCGACTCAAAGTAGAGTTGGCGCAGCTCGAAGCAGCTATGCCCGAGTTTAGCTTCGACGCCTCCCCCACTCAGTCCGTGGGCGATGATCGACTCGATGCCTTCGAAAGCTACCGGCACCGCAAGCCTATGCTCAGCCTCGACAATACTTACAATACTGACGAACTGATTGATTTTGGGCGGCGCTTATTAAAACGCTTTCCTGGGAAATCGCTGACCTACCTCATCGAGCCCAAGATCGACGGCGTGGCTGTCAGCCTAACTTACGAATATGGAAAGCTAATACGGGCAGTCTCGAGGGGTAACGGCGTCGAGGGCGATGATATTACCCCAAATGTGCACGGCATCCGAGGACTACCCGAGTCCATTGCTAACGCTCCCGAAACGCTCGAAGTCCGTGGAGAAATCTACATGCGCCACTCTGAGTTCGAACGGATCAACTCTGACCGTGAGGCTCAAGGCCAAGCACTCTATGCGAACCCGCGCAACCTCGCTGCGGGTACTATCAAGCTCCTTGATCCCGCGGAAGCCCGTAATCGGCAGCTAGATATAGTGCTCTACGGCATCGGTGCGTGTGAGCCGCGAAACTACTTCACCGCGCAATCTGAAATCCAAGAAAATTTAAAAAATTGGCACTTCCCCGTGCTCGAAAAGTATTGGCTAGCCGATGGGATCGAGGACGCGTGGAAATGTATCAAAGAATTGGATAGAATTCGACCAAAGTTCACTTATCCAACCGACGGTGCAGTGGTCAAGCTGGATGATTTTATGCTGCAAGAAGAGGCTGGCTACACCTCAAAAGCACCCCGTTGGGCGATTGCCTATAAATTCGAGGCCGAACGCGCCGAGACAATACTTAAAGAAATCAGCCTACAGGTCGGTCGTACTGGCGTCGTCACACCCGTCGCCATACTAGAGCCTGTGCAGCTTGCCGGCACCACTGTCTCTCGAGCCACTTTACACAATGAGGACGAAATCCAGCGCAAAGACATCCGCGCTGGCGACACTGTATTAGTACAAAAGGCCGGAGAGATTATCCCGCAAATCTTAAGTGTTAATCTCGACAAGCGTCCTGCGGACAGCCAACCCTTCAGTTTTGAAAAGCATTTAAAAACGCTTGGTTTCGAAGCAGAACGTGAACCTAGCCAAGCTGCATGGCGCATCATCAGTAAAGACGATCCGATACGCCAACAGCGCTCGCTCCAGCACTTCGCCAGTCGCGCCTGCATGGACATTGAAAACCTTGGAACTGCTGTCATCGAGCAAATTGTCGCGCGTGGTCTGGTCAAAAATCAAGCCGACCTCTACACCCTGACCGAAGCGCAATTACTTGATCTCGATAAGTTCGCCGAGAAGTCCGCTAAAAACCTCATCTCAGCACTCGAAGTTAGTAAGCGGCGTGAACTCTGGCAACTCATCCACGGCCTTGGTATTCCCCATGTCGGCAAACAGTCGGCCAAAGACCTAGAAGCCAAGTTCAACTCGCTCGAAGCAATGGCCAGCGCAACAGAAGAGTCGCTCGAAGCCATCGACGGCATAGGCAGCATCATGGCCCAAAGCATCCATGCTTGGTTTGCTGATGTGGATAATCGTACACTCATCGAACAACTCAAAGCTCACGGCCTTAATTTCAACAGTTCTCGCCAAGAAGATGGCATAGGCATTCTCGCAGGTAAAACCGTCGTGCTAACAGGATCCCTTCCCACCCTAAGTCGCGACGAAGCCACCCAAATGATTGAAGCCGCAGGGGGGCGAACTAGTTCAAGTGTTAGTAAAAAGACTGACTTTGTCCTCGCAGGCGAAGCCACCGGTTCAAAATACGTGAAAGCCAAGAAACTCGAGGTATCCATTCTCGACGAGAGAGCGTTCCGGGAATTGCTAAAGTAGCAATGGTAAGATTCTAGACCTCGCTTAAAATTAATGAGCGGACTCTATGGTAAGTAAATCGTTCTCCCATCCTACCTTGCTCAGTATATAGGTATTTCTGAGCGCGGGAAGCGCCTCACTCTATTTCCATTGACTTCGAAGGCTAGGCTGACATCTATCCCGCCCTTCAATGCCCCCGCCGAATCTACCTCGGCGGGTTTTCTATTTTTAATTGGAGCTCGCTTCCTTTCTATGAACGCCAAAAACATCCGTAATATCGCTATCATCGCCCACGTTGACCACGGCAAGACCACCCTGGTGGACTGTCTGCTTCAGCAAAGTGGTGCCTACCGTGAAAACCAAAAAGTGCAAGAGCGCGCGATGGACTCGATGGATCTAGAACGTGAAAAAGGCATTACGATAAAGGCTAAGAATCTTGCGGTTAAGTGGGTCAACCCAAAGGATGCTGAAGAATATACCATCAACATCGTCGACACACCAGGTCACGCCGACTTTGGTGCCGAGGTGGAGCGAGTCATGAAAATGGTCGATGGTGTGCTGCTGCTCACTGATGCCGTCGGTGGCCCACAAGCACAGACTCGATGGGTGCTTCGCAAAGCACTCGACCAAGGGCTTAAGACCATTTGCGTAGTTAACAAAGTTGATCGTGATACTTCACGCCCAGAATGGGTCCACGACAAAGTACTTGAACTCTTCCTCGACCTCGACGCCGATGAAGATCAATTCAACGCCCCATTCCTCTATGCCTCAGCAAAGATGGGTTTCGCTGACCTTGAAGTCGACGGTCCTCGCGAAAACATGCAGGATCTTTTCGAGACGATCGTCTCCCGTATCCCAGCACCAGCCATCGAAGAAGGCGAATTCCGCATGTTAGCCAGTAACATCGACTGGGATGACTACGTAGGTCGTATGGCCATTGGGCGGGTCCTTTCTGGCGAGGTGAAAGTCGGGCAGACTATTTTCACACACCGTAAAAGCGGCAAGATTGACCGCGTTAAAGTTACTAAAATGAAGAGCTTCTCAGGTGCAGGTGATACTGACGATGTAACCAGTGCAGTCGCTGGTGATATCGTTGGCCTCGCCGGCTTTGACGATGTCGATATTGGTGATACCCTCGCTGCCTCAAAGGAAGCGGAAGCCCTCCCCTTCGTCGAGATCGACCCCGCGACCGTACAGATGGAGTTTTCTGTCAACAACGGTCCACTCGGCGGTAAAGATGGCAAGAAGGTCACCTCTCGCCAAATTCGTGAGCGCCTCATCCGTGAGACGCAATCCAACATCTCCATCAGCATCGAGGATACCGACGACGGCACACGATTCCTAGTCAACGCACGTGGTGCCATGCAGATCGCCGTGCTCGTAGAAACGATGCGCCGCGAAGGCTTCGAGATTCTCGTCTCCCGCCCGACCGTTCTCTACAAGGAAATTGACGGCACACGCTGCGAACCCTTTGAACAAGTTTGGGTTGAAGTCCCGGAGGAACAACTCGGTAGCGTGATGGAAAATCTCGCCAAGCGTAAAGGTAAAGTCACCAACATGGAGCACCACAACTCTGGCGTCACCGTCGAAGCTGAAGTACCCACTCGTGGACTGATCGGCTTTGAAAGTGACCTCGTTTCGATGACTTCTGGCCACGGTGTGATGAGTCACTCCTTCTTAGAATATCGCCCACATTGTGGTGAGATCGTTACTCGTCTCACTGGCACGCTCGTGAGCATGGAGCAAGGCAAGTCAATGCCCTACGCGCTGGAAATGATACAGAGCCGTGGCAAGCTCTTCATCGGTCCCAGTGAAGAAGTTTACGCGGGTATGATTGTCGGCGAAAATCCCCGCACTGAGGATATGCCCGTCAATCCAGCCAAAGCCAAGCAGCTCGATAACATGCGTTCCTCCGGCACCGATAAGAGCATCCAACTCTCCCCCCCGGTCAAGTTCTCACTCGAGCGAGCAATCGAATACATAGGCCCCGACGAGCTGGTCGAAGTCACCCCGCAGTTCCTGCGAATGCGCAAACGCGAACTCGACGAAAACAAGCGCCGCAAAGCAGCCAAAGCTGCAAAGTCGTAAAGTTGTTCAAAATAATCTAAATTAAAAGCCCTTCCGAGAAACAGGAGGGGCTTTTTTTTGCGGGATCCCATCCATGCGTGCTAAAGCATGGAAGAACCGCCTGTCCCGCAATGTAAATCACAGCCTATTGAGTGGGTAATCAATCGTCATAAAAAATGTAAGCCGCGTTTATAGAATCTAATAACTAAGACTTAAAACGTCGCCCTGCCAGTGGAAGACTTCGCTTTTGCTTGGACTGCGTTCGATCAAGCCCCGGCCGGTAGTCTAGGACCGATTGAAAATCTTCCGGTAACTCAGACGTGGCCTTAAACTGACGCGCCTTCCCCTTAAAACTGTAATTCACAATAGTCTCACTAGAATGTAGCATCATCCGCTTTTTCTTAGTCCGCATCGCCACTTCCTTGTTAAAACTAAAGTTACCATAGGTGCGATCACCGACGATCGGCAAGCCATGCATTTTACACTGAACACGCAACTGATGCGTGCGACCGGTAACGGGCAGCAACTTAATAAGTGTGATCGGAAAACCTCCAGTAGGCGAGTTGACTGTTTGATGGCGAGTTTTAGCGGAGACGATCTGCCCTTGCTTAACAAGGCGATTACCTCGGCGCACATCTTTCTTCAGATTGTCGACCCATTCACCTACGGGTGTCTTGGGTGTGCCACGAACAAGCGCGTAATAAATCTTCGTCACGTGATGCGTCGCAAATTCTTTCTTGATCGCTTGGCTGATCCCAAGGTTCAATCCAAGTAAGATGACACCCGAAGTTGGTGAATCTAAGCGATTGATGAGCCACGCTCGACGAGACACACCAGTATCATCTTTCCAATTATAACATTCCTTCTCAAAATCATAGTCAGCCACAAGTAACGAGCGCCGATTATCTCCCGATTCATTTGGGTGTGAAAGTGCGCCGTATGGCTTTTCCAAAGCAACAAGCCCGTCCTCGTTATGCGCAAGTAAATGCACTCCCGCATTTAGAGGCAATTGATCGATCGGTGTGTCTTCGGGGTCTAACATTCCTTAATTTCAAGCAACATGATTGATGTTTTGACGAAAGCCTCAATACAGAATCAAAGAAATTAGAAATACACGACTGCTTTAATTGACGCAACTTAGTCACGCCCTCAACGGTAGTGAAAAACTACATGGAGCGTCCGCTGTTGTCCAAAGACTTGAACCATTTCCTTCGTCCAGGGTCGAAACGGGGATCGCTTAGTAATAGCAGTTTCACAAATAAAGGTAGCTATCTCGCTGGCAGACGTCTGCACAGTCTTGACATTTTCAACACGGCCATCTGCGTGTAATGTAAAGCGCACTTGTACGCGTGTTGACGTATCAATCGGCTGGAAGAACTCAATTTCTTGATACCACCCTGTCTGGACGGCAGCATAGAATTGCTGCTCATACTCGCCAAACTCGCTAAAAGTCGCATCAATCGCAAGTGACCCACGGCGACTGGTCGAACCATGCGAGCGCATGAGTGGTCCTACGATAAGTTCAGGCGCGAGTCGTGGCCTCGCCCGTGGAATGGGTTGCGCTTCGAGTGTGCCACCCGCGCCATCACCGACTTTTTGCACCTGCTCAGCCACAGACTGTGGGCGATAGACATTGATCGGGGCATCTAGATCGGGGACTTCGAAGACTTCAGGTGCTTCGCCCACGAGGTCAACGCGACTACCAGGACCCAGATCAGAGGCAGGATCCTGTTGAATAAAATTGGGCGCAGGTATGGGCTCCGCAAGCTGGGGCAATATGAGTTCATTGGGCGCGCCAAGTTCACCTCCTTGGTCACCCTCACCTTCACCAGGACGTGAGGCAGGTACATAGACGCCAGGCTCGAGGGGCGGTGTTTCTTGTAAGCTACCTTGAAGTATCTTCTGCGAATCTTCCTCACCATCAACTTTGGGCTTATTTGCGGCATCGGAAAGCGGACTATTATCAGCTGCCTGCTGTGCTCGGTTGGAATATTGATCCCTAAGATCAGGCTCGTTCTCAAGAGCCTCGGGACTGGCCTCGACAAATCGTGCCTCCACTGGATCAACTAGACTGATTTCATAGATTTCTGCCTCCTTCTGCGCTTGATCAGTGTCACCTTTATTTCGAGGCATCAGTTCATCAGGCAGAACAAGAATGACGCCAACATGCACGAAAATAGTCGCTAAGACAGCCAATAGAGTCACCCAGCGAGACTCACGATCATTCGGTGTAAATAGCTTGGTCGGTAAAGGCTCTATAAGGATTTCGGACACAATATAACACTCAGGTGAACTTACTTAGCTCATGAAATCAAAACCAAGTTCCTCCATAGTTAGAGCGAGTCTCTGGATTGGCAAGCCCATCACGTTTTCAACGGAACCTTCGACGGATTCAACAATCAACTCGCGACCAACTTGGATGCCATATGCGCCCGCCTTGTCCAAAGGATCAACCAGTTGAAAATACTGATTTATCCGAGCGTCATCTAATTCCAGGAAGCGCACTTGACTGCACTCGAAAAATACATGCGCCAAAGAACCTAACTTCCAAAACAGAGCGACCGCAGTATACACGGCATGGGTACGTCCAGAAAGCATTTGAAGCATACAGCGTGCGTCTTCCATATCGGTCGGCTTGCTAAGCACCTGCTCGCCGAGTGCTACAGTCGTATCTGAACCTAGCACGAGTGCATCTGGCTCCAAATCCGACAAGCTGCTGGCCTTCAATTTGGCATTTTCAAGCACCATCTCCTCAGGCCCTGCGCTGCCCGAATCATCCTCTTCCACATACGTCGGACGAATTTCAAATCGCAAGCCCATACGGCGCATTAGCTCAGCGCGTCGTGGTGAAGCGGAAGCAAGGTAAAGTTGTTTTGGTTGTATATTCATCAGTCTAAGCCAACACCCGTTCAGTCGATCTGCTCGGAGGTGCAAAGGCCATCATCTCAAGCGAAGAAGTTCGTATGATGATCTGCACATCGAACAAAGAGCGACACATAGACGGCGTGCGCTCCTTTGCTAGCTCCGCGGAATCTAAAGATGATAATAAGATCAAGCAGGAGACTTTAAAAATAGCGAATGTCTTGTATTCTCTAAACATTGAAAGTATTCCTAAGGTTTGCGTGTAAGGAGGAGTTACAACTAATTCTGCATGTCAGCCATTTGCCAGTAGCAGTTCAAGCAATTGTTCAAAATCCGCACATTCTATGAAAATCGGTATCGCACAAATCAACACCACCGTCGGCGACCTTTCTGGTAACTCACAACTCATAGTGAGTGCCTACAATTCTCTTGTTGCTGACGGGGCGAAGCTAATCCTATTCCCTGAGCTCGCACTCTGTGGCTATCCACCGCGCGATTTACTCTTTAAATCACGTTTTGTCAGCGACATCAAAGACGCCCTTGAGTCCATCGCCCAACAAATCGGCGAAGTTCCTGCCGTCATCGGTTATGTGCAAGATCGCGGTTCATCGATTACTGGGCGTCCCTTTTACAATGCGGCTGCGTGGTGCGAATCAGGCAAGATCAACGCGGTCGGACGCAAGTCACTCTTACCAAGCTATGATGTCTTCGACGAAGAGCGCTACTTCGAACCAGCGGAAGGCCCTATGATCTATGACTGGAAAGGAAAGAAAGTAGGTATTACGATTTGTGAAGACATCTGGACGCATCCTGACCTCCAGACCAGTCGACGCTATTGTAAAGATCCTCTGGGCAAGCTTGCTCAGCAAAAAATCGACCTCCTCCTTAACCTCTCAGCCAGCCCTTGGCACGAGGGTAAAAACGAAGCCCGCGAACCGCTAGTACAAGATGCTGCTGAGCGTTGTGCTTGCCCCGTAATTTATTGCAATGCGGTTGGTGGGAACGACGAACTCATCTTTGATGGCGGCAGCCTAGCTGTAACCCCCGAGCGCGGACTCGTCGCGGGACTCGCAGCCTTCCGCGCTGAGAACCACATCATCGACCTCGACAATCCAGTCGCTTACATCTCCGAACACTTCAACCCTAAGGGCAACACCGCTACACAGGACGCACTCGTGCTCGGCCTACGCGATTATGCTTACAAAAGCGGCTTTAATAAGACCATCATCGGCCTGAGTGGCGGCATTGACTCCGCAGTCGTCGCCGCCCTCGCCGCCGAAGCCTTCGGGGCAGACCAGGTCATCGGCATTGCCCTGCCCTCCGCGATTTCTAGCCAACACAGTCGCGACGACGCCGCAGCGCTCGCTAAGAATCTTGGCATTGAATACCACGAAGTTGCTATCTCCGACACCGTGGCCTCCGCTGAGTCCGCGTTGGGGGATCTCTTCGACGGACGTGGCACTGATGTGACCGAGGAAAACATACAGGCTCGAACCCGCGGTCTCCTCCTCATGGCCATGTCAAATAAGTTTGGCGCCCTTCTTCTCACCACCGGCAACAAGAGCGAAATAGCCGTCGGCTATTGCACACTTTACGGCGACATGTGCGGTGGACTCGCCGTTATCTCCGATTTACCCAAGATGAAAGTCTACGCCCTAGCCCGCCACATGAACACGGCTGCGTGCCGAGAGCTCATTCCCGTCAACACAATCGAAAAGCCTCCCTCCGCCGAGCTGCGCCCTGATCAAAAGGACGAAGACTCCTTGCCTCCCTATCCAGTGCTCGACGGCATTCTGAGACTCTACGTCGAAGAAGGTCTCTCGCGCGCCGAGATCGTCGAAAAAGGCTACAAAGAGGCAGTCGTCGACGACATTGTTCGCAAAGTCGACCTCAACGAATATAAACGCAAACAAGCCGCCCCCGGCCTCAAAACCACTCCCCTAGCCTTTGGCGTCGGAAGGCGTATTCCCATCGTGCAGAAATATGTGAGCTAGTCGCTTCGCTCGAACATCGAACTTTCTCTTATGAATTCATCCGAACAACTCTTCCAGCGCGCTCAGCAACTCATACCCGGCGGTGTGAACTCTCCTGTCCGTGCATTCCGTTCCGTCGGTGGCGCGCCCTTCTTTACCAAGCGCGCGAACGGCGCCCACCTGACTACGGCCGACGACGTCGAACTCATTGACTTTGTCTGCACATGGGGCCCAGCCGTGCACGGGCATAACGATCCCGACATCCGCGAAGCCATCGCCACAGCCCTTAATGACGGCACCAGCTTCGGCACACCAAACCCCTACGAGGTCGAAATGGCCGCACGACTCGTTGAGATCGTGCCCTCTGTCGAGAAGGTGCGCATGTGCAACTCGGGCACCGAAGCGACCATGTCCGCCATCCGCCTCGCACGTGGCTATACGGGTCGTAACAAGATCATAAAGTTCGCCGGTTGCTACCACGGACATGTCGATTCACTACTGGTCAAAGCAGGCTCTGGCGCGCTCACCCTAGGCAACCCCGACAGCGCTGGTATTCCCGCTAGTTTCGCTGCTGAAACCATTGTAATCGATTACAATGACGCAGAAGGCGTTCGCGAAGCTTTTGCCAATGGAGGCGACGACATCGCAGCAATCATCGTCGAACCCTACCCCGCGAACTGCGGAATGATTCTACCGGATGCGGGCTACCTTGAATTACTGCGCAAACTCTGCACAAGGAACCAATCACTACTTATATTCGACGAAGTCATGACAGGTTTCCGTCTCGCCCTCGGTGGCGTACAAGAGCGCATCGGCATTACACCCGATCTCACCGCCTTGGGTAAAATTATCGGAGGAGGACTCCCCGTCGGTGCCTTCGGCGGCAAGGCTGAGATCATGGATTACCTCGCCCCACTAGGACCAGTCTATCAAGCGGGCACCCTGAGTGGTAATCCGCTTGCCATGGCAGCAGGCATCACATCTTTAAAAAAGCTCAAAGACACCAATCCCTATCCGCTCTTCGAGAAAATGGGTGCGCAGATCCGCGACGCCTTATTAGAAGCTGCTAGAGAAAAAGGCTTAGCACTCCAAGTCCCACAAGTCGGCTCGATGTTTGCACTCTTCTTCGCTGAAAAACCCGTGCGTAATCTAGAAGATGCCACCACCAGTCAGACTGAGCATTTCAACCAGCTCTTCAAATATGCGCTCGATCATGGCGTTTATCTACCCCCCTCCGCTTACGAGACTTGCTTTATCTCCACCGCCCACGACGGGGCTGATATTGAACAAGCCGCCGATGTTTTGGCCGCCGGCATTCGATCAATTTAACTAGAAAAAAGCCAGTCTTGCCATCGAATCGATGGATTGCTGAATTAAAGTATGCCTAGCCCACACGACACTTTACTCGCTCCGTCTATTCTAGCGGGCGATCATGCAAATCTCCGTAGCAGCCTAAAGGTAATTGAAGATGCGGGACTGGAATGGGTGCACCTTGACATTATGGATGGACACTTCGTAAGCAACCTAAGTTTCGGTCCGCAAACGGTCAAAGCGATGCGTCCTGACTCTAAGCTATTCTTCGATGTCCACCTGATGCTGGATAATCCACAGCTCTATATCGATGCCTTCCTCGATGCAGGTGCGGATCAAATCACAATCCACCTTGAGCCTGATTATCCAGTCGCCGAAACCCTTGCCTACATCAAATCGAAGGGCTGCAAGTGCGGCGTAGTTCTTAAGCCCGACACACCCGCAGAAGACGCAAAAGAATTCTTACCGGACTGTGACATCGTCTTGTTGATGACGGTAGAGCCTGGCTTCGGAGGGCAAAGCTTCCGACAGGATGTACTTCCCAAAATCGAGGAATTTGACACTTGGCGAGCAGAGATGGGCTTGGGCTATCGACTAGAAATCGACGGTGGCGTCGACCTGGAGACAGCGCCACTATGCACGGCACGGGGCGCAGATACCATAGTGGCTGGAACGGCATTTTTCAAGGCAGTCGACCCATCGGCTTTTATTGCAGTGGTCACCGCATAGAGCTTCCACGCGAGTCGGAGTTCCTCCATTAGACGACTTTAAGTCTAACAAATCCATTTAGTTAATTTGAAACTCCAAATTAATTAAAGACATCCGTCCGACGATCATCCCACGCGCTGAGCTCTTTGCGGACTCTGTTTACATTCGAAAGATCGATCTCTACTTGGAGCAAGCACTCGTCTTCATTCGCTTCAGCTACGATCTCGCCCCATGGGTCGACCACCATGGAGTGACCAAAATAGTGGGCCTCCCCCACACCGCTCCCATGGTCTTCGACGCCTGATTGATTCGCAGCGATGAAGTAAGTTTGATTTTCGATGGCGCGCGCACAGACTAATTTCCGCCAATGCTCTAGGCGTGGGTGCGGGAAGGCGGCGGGTAAAATATGTAGCAATGCGCCAGCCTTAGTGTTCTGCCTGAAAAGCTCGGGGAAGCGAAGGTCATAACAAATCGATGCACCCATCTTACCGAATGCAGTATCAAATGCGACACATTCATTTCCTGCTTCGACATGACCTTCCTCGTGAAAACGCGTGAACAAGTGCATCTTTCGATAACGAGCCAAGAGTGAACCTTTGGCGTCAATGTAATGAAAACAGTTGGCAGCATTTCCTAATTCCGTCTTTTCTAAAAATGATCCGCAAATGGCTATCCCCTGTTCCTGCGCAATATCTTTGAGCTCCGCGATTGAAGCGGACGCATCCGCTAAGTGTTCGCGATTAGACGACCAATCGAAACCCGTCGTGCTCATCTCAGGCAAGCACAGTAAATTCGTCCCAAAGGATGCCGCCTCTTCACCCAGCTCAGCAATTCGTGCTAAATTAGCAGTAGCATCGCCGCGTTTGACGGCAAACTGTGCGATAGAAATTTTCACTTATAGGGCCCTAATAAAAAGGATTTTATAGTCATAGCATACGCCTATATTTTTCATTATTCTTTTAAACAGCAATCTTCTTCCAAAAGATTTGGTAATGCTACTGGAATATTTATCCGGACTCAAAAAGATCTAATGGCATCATCGCACGCCCTAAGCTTACACCCTACTCGATAGGGTCCTCGCTGCCATGACCAAACTGACAGGAATTAATCTTCGCCGTAACGAACTCTATAAAATCGTTTCGTAGCGACATCGCTCAAATCCTTCAGCTCAATAGTGAGCTCTGGCTTCTCCTGATCTGAGTTATCATTATGCGCAGCTTTTATGGTGTATCGAACATCTTCGCCGCCAATGTCGTTAATGCTACCAATCTCCGGGCTTACTCTCAAATGCAGATATTTACCACCACTATAATCCGGATTAGAATTATAAAATTGCCACAAGTAATCGCTTAATCGGCTCACTGGACTGCTCGTAACCCGCACCGACTGCGTCTCCGAAGTCGTGCCTGCGGTGAGGTCATTCAAAAATGCATCCTGTAATTTAACCAAGTTGGCGTTGCCCGTATCAATCTCATGGTAATCGACCAATCCATCTCCATCGGGATCGGTGCCATTAGAATCATAAATTCCCAAAGACCATAAATCTGCATCAAAATCAGTCATTATATTTAGTCTCTCTACCGTAACTGCAAGAGTCGCGCTGTGAATTTGCTCTTCGCTTCCAATATTCGGCAATTCGAAGATGAGGACTGCATTACGACCACCACTAGGGCTTGAGGTAGTCGATCCAACTGCCAGCGTATTCGACGATGCATTTATAATACCTGAGAGCGATCCAGATCGAAGCACATGGTCCGCGCTATTACCGATTACAGTTTGAGAAGTCAGCGTTACAGCTGCATCGGATCCTGCACTATTAATCGTACTGATAGTCACTGCTTCATTGTCGCCTTCAAAGGATCCCTCCTCATCCCAGCTCTGTAAATCGGCACTAGATTCTAATTTAAATGGAAAGCCTTCGCCGGCAGCAAGCGTGAGTAAACCACCACTATCAGTCATATTATTTTGTATAATTTTCAAGAAATCGGTCTTGTAGCTTTCCTCAATAAGCAGGCCCTCCATCATAGCTCGATTCTGCTGATCTACCAGTGCGCTAGAATTGATGATATTGGTTATTTCATAAGGATCGGCGGATACACTCGTATCAAAAAGTTCATTCCAAGAAGCGTTCTCTTGGTAGCGCACAATCTTCAGTCCATCTTTGTGAATTAAAGAAATGTAAGGGCGCACACTCGCCGTTGGAAATTCGGCGTCATGGGTATACTCAATAAATAGATGGTCTCGCCAGTCATTGGGCACTTCTCCTCGAATAAATGGCACAAGACTGGCCCCTTGCATGGAGGCCGGCACTTCAAACCCAGCTAAATCTAAAATAGTCGGCGCAATATCTAAGTTGGATACAATTTCATTAACAATTTGGCCACTCGAAGTCTGTAGGCTTGGATGTCGAATCATGAATGGTAATCGTATACTCTCCTCGTAAGCAGCCCGCTTATCGCTTAAGCCATGTTCACCTCTAAAGAATCCGTTATCGCTGATAAAAATAATAGCGGTCTCATCATCTATCCCCGCGGCTTGCACCGCATCTAGGATATTCCCTACGCAGCCATCGATCCCCGCAATAGTCTCGCAGTAATTACGGTTCGTACTGTGACCACTATTTCCTCCATTAGCACCCGGAGCAAACGGGGGACTGACATCTAGATTTGGAACATAAGTTGATAACTGATTATCAAATAATGTATCTGTCCTAGCTGGCGGATACCAATTAGATACCCCATTCTGACTGCCTTGATGGGGAGTCTTAAATCCTAAGAAAAGCAAAAATGGATTTGGGGCAGATGCCTGGTCCTGAATAAATTCGACCGCATAATTAGTGGAAGTATCATCAATCCATCCCTCCGTACTACTACTGCCCCAAGTGGATACTCCGCCTGAATTAATACCTATTCGATATGGATACGAAACATTCGTCGCTCGGGCCTCAAAGATTCCGCTTGCTTGAATAGTAGTCGCTACCCCTGGATTACTCAATAGCTGCACTCCGTTATAACGTAACGAATCAAATTCTACTTCACCACTTGAAAACCTAAACCATACACCACGATTGTAATTAACTACAGTAGTTATTTCAAAAGTATTTACGCCCATGGATAACTCACGCGCAGGGATTTGGGAATATGGATTTCCATCTGTTGTTCTATATATACTTTGATTAGCCCCGCCGGAGGGAAGATCCGTTATATTAATAACGATTGATTGTGCTGAACGTTGGTTAAAAGTGATTGCATCCACTGGGTTCCCATTTTCATCGTTAAATACAGTTCCGAAATATTTGCCCTGGCCATAAAAGGTTCGAACGTAATCAAAGCCTGGACGATCGACTTGCGTGCCCATATGCCATTTACCGAAGTAACCCGTCGTATAACCTGCGCCTTGTAGCAAGTTCGCATAGGTGACCACGTCGCTAGGGAAGTCGGTATTATTATTGGTAATACCGTGCTTATGAGGATACTGACCAGTCAGCATGGTGGCACGCGCAGGTGAGCACAAAGAGTAGACGCCGTAGCCATTGTCAAAATGAACCCCCTCTTCTGAGAGCCTATCTAAATTTGGCGTATTGTTCTCCATCCAAGGAAAACGTGCCGTGCGTCCAAGTGATGGCATACGCTCTTGCATAAATCCAGTCGCATCCCAGCGCTGATCATCAGTCACAATGAGTATGATGTTAGTGTTAGTGTTTGCACTCGCTTCCAATAAAGCAAATGCGAGTACAAGCACTAAACATGTGAAACGGTATACGGCATGATCTAATAATTGCACACACCATTATTTAAAAAAACACCTGTTTTGTCTATTTTATTGTGCATATATGTGCAACGCTAAGTCCAAATGCTGGGATTTTTTTTGGGGGAGGGAGGAATCGCCGCTAGGGTAAAACTTACAGGCGCAAGGGTCGTGCACCCCGGAAAAGGGCAGGCCCCATATTGCTAAGGGATTCGAGCTAGCCGCTGATCAAAGATAATCTTCTGTTACGATTTTATGCA
>QOOZ01000048.1 GCA_003331195.1 Puniceicoccaceae bacterium | reverse complement strand
CGAAGGGCAAAAAAGCCTTCACCGAGTTCAAGCGGATCGCCGAATCGCCTAAAGGTTGGGCGCTCTGGGAGGCTAGCGTCGATTTTTTCCGTCCGCACCAGATCCGCGCCCACGCCGCCGTCCATGAGGTCCCCGTGATGGGTGATGCCCTCTACGGCGGTGCCGAAGCGCCCACTCAGCGCGAGCTGCACCCCAAAAAGCAGCGCGCGGGGCTTAATTTTCCCTCTTTTCACGGCCTCGCCCTCCATTTGGCCGAAGTGCAGCTTGTTCCGGGCGACCCAGATGCCACTATCCTCTGTGAGTCTCCTAAGCATTTACGGCTCTTGATCCGGCGTATGGGACTGGGAGAGTGAGAGCTGCTTCGGGAAGCATCTCGCATGGCGGACAGAGATTCGGGTTTTTCCAGGCTCTAAAATTGAATCTAAGGAAACCCGTTGTTTTCAAGCCTCACGAATAGGAACTTGCTATTTGGGGTCGACTCCATTTGCTTCCTCGGCTTCTCAACCATCAAGCATTATGACTATTACTGAAATTTCTATTTTCTTTCCTCTGGCACAAGGCGCAAGCGGCGGCGGTGGCTTCGGCCAGTTTTTGCCCATCATACTCCTTTTTGTGGGTATGTGGTTTCTCATCATCGCGCCACAGCGCAAGCGCCAGAAAGCCCACGATAAGATGCTCAGCGAGTTGCAGACTGGCGACGAGATCGTTACTAGCGGTGGAGTTTATGGCACAATCACGAATGTGAAGGAGGATCGTTTCGTGGTCCGCATCGCCGACAATACCAAGATCGAGCTCGGAAAGGGCTTCGTTGCCAACAAGGTCGCGCCTGCCGAAGCATAGATCACTTTTCTTTCCTTAAACCCCTGAGCGTTCAGCTTTTTATCCATGTCCGGAAATATTCTTTGGAAATTCCTGCTCACTGGCGCCATTATCTTTTGGTGCGTGATGAGTATCACCCCTTTGCAGGATCGCCCCTTCGAGGATTACATCGTGGCGCAAGTCACGGCCGAAGAGGCTGATTTTGCCAAATTGCTTCAGCGTGCGGAAACCCGAGTCGATGCGAAAGAGTCACCTACACTCTTCATCGCATTGCGCGATCTAGGTGTCGAAGAACAGATCGATTACGCAAAGTTTTTCCCGCAGGTAAACGTCGCCGATGTGGCTAACCAGACCAAGCGTAATGATATTCTGCTCAAACATATTTTGAGCAAGGCGCAAAGCCAACTCCGCCTCGGTCTCGACCTCAAGGGCGGCGTCGGCGTGACGCTGATGATTGACGAAGCGGCTCAAGATGGCCTCAACGAATTTGAACAAGAGGAACAGTTGCAAGACGCGATCGAAATTATGGCCCAGCGTCTCGACGGCATGGGTGTGGCTGAGCCGGTGATTCGTGCACGTGGCGATAACGCGATTGAAATACAACTGGCAGGTCTTTCTACCAAGGATAATCCAGAGGTGATCGATTCGGTCAAAAAGCCCGCCCGCCTGGAGTTCCGTTCCGTGCATCCAGATCTTTTGCCTGATTCGACACCCGCCAACCGTTCGCCTGTCGGTTATGAAGTACTCTACGAGGAGATCGAAGACCGCCAATCTGGTGAGACTTATGAGCGCCGCCAATTCGTAAAACTCATTCCCGAAGCCACGGGTGAGATCGTGGCCGATGCATATGCCTCACAAACCCAGACTGGTGGCTTTCAAATCAATCTAGAAATGACCAACGAGGGCGCTGACATATTTCGCGCCGTCACCGAACGCATGATCGGCGAGCCCCTCGCCATCGTGCTAGACGGTAAGCTCTACTCAGCACCGACTATTCAAGGTGTGCTTTCTAGAAACGCCCAAATTACAGGTAGCTATTCCCAGCGCGAGGCTAGAGAGCTAGCGAATGTTCTTAACAATCCTCTCGCGATCGAACTCCGCGTTGATGAAATGTATGAAGTGGGTCCTACTATGGCAGCGGGTGCTCGTGCTAGCTCTGTCAACGCCGCGCAGTGGGGTGCCATCCTTGTCGTTGGCTTTATGATTCTTTATTACTTCCTTGGGGGTTTCGTTGCTGTGACTTCGGCCATCGTCAATGTGATCATCGTGCTCGGTGTGCTTGCCAGCCTCGGGGCTACTTTGACTTTGCCCGGTGTCGCTGCGCTCGTGCTCACGCTCGGCATGGGTGTCGATGCAAACATCCTAATTTTTGAACGTCTGCGCGAAGAACTTCGTGCTGGGAAGAGCATCAAAAATGCGACTGCAGGGGCTTTTGATAAGGTGACTTCTACCATCGTGGATGCTAATGTGACGACTCTGATCACCGCTTCGATTCTTATCTGGCTCGGCACTGGCCCTGTCAAGGGCTTCGGGATCACGCTCGCCATAGGTATCTGCGCCTCGATCTTCTGTGCCTTGGTCGTCACTCGTTTTATGATCGACTTTCTTGTTCACGGCGCGGGCCTTTCTAAAATCCTAGGACTCGAACTCTTAACCGAGAAGAAAATTGACTTCTTCAAGTTCCGTAAGCCTGCATTTATCGCTTCATGGACGCTCGTGCTCGCAGGCGTGGTGAGTGTGGTGATCCACCACGACAACATTCTCGGTAAAGACTTCACGGGTGGCGATGAAATGACGATTAGCTACTCTGAGCGGGTAGAAAGTGATGCGATCACACAAGTTTTCGAAGCAAACGGACTTGGTGACGTCACTGTAAACTATCAGAGCTTAATCGGCGAAGACCGTGAAATATTGAAAATTCAAACTCCCTTCGATCAAGCGCGTCCTACTCTTGAAATCCTTCAAGGCGCCTTTCCTGGAGCTGGGCTTGAACAAGCCGGAATCAATCAGATCGGAGCATCTATTTCAAAGACGATTCAATGGAACGCGCTCTTCTCCGTGCTCGCGGCACTGGTCGGCATCTTGCTCTACGTAGCGCTTCGCTTCGAAGTTGGTTACGGTGTTGGTGCGGTCGTGGCTACGATCCACGACGTGCTTATGACGATCGGTATTTTCGTAATTTGTGGTATGATGGGACTCTTTGTTAGTGGCCAGTTTACCGCGCCCATGCTGGCTGCGATTCTGATGATCGTTGGCTATTCGATCAATGATACCATTGTAGCCTTTGACCGTATTCGGGAAGAGCTAGAGCTTAACCCTGGCACGGATCTGCGCAGTATCATCAATTTGGCAATCAACCGTGTGTTCTCTCGAACATTGCTCACGAGTATCACAACTTTGCTCGCCGCCACATCGCTTTACGTCTTTGGTGCGGGCGTGATCAACGACCTGGCCTTCGTCTTCATCATCGGTATCCTTACGGGAACCTTCTCCTCGATTTTCATCGCTAGCCCGATATTCTTCTGGTGGCACAAGGGTGATCGACGTCATGTTGAAGAGCGTCAGCTCACGCCCAAGCGCTACGAGTGGGAGAGCCAAAAAGAAACTTAGGCTTTTAATCGCTCCTTTTCGTAGGAGAGGCTTTATACCTCGGCTCGATCATTGTGATCTGGGTCGATAGCTAAACCCTCTCCTATTTGTTTAATCAGCTTTACCCTTATTTCCTAAATGCTCTGGAAGACCATCGATACGGACGACATAGCGGCGGCTAATCTGGTCGAGCGCTTAAGTCTGCCGAAGGTCCTAGCCGAGCTACTCGTGCAGCGGGACATCACTACGTCCGAGGCGGCGGAAGAGTTTCTCCGGCCTAGGCTTGCGCAATTAGATAATCCTTTTGCGATGACTCATCTCGAAGCCGCCGTCGAGCGAATCGAACAGGCCATCGAGGGGAGAGAGTCCGTCGTCATTTTCGGCGATTACGATGTCGATGGGGTCACCAGCACCGTGCAACTCGTCAGCATGCTGCGCACGCTCGATCTAGAACCGCGCTATTCTGTGCCGCGCCGAATGGATGAAGGTTATGGATTGAGTCGCGATGCGATTGACCGCGTCTTTGGTGGCGAAATCCCTCAACTTTTTATTGCACTGGATTGCGGCACTAATGCCCATGAGCCGATTGCTTACCTTCGTGAACTTGGCGTCGACGTGATTATCGTCGACCATCACCAAACGAAAACGCAAGCACCCGCGGACTGCATTTTCGTCAACCCGCACGTTAACGATCCGGAGGATGTTCCTTGGCGCGACCTTTGCACCGTTGGCCTCGTTTTTAAACTACTCCATGGCCTACTCAAGCATCGCCGTGAGGCTGAGGATCCACGAGTCGAGGGCATCCAACTCAAAGACTACCTTGACCTAGTCGCCATGGGGACTGTGGCCGACCTTGTGCCACTGCACGCGGAGAATCGCATTTTATCATGGTTTGGTCTACGTCACCTGCGTGCGAATGGGCGCATCGGCATCCGCGCGCTCGCCGAAATTTCTGGCATCGACAGCGGGCAAGAAATGGCAAGCTCTGACATCTCTTTCAAAATCGCCCCGCGCATCAACGCCAGCGGTCGTCTTGCCGACGCCTCTTTGCCGATCAATCTACTTTTGCATGAAGATTATTCTGAGTGTCAAAAGATGGCTAAGCAGCTCGACCTGATGAATAAAGAGCGGCAAGGTATTGAGCGTGGCATTGCCAAACTTGCAGAAGAACGTGCCGCTGCCGAGTTTGCTGAAGAACCAGGCATTGTGCTTTTTGGCGATGATTGGCACCCTGGCGTGGTCGGTATCGTAGCCAGTCGCGTGAGCCGCCGTTTTCATAAGCCCTGCGTGATCCTTGGTTCTGAGGGCGACGAGGCTAAAGGCTCTGGCCGTTCGGTCGCCTCGGTCAATCTAGTCGAAGTCTTCCAACGCTGCGCTCATCTTCTCGGCCACTGGGGAGGTCACCCAATGGCGGCGGGAGTTTCGCTCAAAGCTGCCGACGTTTCCGCCTTCAAGCAGTGTTATCTCGAAAGCTTGAAAAAGCTCTATCCTGCTGGTTTACCTGAGCCGTCGTTGTCAATTTCCACATGGCTCGACTATGCGGACCTCGGCGAGCGCCTACTGGAAGAGCTCGACCGCTTGCATCCCTTCGGGCAAGGTAATCCTGAGCCTCTGTTCGGACTGCAAGGCATCGTGCTGGACGAAGCGCCGCAGACCTTTGGGGAGGGAAACTTTCGTTTTCGTATGCCAGCAAGCCCTGGCGCAAGGCGTGGCATTGCTGGTATCGCTTGGCGTCTCGGTGCCGCGCCCCAAGCCGGGGAAAAGGTCGATATGGCGATTCGCTTTTCCTGGAACTATTGGCGCGAGAGTCGCAACCCACAAGTCACCTTGATGGACTGGAAGCCATCGGATTAATTTATGAAGGGACGCCTCTACGCTGCCCGTATTGCATCCGTCCTTCACAGGGTTGCTATAGCTCTCAATATTATTTAACCATAATAAAATGAAAAAAGTCTTTATTTCCGGATGTTATGATATCCTTCATGGAGGGCATATCCAATTCTTTAAAGAAGCTCGCGCTTTAGGGAATCACCTAACCGTTTGCTTTGCTTCGGACAAGGTGCTTTGGGAGCACAAGAAACGTCGTAGCTCGCTCCCGCAGGATCATAAACTGGCGCTCATGACTGCGCTCGACATGGTCGACCAAGTTGTGATCGGCGATTGCAATGAGCTCGGGCTTGATTTCAAGGAGCACTTTCTCAGGATCAAGCCCGATGTGCTTGCAGTGACGGAGGATGATCAATACGCCGACGCTAAGCGGGCGCTTTGTAATCAAGTGGGCGCCGAGTATATCGTGCTACCCAAAACACCACCGCAGTTTACGCCCGTTTCCACGAGCTCGATTGTTCGCAATATTCGCACTCCTGCTGATTCACCCCTACGCGTCGATTTCGGGGGCGGCTGGCTCGACGTACCACGCCATGCCCGCAAGGGTGGATTTATCGTCAACTGTGCGATCTCTCCAATGGTTTCTCTGACAAACTGGTGCTATGAGAAAAAGTCAGGCCTTGGCGGCAGCGGCGCTTGGGCACTGCTCAATGGGCATGATGGTGTCGAGAGCGAGCTGAATCTTGGCGTGGGCTGGCAAGACCCAGCCATTATCCGCGAGACAGGCCTCTGCGTTTGGCGCAGCGGCGAAAAGCCTGTGCTCCACTTTAAACGTAACGGCGATTTTCTCCACGGGCACATGGCACTGCACTATACCGATATCCCTCACGACACTCCAGGCAATGCCGACAACGACCGCGACTACGACATGATCGAAGCCGCAGGACGTCTTGCAAAAGATGCCGTTCGCGATGCCAGAATCTCCAGACTCGGTGAGGCCGTCAGTTTGACCTACCAAATGCAGCTTAAGGAAGGCATGCAGTCCTTACCAGAGGCGGCAGGCTGTGTCGGCCGTAAATACGCAGGCGGCGGCTGGGGGGGCTACGCCCTCTATCTTTTTGACAAAACGAAGGATAGGGATGCTTTCGTCGCTTCGGCTAGCTGTAACCGCCCAATTGAACCCTATATCACAATACGCTAGTTCTTAGGCTAAGATTGGGGAGGACCTTCAATTACGAGAATTATATGTTGTAATAACAGCGGATGAGCGAAGTGCTTTCTAGGCGTGATGTTCCTGCTGCTCTGGTGAAGTGAGTAAGCCTTCCCGCAACTCATCACGAGGTCAGGCTTTTATCCTTTACGGAAACTTGGATACTCTCAGTTTATCTTAGATTGCAGACAATTTAGCGGAAGTGCTTCTAGCTTTTGACCTCTGAACCCTAAATTTTAAACAAATGAGCTTAACCGAGACTATACGCATTAACACCGAAACTTTAATCGGCGAGACTGAACTCGAAGACCGCCTCCATGGTAACAAGCCGTTGCGTGTCAAGCTGGGCGTTGATCCAACTCGTCCCGACCTTACTTTCGGCCACCTTGTTGTGTTTAATAAGTTGCGTCAGTTCCAGGATCTTGGCCATGAGGCGCTCCTTATTATAGGGGACTTCACTACATTGATTGGAGACCCTTCAGGTCGCTCTAACACGCGCCCAGTATTGACTAAAGAGGAGATTGTAGAAAATGCGCAAACCTACCTCGATCAAGCCTTCAAGATTCTGGACCAAAAAAAGACAACCGTCTATTACAATAGTGAGTGGTTCGACGGAATGAGCTTCGAGGACTGCCTGAAACTTTCTCGAAAAATGACGGTTGCCCGAATGTTGGAGCGCGACGACTTTGCCAAGCGCTACGCGAGTCAGGCACCGATCTCGATGATCGAGTTTATGTATCCATTGATACAAGGCTACGATTCCCTAGTCTTGAATGCAGATGTCGAAATCGGCGGTACGGATCAGTTGTTCAACATGCTCGTAGGCCGAGCCCTTCAGAAGGATGCGGGTAAGCAGGAGCAAGCCGTTATCACTATGCCGCTTCTTGTTGGCCTCGACGGCAGCAAGAAGATGTCCAAAAGCGCAGATAACTTTATCGCTTTTACCGATAATGCAAAAGAGATGTTTGGCAAAATTATGTCGATCAGCGACGATACAATGTGGGACTACTACCGCCTGCTGCTTGAATTTCCCGAGAACAAAGTAGAAAATCTTAAGACAGGCCACCCGATGGAGTCGAAGAAGCGCCTAGCCTCGTCACTCGTCGGCCAATTTCACTCCATGGAAGCAGCCAAACGCGAGCTGGAGCAGTTCGAGCAAGTCTTTTCTAAGAACAAGCTGCCTGACGATATGCCCACTTTCACTTGGACCGATTTGATTGGCGACGCGCCGAATGCGCCGCTTTTCGAAGTCATGGCACAGTCCAAGCTCTTTGAGAGTAAGGGTGCAATCCGCCGCCTTGTCCAGCAGGGTGGAGTCAAGATCGACGGCGAAAAGCAGGACGATCCCAGTCGCCAAATTACACCGTCCAAGGTCGAGCAGATCTTTCAAGCGGGCAAGCGCGTCTTTTTCAAGCTAGTCGGTTAGTCCTGCACTTTGGCATCATTCCTAAGTCCACTCATCTGTATACGGCCTCTAGATATAACGCCCCTATGAAATCAGCCTCGGTAATCATTTGACATCCAAACGCTTTCATAGAAAAACTCTATATTTATTGATCAGCTAGCGTAGCGCTTTTAACATTATCACATTGTGTTCGGACTTCTTTCAAACGACATTGGCATCGACCTTGGCACAGCCAACACTTTGGTTTTCGCTAAAGAGAAGGGCATTGTCTTGCGCGAACCCAGTGTGGTGGCCATCTACTCGTCGACCAGAAAGGTCTGTGCCGTAGGGTCTGAGGCGAAAAAAATGCTTGGGCGCACTCCCGGCAACATCACCGCCATCCGCCCGATGAAGGATGGTGTAATCGCCGATTTTGAGATTACTGAGGCCATGCTCCGTTACTTCATCAATAAGGTGAATCGGAAAAAAACTTTTGTTGCCCCCCGCATTGTCGTGGCTGTTCCTTCCGGCATCACCGAGGTGGAGCGCCGTGCTGTAAAAGATTCTGCCATTCGAGCAGGTGCCCGCGATGTCGTTTTGCTTGAAGAGCCTATGGCCGCTGCAATTGGAGTCGGTCTGCCGATCGACGAGCCATCGGCGAATATGATCGTTGACATCGGTGGAGGGACGACCGAAGTCGCCATTATCTCGTTGGCAGGTGTGGTTTTCACCAAGAGTATTCGCGTTGGTGGTGACGAGATTGATAGCGCGATTGTCAATTACATGAAGCGTGCCTACAACTTGATGATCGGGGAGCGCACCGCCGAAGAGATTAAGATCCGGGTCGGGTCTGCCTTTCCACTTGAGGAGGAAATTTCCATGGAAGTAAGAGGGCGTGACTCCGTCGCAGGGTTGCCTAAGACGATCACCATTACATCGCAAGAAATACGCGACGCACTTTCCGACACCATCGACTCAATTGTCGATCTCGTGCGTAATGCGCTAGAGCGTTGTCCCCCTGAACTGTCCGCTGACTTAGTAGATCGTGGCTTTTTCCTCGCAGGAGGTGGAGCTATGATCAAGGGGCTCGACCAGCAACTCAGCGATTCGACAGGTCTGCCCGTTGTGATCGCAGACGATCCGCTCAGCGCCGTCGCCAATGGAACAGGTTTAGTCCTAAACGAGCTAGCCTTTCTACTAAAAGACCTTACGGGTAACCCTAAATAGCGCGCGACGTGGCGAAACTCCGCCTCGATAGGATCAAGCCACTGGTCGCCTTAGGCGCCTTTCTGCTTGCTTGGTGGACTATTCCGACGACGGTTAAGTCTTTCCTTAAAGCTAGTTTTTCTGAGTTTCAAGCGCCCGCTTGGGTGGCCACCTCATACCTAGACGATCTCGAAAATTTCTGGGCGCGGCGTAGTCACTCGAAGGTCGAACTAATCGAAGCGGGTCGGGAAGTGGCGCGTGCGAAATCACTCTACCAATTTAACTCACAACGCAATGAGACGCTCGAAAACGAGATTCAGCGCCTCGAAGCTATTCTAAATTTGCCGAGTCGCCGCGAGTTTCGCTATGAAGTCGCCCGAGTCGTGCGACGTGATTTAAATGCATGGTGGCAGCAGATTGTGATTCGTAAGGGTAAAGACTTCGACATCCCTGTAGGTGCTGCTGTTGTCTTTTCGGGTGGCGTCGTTGGGCGTGTCGTTGAAGTGGGTGCATTCACTAGCCGTATCGAGCTCGTCACGAGTCCTAACTTTCGTATGGCGGCTAACTTTGAGGGTGATGAGCGGCCTGTTGTTTACCAAGGGCTGCCTCAAAGTGGCTTTGGCGATCCGCTCGGTGCCGTGCGTGACGCCCCTAAGGATGTAATCGCCAGCACGCAAATACCGCTCAAACTCGTCTCGACTCGTTTAGGCGGCACATTTCCTCCTGGCTTGATGATTGGGCGTGTCTCCTGGCTTGAACCGGGCAACACAGGCATCTTTCAAGCAGGTGAAGTAGAGCTCGATACCCGCTTACTCAGCTTACACGAAGTGGCTGTCCTCATTCCACTCTATCCCATCGACCTTCAAGACGATGTTCCTTGATCCGCGTAGCATACTCCTTTTCGGAGCCAATGCGCTCCTCCTTTATCTGACGATGTTGATCAACTCGGCTCTCGTAGGCTGGTCGATCTACCTTCTCATTTTAGGCCCCATGCTGGTCTTCCCTGCGCTCTACTTGCGGCACAAATCTTACTTCATTTGCACATTACTCACAGGTTTGTGGGTCGATGCTGCGCTGCCTTCTGGTTTCGGCTTATTTACCTCGGGCTTTCTCTTTGCAGGCGCATTTATTTTTCAAATGCGCATTCGTTTTCGAGCCGAGCACAATTATCACCCCATTTTTTTAGCGCATGGCGTGAACATTTTTTGCATCCTACTAGTCACATTAGGAATGGGAACCGCGTATATAAACAGTCTAGCCTTTTGGATGCAAGTGTTCGTGACCAGTCTGGCTTCGCACCTTGCGCTGCTAATCGTGGCTCCTTGGTTCTTTAACTTCGAGCGTATGTTATTTGTGCTCTGTCGGCTTGACTCAGAGCCGGAAGATTTGCCGTTTCGATGAGCGGCTATGACATCCATCGTGGTGAAAACCCACGCATTATTTTTTTCTTTTGGATCGCCATGGCGACCACCGCCACCCTCGTTTTAGGGCTCGGCTGGCGTCAGCTCATCGCAGCACAGAAATACGAAGAAATTGAAAAGCGCCAGACCGAGCGACGGGTTCTTAAGCCAGGAGCCCGTGGCGATATTTACGATCGCAAGGGCAACCTCCTCGTTGGTAATCGGGCACATTACTCCGCAGTCGTTTACCTAGACGACCTACGCCGTGAGTTTCGCGAAGAATACTCGAAGATCATCCGAGCGGAACGTGCAGCGCTTAAAGAAGCTTACCAGCTGACGCCCTTAAAAGAACGAGAGGACTCACAGCTGACACCCGACTATAACGAACTTCAATGGGTCGCGCGCCAGAATGTGATCCAACGCTACATCGATCAGATCAACCTGATCACTGGGCGTGATGACGCCGTCTCCACCCGCACTATCATCCGGCACTTCAATGAGCAGCTCCTGCTGCCGCTGCCCTTGGTCTCTGACCTTAAACCCGATGAGTATGCTCGCTTGATTGAGCAGGTGCCCGTTCAATCACCTATTCAAATTCATACCGACACCGCACGCTACTATCCCTACGGCGTGGCCGCTGCGCATACTCTTGGTTATGTGCAAAAGGTAAACCCCGACCCAGATACAATCCCCAATGACGGGATTAAGACCTACACCTTCAAATCGAAAATAGGGAAGACTGGTCTTGAGCGCTCCTTTAATGACCTTCTTTCAGGAGAAATTGGTGCCGAGATATGGCGCGTTGATCCACTCGGTTTTCAAGACAGTCTGCTCGATGGCAAGACGCCCAGACAGGGAGAGAATCTGATTACGAGTATCGACATTGACTTGCAGATGGCCGCCGAGACAGCACTGGGCGAGCGTACGGGTGCTGCGATTGCCCTCGATGTGCGCACGGGAGAGGTACTCGCTATCGCCAGTCACCCAAGTTACGACCTGAATGACCTTAGCCCCTTCATCCCACGAAAAACCTTTGGCGAAATAAACGAGCGTGGTGCCTGGCTTAACCGCACGCTGCAGCTTTCCTATCCACCCGGTTCGACTTTTAAATTACTTACATCCATCGCTGGCATGCGCCATGGCACACTTACTTTGCAGACAGAGCATGACTGCCAAGGCGTATTCAGGCTAGGCAATCGAATCTTCCACTGCCATGCGCGCTACGGCCACGGGGTCGTCGACGAGGCCGCTGCGATCGAGAGCAGTTGTAATATTTTTTACTACGCAGAAGGTCTGCGCATGGGCATCGATGTGCTCAGCGCGGAAGCGAAGCGTTTCGGGCTAGCTGAGAGAACAGGGATTGAAGTGCCCTATGAGACTAAACGTTTGGTTGTGCCAACTAAGGATTGGAAGCGCGAGCGCGTAGGGTCTGGCTGGGTTCCCGGCGATACGGTCAATACCGCAATCGGCCAAGGCTTTCTGCTCGTCACCCCTCTGCAAATGGCGACTTTTATCGCATCTATAGCTCGCGACGAAACACGCACCCAGCCCACTCTGCGTGCATTAAGCTACGTTGAGGCCCAGCAGGTCAACCATGGTGGTGAACCTGTCGGGCTAACGCGCAAGCAAAGAGCTGAGCTCTGGGAGGGGATGGAGCGCGTCGTTGGTGATGGGGGTACGGGGCGGCTCGTGCAGATTGATGGCCTTCGTATTGCAGGCAAGACAGGCACAGCCGACTTCCGTGCGCATGGTAAGGAAGTCAATCTAGCATGGTTCGTTGGCTTCGCCCCAGTTGAGAATCCGCAGATCGCGGTCGCCGTGATGGTTGAAGGTACGAGTTCCCTCGATAGCTACCATGGCGGCTCTACCGCTGGGCCCGTCGCAAAAGATATCTTTCTGGAATTCATCGAGCACTACCCCGAACGCGCCGGCTTTCAGATAGCAAGGTAAAGCGCAAGAATGGAGTAATTATGTTGAATAGATTCAATACGGAGCAATCGTATGCTGGTGAGTTTAGAGTTCCGCCTCTAGGCGGGCTAGAATCGAAGCCACCGGAAGAGGGGGCTTTGAGCTATTCCAAATATTGGGGGATTATTGCTGGTCTATTGTCCGCCCTGTTTTGGATACTTTCTATTCCGCCTTTTGATTTTGCGGAGGCTGCCTACATTGCCTTTGTGCCCCTTCTTCTGTGGCTCTACACAAAGCCGACTCAGCGCGTTTTTTGGTTGGTAGCGACTGGCGCGGCTTGGGTTAGTTGGTTTGTGATCTTGATTTGGCTAAGGCATGTTACTTGGTTTGGCACAATTGTCTTAAGCGGTATTTTGGCAGTGATTTCTGCGGCATGGCTATTTTTTGCTAAGTGCATACTGCCGCAATTAGTCGCGCGAAATATTCTCATACGCACTCTTGGTTTTGCCGGGATAGCAGGAGCATGGGTTGTGCTTGAGTGGTCGCGCACTTGGTTGTTTTGGGGCTTTCCTTGGGCGCCTTTGGCGCTGAGCCAGTGGGAACGTCCTGTAGTTTTGCAAATCGCAGCTTGGTCGGGGGCTTACGGCGTTTCGTTTCTTTTGATTTTCTTTAACCTCTGCTTAGCACAGACCTTACGGCATCGCTTCATGCGAAGAGAGCGCAATTTGTGGATGGGCTGGTTTAGCCCAGATCTTTATGTAGGTATGGGGGCACTGGGGTTTTGTATCTATATCTTTTTCTCGGCATTGCCCCATCCAGATTCTGCAGAGAGAATGTTCACCGCTGCTGTTGTCCAGCCCTACATTGCCCCCGAATTAAAATGGGACATTAATCGAGAGCTAGAGAATCTGGAGATCCTTGAGCGCCAAACGCGTTTTGTTTCTAGCTTAGAGAGTGACGTGATTCTCTGGCCAGAAGCGGCAACGCCGTGGCCAGTCATGGGAACGCCGCAGATGCAGGTGCGGGTCGAGCGGCTCGTTAATGAAATAGAAAAACCGATTCTGATGGGTAATCTCGCCGAAGATCGAGTGACTAAAGAATGGCGTAATGGAGTTTTTCTAGTGGAGCCAGGCGCAGGACTATCATCGGACTTTTATACAAAGCGAGAGCTTGTGCCCTTCGGTGAATATGTGCCGCCCATGCTGAGTTTTATTGATAAGTTTGTGCCTGTCGGTGGTCGTTTCATCCCCGGGGTTAAAGTGGGTCTAATGAATCTCACGGTCGGCGGATCAGTTTACCGGATTGGCTCTTTAATCTGCTACGAAGATGTTTTTTCAAACTTGGCTCGCGAGAGCGCTCGCGGTGGCGCCGATCTATTTTTTGTCGCGACCAACAACGCTTGGTACGGCGAAGAGGGCGGTGCGGAGCAACATGCCGCGCACTCTGTCTTACGAGCTGTGGAGAACCGTCGCCCAGTCATGCGAGCAGGCAATGGCGGCTGGAGTGGCTGGATTGATAGCTACGGGACAGTGCGCGATCTACTGGTTGACGCCGAGGGCACTATCTACTTCCGAGGCGGTGGCGCCTTTACAATCGTACAATTTGAAGAGTGGTCGCGCCAACAGAGCTACTATACACGCCACGGCGACTGGTTTGTGGCGCTGTCGGGCGGATTGGCCCTGATGTCACTCTTGTTCGGCCTATATCAGCCTAAGCTTCGCTCATAAATAGTCTTGGGCATGGTAATTCCCATTGATGCTAGGATTACTCTGCTTCCTGCTCTGCAACCTTAGGGGCCTTGTCGATCAGATCGAGCTTTGCTTCGGCCAAGGCTTCGCGGATCTCCTCGAGCTTGGTTTGATTGAGTGCAGTTATGTCTTCGCTCGCTTCCATTGAGGCATAGCGTTCGGTGACGGCGTCGCCACGAACTTTTAAAGCGTAGCTGAGTAAGCTATCGAGTGCGGCTTGTGCATCTCGGGCGAGATACCAAATTTGGCGATGCATGGCGCCGGCGGCAATTCCCTTATCGATCATCATGGCAAAATACTCTTTGGAGCTGTTGTCCATGTTGGCTTTGTTTTGTGCGAAGATATTGAGTGGAAACTGCAATTCACTAGCGATGGCGTAGGCTCGCATGTTTGTCGCGCCATAGCGGGCGCCAAATTCGAAGACAGCGATCGCAGCAAATACGAGAGCAAGCGGGAGGAGTAGAGGTTTTATCTTTTCCATGGGCGGTGTAATTGCATTCTACGGGATAACTATTTATTCAATCGCACGTATCTGGGTGCTGTCGATCAACTTCTCTCCTGCATACATCTTTGTAATGACCACGATGGGGTCGCCTTCGTTGCTCCAACCTTGGCTTTTTAGGCGGCTGAAGGCATGCTGAATCGTGGTTTCGTGGTCGTGGTCAAATTCCATAAGGAACGGCTCCACTCCGCGCATGATTAGGAGCTGCTTGAAGAGAACGGGATTGTCGGTAAAAGCGTAAATGGGCACATTCGGGCGAAGCGAGGAGAGTTTTTGCGCAAAAATCCCGCGACGAGTGAAGACGACTAGCGAACCTTCCAAGTCGGAGGACAGATAGGCGGCTGAACGCAACATCTTAGAGCGTGGCAGGCGTAAGATCAGGTCTTTGCGTAGCACTTGTTTATCTTCTTCTTCGATCCGCTTAGCGATGCGTTGTATGGTCTCGACACATTCAATAGGATATTTACCTACAGTGGTTTCGCCTGAGAGCATCACGCAGTCAGCTTGTTCGCGGATAGCGTTGGCGATGTCTGTCACCTCGGCGCGAGTCGGGATGGGGGACTCGATCATCGATTCCAGCATGTGGGTCGCTACGATGACGGGTTTGGTGCCCTGAATGCAGCTATTGATGGCTCTGGTCTGGATGATGGGGAGGTCTTCGAAGGGGCACTCGATCCCTAGGTCGCCGCGAGCGACCATTAGGCCATGGGAAGCTTTGATGATGGCATCTAGGTTAGTGATCGCCTGCTGATCCTCAATCTTGGCAATGATCTTAGCGTCCGACCCATGGCCTTCCAGATAGGCATGAAATTCTTCTAGATCCTTGGGTTCACGCACGAATGAAAGCGCAAAGAACTCGATCCCTTCGGCAATCCCCACATCGATGTCGCCTTGGTCTTTTTTAGTTAAGGCGGGCAGGTTTACGCGTATGCCGGGCAAATTAATGTGACGTCGGTTACCCATGGGGCCTGGGATGAGCACTTGGCAGCGGACGCGGGTACCTTCAATGCTGAGCACTCGCAAGCGGATCAGGCCACTATCGACTAGGATGGTGTCGCCCGCGTTAATGTCTTTGGAAAAGCCAGGGTAGTTGACGTCCACGCGTCGAATGCCTTCCTCGGAGACTCCGCCAATACCTTGGGCGCTGGTGAATTCAAAGATTTCGTCTTGTTCCAGTTCAAAAGTTTCGGGGACGTCTCCTGTCCGTATTTCAGGGCCCTTCACATCCATCATAATCGCGATGTGTCGACCGACGTTATCACAGACCTTACGCACTCGTTGGATGATCTCTCGGGACCATGCATGGTCGGCGTGTGCCATATTAATTCGGCAGATATCGACGCCAGTTTTGATTAACCTCTCAAGGGTCGCCTCGTCCTGCGTAGCGGGACCGATCGTGAAAATGATTTTAGTTTTTTGTGTATTTTGTTTCATCTTGAATTATCAGGGAATCCTGGGAAGTGTATTTCTTGGCCAAGCAAGAGTAATGCCGCTTTAAGGATCGATTACTTCTATAGATAGACTTCTGCCGAGTGAGGCAAATCTTTCACGCACGATGTGGGCATTATTACAATCCTTGCTGAGGTGAGCTAAATATACTTTTTCGAGTATACTTTTTTGGGAGAGTTCTGTCACCAGATCGAAGGCAGCATTGTTGGAAAGATGACCGTGTCGTCCACGAATTCGCTGTTTTGTTGACCAAGGTCGCCGCTCGTCGCATTCGAGCAGTTCTTCGTCGTAATTTGCTTCGATTACAAGCGTGTGCACGTGACGAATGTGTTCTTTGACGTGTTCTGGCACGTAACCTAGGTCGGTGACCCAGGCTAGACTGCGCGCGGGGGTGAACAGATCGCCGTCCTCGCCCCAGTTGAAAGTAAAGCCGACGGGGTCGTAGGCATCGTGAGGGAGAGCGAAAGAGCGCACCTTGAGGTCACGAAAGGTAAAGTCGGTGCCCGTTTGGAACACTTTCCAGTTGACGGGCTTAGTGGCTTTGGCTTGCACCGCATCAGCCGTGTCACGATTGGCAAATACGGGCAAATCGGCTCGTCTGGCGAGGCCGCGGATGCCCTGGGCGTGATCGCTGTGTTCGTGGGTAAGAAAGACTGCATCGATCGTCTCAAGCGATTCGCCAACTGCTTCGAGCAAGCAAGCGATTCGTTTAGCCGAAAAGCCTACATCGACTAGCACCTTCGTTTGCCCCGTCTGTAAGAGCGCACAATTACCACCGCTGCTGGAGCCTAAAATCTGAAATTCGACAGACATTGCGTGCAAGTTGAGCGATACTTTAGCTCTCGGCAAAGCCTTTTTCCGCGCTTGCCACAGGGCAAATTCGTACATTGTCTACTGCGCTCATTTGAATGCCGACGCGAGCTTGCGCTTTGCCCACCCTGCGGCATATTAAGATCGTTAATATCGCACAAGTGACACGGTTTTACTGACATGAAATCTGAATCCAGTTCCACAACGCCTAATCAGTCTAGCGCTTCCGCGGCTAAGCTGAGCAAGGTCTACGATCGCGACTTCGTCTTGACCGACGAGTACCGCGCAGCGCTGCCTGATATGCAAAATACGGATTCGCAGCAGATTTTTGGCGCCAACGTGCCCATTCTCAAGGTTGGGATTTCAAACTTCCGTCTCCCTCTCAGCTATATCACATCAAACTCGGACACAATGACGCTGGAAACCTCTGTCACTGGTACCGTCTCGCTCGAAGCCAACCAGAAGGGGATTAATATGTCGCGCATCATGCGTGTCTTTTACACCTACCAAGAGCGAGTTTTTACTCCCGATCTGCTCAAGGAAATCCTTTTGCAGTATAAAGAAGAGATCAACGCGCACCGTGCCCAGCTCAAGCTTTCCTTCGAGTATCCTATCCTCAAGCCTAGCCTGCGCAGTGGCTTGGAGGGGTGGCAATATTATCGCGCAGCCTACGAAGGCCGTGTCGATGAACTCAGCCGTTTTCGGAAATACATTCATTTTGATTTTATCTATTCATCGGCTTGCCCTTGCTCTTCGGAGTTGTCGGAGCACGCTCGAGGCAACCGTGATGTCTATGGCATCCCGCACTCGCAGCGCAGCACGGCTCGTGTCAGTGTTGAGGTGACCGAAGACCAGCACCTAAGCCTTGAACGCTTGCAAGAACTCTGCCTCAAAGCTTTGCAGACGGAGACGCAAGTCATGGTTAAGCGTGAGGATGAGCAAGCCTTCGCTGAGATGAATGGCGCCTTCACCAAATTTGTTGAGGACGCCGCCCGCCTGCTTTACGAGCAACTCGACGACGAACCAAAGATCGTTGATTTCCAAGTAGCCTGCGCCCACCTAGAATCCTTGCACTCGCATGACGCGGTAGCTGTGATCAATAAGGGTGTCCCTGGCGGGTTCACTGGCCATTTCGACGACTACAAGTCTCTGATACGCTAGTTTGAGCGTGTCGGCCCACAAAGACGCCACTGCGAAGAGTTACTCGATGGTAATTTGAGACGCGCCTGAGGCTCTGGGACGGAACAGTTCGTCGCCTGTTTCGATTACTAGGTGTTCTCCTCGAGTAAACATAATCTCTACGGGACCATTTTTATCGAGGGTCAGGGGACTGTCGACTTCGATCGCGCCACGATAGATGCGAGATCCGTCATTCTTTTGCGTCACAGTAACATACACGCTACCACCTTTGGCAAATAAAGTGAAACTGTTCGAATCCACAATTGCAGGCGTTGGATCGGCTGGCTGTGTAATCTCTGCATTGACGCTTAGCTCAGGGGCTTCAGCCGTATCGTCTGTGCCACTACCGAGAATAGCCCAGATTAGGCCAAATACTACAAAGACTAGAGCGAGTGTACCGACGAAAACCAAACCGATCTTCAAGTAAAATGTTTTGTCTGCCTCGTCCCCGTCTTCATTGGTTTCGACTTCTTCAGCGCGGGCTGGCTTCGCCGTAATTCGTCCATAGGATGTGGGCTCTTCCGACTCTGAATGATCGCTTAATTCCTCACCTTCAGTTTTTTTGACTTCCATTTGACCGAACCACTCAGAGCCAGCTTTTTTACCAAGTCGAGATTTGCTTAGTTGCTGAGCGTTGTAGTCGGTCATGATCTTATCATAGTCCAACTTTAGATAGCGGGCATAGTTTTTAAGGAACCCGCGCTTGTAGATCTCGGGCAGAGAGAAATCCATTTTATTCTGTTCGATATACCCAAGGAAGTCACTGCGGATCTTAGTCGCCTCAGCTGCTTCGCGCAGAGAGATGCCCTTGCGCTTACGTGCTTCTTCTAGTCGTTCCCCAATACTTTGCATTTGTGGTATTATGTGAGAGTCTTCTTTTGTTCCGCAAGCACGGAATCGTATTGTTGTGTTGAAGTTCCGCTTTTAAGCAGTTTGCTTACGGTATCATCTAAGGGCCGAGGCCTAGCCCTTATGACAAAGTAAACAGCAAATCGCCCCATTCGCCGTCTTCGCGACTATCGATAGCGATTCCCACTTCAGGGCGCTGCACGGCAAATTGCTTTATGAAATGCGTCCTTACTTGATCCAGCTCCTTGGTCAAGATACCACTTAGAGCGAGTGTGCCGCCAGCTTTGACGCCCCTGACGAGGGGGTCGCAGTGGGGAATGAGTACATCGGTCTGGATGTTGGCCAGAACGAGATCGCCTTGGCGGCCCCCGGCAAAACCTTTTTCCAGGTCGGCGACTACGAACTCGGGTTTAACGAGGTGGACGTTCTCAGCCGAGTTGCTGTGGCAAACCGTGATCGCTTCGGGATCGAAATCGAAGCCGTAGATTTTTTGAAAGCTGAGTGCAGACGCTGAAAGTGCCAGCACGCCTGAGCCGCAACCGGCATCGATCACGTCGTCCGTTTCAAGCGCATCGGGGTATGTTTCAAGGTAGTCGAGCAGGCGGCGAGCGCAGAGGCGCGTGGTTTCGTGCGCACCTGTGCCAAAGGCCATACCCGCGTCGAGGTAGACGACGGCGCTGCCTTTGGGTGCCGTGAGATTTTTGCGCTCCCAAAGTGGGATCCAGTGAAGTTGGCGGTCGCTCCATGGTTTAACGAACTCTTTGTAGGCGTTTTGCCAGTCGGCATCGACAATCTCGGACAGCTCAAAATCTATGGGTAGACTTTTGAAATCCTTGCGCAGCACCGCGAGGGCGCCGCTCGCGGTGGCCTCGTCGGGGAAGATGCCGAAGAGTTCGTAAGGATCGGTAACCTCCTTTTGCATGATCCCCCAGTAGGGAGATTCAGTCTCGCAGAAATAGTCCTCGAGAGGATCGGCCATTTCCTCAGGAATACCGGCGCGGAGTTCGACTTGCTTGCTCATCTGTGAGTGAAAGTAATTTAGGGCGGGACTCTAAGAGATGGCTAGGGCGCGGATATTTCGCCTTTGCTTAGGCGGGTGACGACATCAGGCAGTAGTGCGTGCTCTGCGACGTGTACTTTCTTGGTTAAAATTCCAAGTGTATCCGATTCTTCGATGCGCACAACTTTCTGATCGATGATAGGCCCCGCATCGAGTTCGGGAGTGACCCAATGTATGGAACAACCTGTTATTCTCACGCCGTATTCGTAGGCTTGTTGGATACCGCTCATACCAGGAAAGCTAGGCAGGAGGCTCGGGTGCAGGTTGATCACGCGTCCTTTAAAGGCGTCAATGAAGGGGCGTTTTATTATCCGCATGAAGCCTGCGAGCACGATCAACTTTGGTGAGAAGCTTTGGATGCGCTCAATGTAGACCTGCTCCGCTTCGTCACTCAGGCGTGCGCCCTTACAGCCTGGGTCGAGGAAGATCGCGGGCACTTTGTATTTTTCTCCAAGCGCGAGAATGCCAGCATCCTCATGGTCGCTAATCACTGCGGCGATCTTGGCCGCGCCGAGGTTCTTTTTCGATTCGGACTTGAGGAGCGCCTCTGCGTTTGTACCGCGACCGGAGCCTAGAATGACGATTGGATAAGGCATGTTTAGGAAACGCTGAAATGCTGAGACTGTGAAATGCAGAAATTACCGGAAGAACTTCTTGGCTTTTTCGACGAAGGACTCGCCGACGGGGTTGGCGGGGTCGCCGCAGGCCTCTGCGTAGTCTTCGAGCTTGGCAGTTTGCTGAGCATTGAGCTTAGTCGGCACCTCCACTTGCACGCGGATGAGCAGGTCGCCCTTGCGTCCCCCACGCAGAGCGGGGATGCCTTGCTCCTTAAGGCGGAAAGTGGTGCCTGTCTGAGTGCCTGCAGGAATCTTGAGCGAGCCTTTCCCGAATAGGGTGGGCACGCTGATTGAACCGCCTAGCGCTGCGAGAGTGAACTTGATAGGGACCTCGCAGAAGAGATCGTTATCCTGACGTTCGAAGAGCTCGTGCTCTTTGATGTGAATCACTATGTAAAGATCACCTGACTGACCGCCCATTTGGCCGGCTTCGCCCTTGCCTGCAGAGCGGAGTTTCGAACCAGTGGAGACGCCTGCTGGGATGCGGACCTTGACGGAGCTACTGTCCATTACGCGTCCTTCACCGCGACAATCGCTACACGGTTTTTCAATCGTTTGTCCCGTGCCTTGGCAGTTGGGGCAGACTTGGCGATAGCTGATAAATCCACGGTTGGAGGTCACCTGACCAGAGCCTCGACAAGTGGCGCAGGTTACCTTTTTTGAGCCAGGCTCTGCGCCGGAGCCGGTGCATTTTTTACAAGTAACGGGTCGGCGATATTTGATCTCCTTCTCAGTGCCTTTGGCCGCTTCTTCGAGAGAGATTTCTAGATCGTAGCGTAAGTCGGAACCGTGGGCTGCGCCTCCTGCGGATTGACCGCCCGCTCCACCGAAGAATTCTTCGAAGATACCGCCCCCTCCGCTACCCCCGCCCCCAAAGGCTTCGCGGAAGATGTCGAAGGGATCCTGGCCACCCATGCCACCACCCATACCTCCGTTGGGGTTGCCCATACCGCCTTGCTTGAAAGCGGCATGTCCGTAGCGGTCGTAAGCAGCACGCTTGTCGCCGTCTTTAAGCACGTCGTAAGCTTCGGAAATTTCCTTAAACTTGGCCTCGGCGGCTTTGTCGCCCGGGTTTTTGTCTGGGTGATATTTGACCGCTTTTTTGCGGTAAGCCTTTTTAAGGTCGGAATCGGAGACGTCACGAGAGACACCCAGAAGTTCGTAATAGCCAGTCGCCATATTGCTTTAGTTTTTCTCTTTTGTAGGGCCACTTGATACGATGACATTGGCCGCCCGAATGAGGCGATCGTTGAGACGGTAGCCAGCGCGCACGGTTTGTAGGACGTGATCCTCTTTGATTTCTTCGGAAGTCTGTTGGGCAATACACTCGTGTAGATTGGGATCGAAGGCTTCGCCATCGGGAACTAACTCTTCAAGGCCTTGCTCGGAGAGCGATTTCTTCAGCTGCTCGTCGACCATCTTAAAACCGAACGTTACGTCCTTCGCCTCAGGATGATTCTCGGCGGCTTCTAGGCCTAATTTCATGTTGTCGAGTACTGGAAGGAGCGATTCGACGACTTTGGCCGCTGCGCTGCGGATAATGTCCTGCTTCTCGCGGGCTATGCGTTTGCGATAGTTTTCCATGTCGGCGACTGAGCGTAAATAGCGACTTTTCATTTCGGCCGCTTCGGCTTGAACTTTTTCTAGATCGGTCAGCACGGGCTCGTTGGCTTCGGCGCTAGTTTCTTGGGCTTCGGTCTCCTCAGCTGCTTCAACGGTGGGTTCATTGGTTTCCTCAGAGGTTTTTTCGTTTTGTTTCGTCATGTTAGAATGAAAATTTAGTTCTTTGCTGGCAGCAATACGTGCGCCATTCTTAAAGTTAACGCGGCAGTGTGAGGATAAATTGTAAAAATTCAAGGAAGCAGTCTAAGTATTGAAACCTGCGTTTTCTTGCCGCTTCCTCTTGACTCGTTGAGTAAAAGAAGGATTTTTTCGGATCATGGCAGAACTAGACGAAAAATGGCCAGAAAACGTAAAGGGTAAATTTTACGTCGATGAACAATGCATCGACTGTGATCTTTGCCGTGAAACGGCCCCAGAAAATTTTACCCGTAACGAAGACGGTGGCTACTCTTTCGTCTACAAACAACCGACTTCGCAAGAAGAGACGGATCTTTGTATGGAGGCCCTTGAGGGCTGCCCCGTCGAGGCGATTGGTGAAGACGGCGAACAGTAGGCATAGATTAGGCTCGTTTTAAATGTGTATTTTCTAAGCCCGCCGGATTGGCGGGTTTTTCATTAAAATGACTGAAATTACTGAAGCCCACGCCCGCGAACTAGCAAAACAAGCCGCCCGTAAAGCAGAGCTCGTCAAAATGTGCAGTGCCGACTTGGCGGGCGTTGAACGCATAATCTTTGAAGCGGGTTGTGGACACGGGCACTGGCTGACGGATTACGCCGAGGCCAATCCAAGTATAATTTGTGCGGGAATTGACTTGATTTCTTGGCGTGTCCGCAAGGGCAATGAGAAGAAGGCCAAGCGCGGCTTGCAAAATCTCCATTTCTACAAGGCTGAGCTTAGCGAATTCCTTGGTGCGCTACCTGAAGCCATACGTTTTGACCGCACTATCCTGCTTTTCCCCGATCCTTGGCCTAAGGCTAAACACCACCGACGACGTATGGTGCAACTGGGTTTTTTAGACGAAGTGGCTCGCCGCACAGATATTGGAGGGGAGTTTTGTTTCCGCTCGGACGATCGCCCGTATTTTGATTGGACAGTAGAGCACTTGAACGAACACCCTGAATGGGAAATCGATGAATCAGCTCAGTGGCCGTATGAGAGTGAAACCTACTTTCAGAGCCTAATGGAAGAGTATCACTCTGTCGTGGCCAAGCGAAAGTAATTGAGGGATGCTGCACTGCATTGGCTACACTACATCCAGCCAAACAAGCAGCGCAAACTGGGTGACCATGGCGACTCCCAACAGCGCGTAGACGAAAATTATGAAATAATCATTGGCGAAACGGCGCTCAGAAAGCTTAGCTCGAGATGGGGCGATTGGCTGATTTGGTTCTCGAACGCTACCCTGCACGACGGGAGAGCTACCCTCGCGGTCGCGCAGATGAGAGATGCGATCAGTGAGATTTGTGAGTTCAGCCATAATTTTAAAATTGCCATTATTCGCGGCTTGGCAAGCTTAGAAGAATCGCTCAAATTATATACCTTATAAGTTTAGCTAATCTTGGGCTTTGAGGGCCAACTAGGTGTTGACGCGCAGAGAATGGGTCGCCATCTAGATGCCTCTTCTTGTTATAGCCGAGAATTTTACATTTTAAAACATAAGTTCTTAGTGAACAAATTACTACTCACAGTCTTAGCTTTTTTAAGCAGTGCATCGTTGCTCAGCGCAGCAGATGGTGTGAGTCCGTCCCCCTACAAATTGACGGAGATATTTGGTCTACCAGTCACCAATTCGATACTGACGACGTGGGTAATTTCGATTCTTCTCATATTAGTGATTCGGTTTTCCGTGGGCACCCCGAAATTAGTCCCAGGAAAGGGGCAAGCTGTTGTTGAAAATTTAGTGGGTGGCTTACGCGACCTGCTGCTTCCCATTGTCGGCAAAAAGGCCTTCTCGATGGCATTTCCACTACTCATCGGCTTGTTTATTTTCATCATGATTCACAATTGGAGTGGTTTGATTCCAGGGGTAGGAGTCTTTGGTTTTTATGACGACCACGGCGATCTAAAATATTGGATGCGTCCTGCGAGTGCCGATTTAAACGCAACTTTCGGCATGGCACTCGTGGCAATGATCGCGTGGTTGTTTATCAGCCTGAAGGTCGCTGGCCCCAAGTTCTTTGTCTGGGAGCTCTTTGGCAACAAGGCGGATAAAAAAGAAACCCCCAAAGCAATTTACCTTATATTAGCACCCATCTTCCTCATGGTTGGTCTCATCGAGGTGGTTTCGATCGCGTTTCGTCCGATTTCACTTTCTTTTCGTTTGTTTGGTAATGTATTTGGGGGTGAGAATCTTTTGACCAGCATGACGGGCATGGCACCCTACCTAGTCCCGATCCCTTTCTACCTTTACGAGGTCCTTGTTGGCGTGGTTCAAGCACTTATTTTTACTCTCCTTGTTGCCATTTATATCGGGTTGATGACTAATCACGATGAAGAAGCACATTAAACTTTATATCCTTTCGGTGTTCGGGACCATGTAGTAAGTCGTGGACGGCACAGAAAATCACTAAATACAAAACTCAACGATAAACATTATGTTCAATCTAATCGCAGAAATCTCTGGAAACATCAACGTAGCAGCAGCAGCTATTGGCGTTCCTCTCGGTATTGGCCTCATTGGCTTTAAAGCTTGTGAAGCTGTTGGTCGCAATCCTGAAGCGGCGACTAAAGTACTTGTGCAGTCGATTATCGCTATGGCTTTTGCTGAAGCGATCGTCTTCTTTGCCATCTTTCTTGGTAAGATGGCTGGCTAATTCACTCTTTAAAAGTCTTGCCGACGGTCCTCGCTGGACCGTCGGCACTTTTAAGATTACTTAACAACTCTCTTAATAATGAAGGCCACTTTTATCACTTTGCTTTTCGCGTTATCCTTTCCGCTGGGACTCTTTGCAGCGGAAGGCCTTCACGCTGATTCGCACATTAGTGCTAGCGCAGATGTCGAGCATACCGAAAGCGTTGAACCTACGGAAAACGGGGGAGTGATCTCCGAACTGGCTGGTAATTTCGGTATTTCATGGCCAACACTGATCGCGCAGATGGTTAATTTCTGCATTGTCGCTTTTGTTCTCTACAAATTTGCCGTCAAACCAATTGCTGCGACTTTAGATGAGCGCCAACAAAAAATCGCCGATGGTCTTCAGTATGCTGAAGAAATGAAAGTGCAACTCGCTGCTGCTGAGCGTGAACGTGCCGAAAAGATTAAGGAAGCCGCTGTAGCTGCACAAGCTATCCTAGCAGAATCTCGCGAGCAGTCGAAGGAGATGATTGAGCAGAAAACACAAGAAGCTACGGCACAAGCTGAAGCAATCATCCGCAAGGCGAGTGAAGCGACTGAGTTGGAGCGCCAAAAAATGCTTTCCGATGTTCGTCAAGAAGTCGCGCGGCTCGTAGTCGCAACTTCCGCAGCTGTATTGTCTCGCGATCTTTCTGATGCAGAGAAGCAAACATTCTCTGATTCCGCTGCCAAAGAATTATCTAGCGCTGGCAACTAAGCGGCATTTTTATTCGGATGAAAAGCGACCTAAAGATCACTAAGTTAGCCAAGAAGCTCGTTGAGCTTTCGAAGGACAGCGGTGTCGTGACTGAATCCAGAGTGGCCGAGGTCCTCACTAGTCTCCAGCAGGTGCAACACCGCCATCATCTTGCAATCCTCAAAACTTTTCTCAACTATCTTCACCGCGAGGTCGCTCTGCAGACCGCGGTCGTTTCAACGCCAACTGGTCTAAGCGACGATGCGATGAGGGCGATTGAAGCGCAATTTTCAAAGCTTTACAACCGCCCAATCAATGCGGTCACCCAACCAGACACTTCTTTGATCGCTGGTGTGCGTTTGCGGGTAGGCGACGATGTCTATGATGCGTCCGTAGCCGGTTGTCTCCAGCGCCTCGCTGAAAGTGTTAACTAACAAGTCTCTAGTCTTTATACTTCTCTTAACAACAGTTTCTCATGAGCTCTATATTCGAACAAATTGAAAACGAAATCGCTGGCTTCCAAGCTGGCGCTGTCAAATCTAACACTGGTCAAATCGTGGCCATCGCAGATGGCGTCGCCAAGCTTGAAGGCTTGTCCGGTGCCATGTATAACGAAATGATCGACTTCGGTCAGGGCGTCTTCGGGATCGCCTTGAATCTTGAAGAAGATGAAGTCGGTTGCGTCATCTTAGGCGACTACTCCAAGTTGAAGGAAGGTGATGAAGCCTCCACAACTGGACGCCTACTTTCCGTTCCAGTCGGTATGGGGCTTCTTGGCCGTGTGGTTGACGCGATTGGTAATCCAATCGACGGCAAGGGTCCAATCAACTCCAGCGAAACCTATCCGGTCGACCAAGTCGCACCTGGTATCATTCCACGTAAATCAGTCGATCAGCCGATGCAGACGGGTATCATGTCAATCGACTCGATGATTCCCATTGGCCGTGGTCAACGCGAACTCATCATTGGTGACCGCTCGACGGGCAAGACCACCATCGCGATCGACACGATTATCAACCAGGCGAAGATCAACAACCAGCATCGTAACGAAGACGGCACTTTCCCAGAAAATTTCCGTCCAGTCTACTCAATCTACGTTGCCGTTGGTCAGAAGAATTCAAACATTGCTCGCACCATTGCTGTCCTTGAGAGGGCGGGTGCGATGGAATACACCATTATCGTTGCTGCTTCTGCCGGTGACAATCCTGCCAACCAATACATCGCACCATTCTCTGGCGCATCGATGGGGGAGTTCTTCATGAATAATGGCATGGACGCGCTCATCGTCTACGATGACCTTTCCAAGCAAGCGGTCGCCTATCGTCAAATTTCCTTGATACTTAAGCGCCCTTCCGGCCGTGAAGCGTATCCTGGCGATGTTTTTTATCTTCATTCACGCCTCCTCGAGCGCTCTGCCCGTGTAAATGAAGCCAACGGGAACGGTTCGCTTACAGCGCTTCCGATCATTGAAACTCAAGCAGGCGATGTTTCGGCTTATATTCCTACCAATGTGATTTCGATTACAGACGGGCAGGTCTTCCTTGAGACTGATTTGTTCAATCAAGGTATCCGCCCCGCGGTATCGGTTGGTCTTTCCGTTTCGCGTGTTGGTTCTGCCGCCCAAATCAAGGCAATCAAGAAGGTAGCTGGCAAGGTGAAGCTTCAGCTCGCACAGTTCCGCGAGCTTGCGGCATTCGCTCAGTTTGGTTCCGACCTCGACGCAAAGACCAAGGCTCAACTTGAGCGTGGGGCACGTGTAGTTGAGCTGTTCAAGCAAACTGCCTTCAACCCTATCCCGGTCGAAGTTCAGTCCTCTTTGATCTATGCTGTGCAAAACGGTTTCTTCGATGCGATTGAAGTCGCAAAAATTGTTGAAGCGACTTCCAGCCTCCGTGAGTTCCTCGAAACTCGGGGCTCTAAGGTCATGGATGGAATCCGTAGCGACAAAGCAATTAGCGACGAATCCGAAGCAGCGCTAAAGTCATCACTCGAAGAGTGGAAGACGGGGTTCTCCGCTTAATCGCTAACATTTGTCCTTTGAACTCTGACACTCTAAAATAGATGGCTAATCTTCGCGACATCCGCCGGCGCATCAAGTCGGTTAAAAATACCCGGCAGATTACGCGTGCGATGCAACTGGTTTCTTCCTCCAAGATGAAACGAGCTCAGGATGCTGCTGTTGCGGGACGTCCTTACGCACTGCTCCTTGCTGATTTACTTGATACAGTCGGAGAAAAGTTGGATTTATCTGGTGCAACGATTTCGCATCCTTTCTTCGAGAAGCGCGAAATCAAGACACGTGGCATTCTGATTCTCTCCACCGACAAGGGGCTATGCGGCGCGCTCAACACCAATCTGTTCCGTAAGATTACCGAAGAGGTCAAAGGAGCTGCAAAATTCATTACTGTTGGCCGCAAGGCGACGCAGTTTGTTTCACGTTCTGGTCGCGGGCTAGTGGCAGACTTCAACATCTCGGATAAAGCCGCTTTTTCTGAGCTTCGCCCTATGCTGAAGCTTCTGATTGATGCCTATAAGAATGGTGAAGTCGACACTATCGAGATTGCCTATCCCAGCTTTGTGAACGTCCTTGTGCAGGAGCCTGTCATTCAGTCTCTCCTGCCGATCATTGATTTGCGTGAAGTATTGGAGCAGCTCAAAAAGCGCGTCTCTGACCTTCCTTCGCTTGAAGCACGCAGCGATTCTCGCGAAATGGTTTTCGAACCATCTGCGGAAGCTGTTCTTGATGCGCTGCCTGAACTATATGTGAAGGTCATCATCCACCAACTCCTTCTCGAAAGCCGCGCCGCAGAATATTGTGCACGCATGGTCGCGATGAAGGCTGCTACAGATAATGCGTCGACACTCATCGACGACCTCACTCTCGATTACAACAAGGCCCGCCAAGCTGCGATTACTCAGGAAATTCTTGAAATTGCTGCCTCAGCTGCTGCCTAATAACTTCAATAGCTAACCCTCATTTTTCAACCATGAACAAAAACGGTAAAATCGTCCAAGTCATCGGCGCCGTCGTCGACGCCGCCTTCCCAGAAGATAGCGTGCCTGAAATATACGACGCCATCACAATCGCCTTCGCAATCGGCGGTGTAGAGAAGAACCTCACGCTCGAAGTGCAACAGCACCTCGGCGAAGGTCTTGTTCGTGCCGTTGCGATGACTTCCACTGACGGCCTAGTCCGCGGGATGGAGGTTGTCGGCACAGGTTCGTCGATCTCAGTTCCTGTTGGAGAGGCCGTCCTTGGCCGCATCTTCAACGTTACCGGTGATACAGTGGACGAGAAAGGACCAGTTGCAACAGACGAGCGTCGCTCGATTCATCGCCTTCCCCCCGAGCTTGTTGATCAAGCAACAGATGCCGAGATCCTCGAGACTGGCATCAAGGTCATCGACCTTATCTGCCCCTTTACTAAGGGTGGTAAAGTGGGCGCTTTCGGTGGTGCGGGTGTGGGTAAGACCGTTGTCATCATGGAGCTGATCAACAACATCGCCAAGGCGCACGGTGGTTACTCAGTATTCGCAGGAGTCGGTGAGCGCTCTCGTGAGGGTAATGATCTTTACCACGAAATGTCGGATGCAGGTGTCATCGACCAAGAGAACATCGGCAACTCAAAGGTTGCCCTAGTTTATGGTCAAATGAACGAGCCCCCCGGTGCACGTATGCGTGTCGCTCTTTCTGGGCTTACCATGGCTGAGTATTTCCGCGATGAAAAGAACCAAGACGTTCTCCTATTTGTGGATAACATCTTCCGTTTCTCTCAGGCGGGTGCCGAGGTTTCTGCACTGCTCGGTCGCTCGCCCTCTGCGGTGGGTTACCAGCCCACGCTTTCCCAGGAAATGGGTAACCTCCAGGAGCGTATTACCTCCACTAAGAAGGGTTCGATTACTTCCTTCCAAGCCGTTTATGTTCCTGCCGATGATTTGACTGACCCTGCGCCAGCTAACACATTTGCGCACTTGGACTCGACTATTGTTTTAGAGCGTTCCATCGCCGAACTCGGTATCTACCCTGCGGTGGATCCCCTTGCTTCGATCTCCAACGCACTTGATCCAGCCATCGTTGGCGAAGAGCATTACACGGTCGCCCGCGGCGTTCAAAACGTGCTACAACGCTACAAGGACCTGCAAGACATCATTGCGATTCTTGGTCTCGACGAGCTTTCCCCCGAGGACAAGCAAACCGTTTACCGCGCTCGCAAGGTTCAAAAGTTTCTTTCACAGCCCTTCCATGTGGCCGAAGTCTTCACCGGTACACCCGGAGAGTATGTTTCTACCGCTGACACAATTAAAGGCTTCAAAATGATCCTAGATGGTGAGTGCGACGACCTAGCCGAGAATGACCTCTACATGAAGGGCGGTATCGAAATGGCGATCGATGCCAAACAGAAGGGCTAAGCGGTAGTCAGCTTCCGGAAATAAGAAATAGGAAAGCATTTCTTAAATCCTAATTTTAATCACAATGATCACTCTAGAAATCATCACGCCTGACGCAAAAGTCCTCAGCACTGAGGCCAGTCAAGTCGTCTTACCGACCGAGTCGGGTGAAGCTGGTATTTTAACAGGGCACATTCCTATTGTGACGAAGATCGTCGCCGGGGAGCTGAAGGTCATTAAGGAGAGCGGCACAGAGTTCATCGCCGTCGATCACGGCTTCGCTAAGGTCTTGGGTAATACGATCTCCGTATTAACCGAAGCCGCCATAGACGTCGCCGAAATCGACCTCGGCGCAGTCGAACTGGCACAAACCAAAGCGCAAGAAGCCCTTCGTATCGCAGAGGAAGAAGGTGTCGATTACGAACAGCTTGAAGCCCTCGAAAAGAGCGTTCAGTTTCTCATCGCCCAGAAACTGGCCAAAGGCCGCAGAAGGTAGTAGCGTTCGGGACGAGCGATACTAGCTGTTGTGCGAATTAATAGCGCCGGGCTGGCGCGACCCTTAAGGTCTCGTATCGACTCGGGTCGACTTCTTGGATAAAGCGACTCGGGTTGAGACGCATGACCTGGTTGCCTTGGTTGTTGAGCATGGGATAGCTAAGGTAAAGCTCCTCCATGGCGCGCGTTACGGCGACGTAGAAAAGGCGTCGCTCTTCTTCGAGGTCTCCCTCATCAATGGTTCGTTTGAGCGGGAAGGTGCCGTCGGCGAGCCCGATCACGAAGACGACGGGGAACTCTAAGCCTTTGGCCTGGTGAATAGTCGTCAGACGTAGGCAGTTCTGTTGCTCTTCGGGGTTGCGCTCGTTGCTTTCAGAGGCGAGTAGCACTAATTGTGCGAGTATCTCTTCCATCGTTTCGTAGCGGCTGGCGAAGCTAACGAGACTTTGCAGGTCGTCGGCGCGGTCTGTCCAGTTCGGGTAGATCTCACGGATGTAGCTGCTATACCAGCCATCGAGCCCGAGTTGGATAATTTCTTCGGGTGACTGCTCGGTTAGTGCGGCGGAGATTTCACGGATCGTCTCGGCGAGCGATGGCCACTCTTCCTTGGCATCGGCAGGCACTTTTTTGAGCACTTCTTCGGAGATGAGTACGTCGCAGAAATTCTTTTCCAGCTTCTCGGCTCGTTCGCGGGTAAACTTATGGATGCGCTCGGCAGTCTTAGGGCCAACCTTGGGTAGAAGACAGGTGAAACGAGCAAAGGCCGAGACGTCGGCAGGATTCGAGGCGAAGCGAAGCTGGGCGGCGAAGTCCTTGATGTGGGCTTGTTCGAAAAAGCGCACACCACTGGTGATCTGGTAGTCGATGTTCAGGCGGCTTAGTTCCATCTGTAAATCCATTGCCTGAAAGTGTGCGCGGTAGAGCACGGCTATGTCCGAGAGGCTACGGCCTTCGTCGATTAGGCCCTCTATCCGCTCGATAATGAACTTAGCTTGTCCGCGGGTATCCATGACGGGGACGAAGTAGGGGCGCTCGCGTTTCGGTTTTACAGGGCGGAGCTCTTTGGAGAAGCCAAGGCCCGAAGGCTGCGAGGCAAGCACGGCATTGGCAAAATCAAGGATCTCGGGCGAGCTGCGGTAGTTGGTCTCGATCTTGTGAATCTTCGCGCCGGGGTGGCGCTCTTCAAACTGCATAATGTTGTCGAAGTCTGCGCCGCGCCAAGTGTAGATGCACTGTGCGTCGTCGCCGACTGCCATGACTTGGTGATGCCCAGCGAGTTGATCGATGATGTCGGACTGCAAACGGTTAGTGTCTTGAAACTCGTCGACAAGAATGTGCTTAAAACGGTCTTGGTATTGCCGACGAATCTCCGGGTGCTCGCGGAGGAGCCTCAGAAAGTATTCCAGCAGATCATCGTAATCGACTACTTGCTGGTCGAGCTTGGCCTGCATGTAAGTCTTGTAGAATTGATCGATCTTCGATGCCATGCCGTCTAGAAAAGGGAAACGACTGTCAGCTTCTTCGCGCGGCGGGCGGCAGGTGTTGCGAGCGTAGCTGATCAGATCGGCGATGACTTTGGGCTTGGGGTTGTTCTTGGTTTTGATGAACTTGCCATCGGTCGCCTGAATGACGCTTTTAAGAATCGATTCTGCTTCGCCCTGGTCGAGGATGGTGTAGTTACGCTTGAGCCCGACGAGGTCGCCGTGCACGCGAAGGATCCGTTGCGCAATACTGTGGAAGGTGCCACCCCAAAGTGCGCGGCGGGGAACCCCAGTGAGGTCTTCGACCCGCTCCAGCATCTCGCGGGAGGCTTTGTTAGTGAAGGTGAGTAGGAGGATTTCGTAAGCTTGCACGCCCTGGTGTAGGAGGTAAGCCACACGATACGTGAGGGTGCGGGTCTTTCCCGAGCCCGCACCGGCTAGCACGAGTGCTGGGCCCGGGGCTGCGCTTACAGCGGTGAATTGCTCATCGTTGAGTTCGGCTTTAAAATCGATTTCTGGGAAAGGAGACATATTTGTAAGAAGTTAGAAGTTAGAACTTAGGCTGGGGCAAATTCTTAATCGTATTCATGCTTTTAAACTGAGTCCTCTCCGTGCTCAGGATTAAGATTGAAACAAACAAGACAGAGGTTGCGGTTTCAGGCTTCTTGATTTCTCTACTTTGAATGCAAATTATTCCCTCCAGTATGTTGCCCGAGCGTGATGAGGGTGCGCTGCGTCAATTTCTAGAGGGCTGTCGCGATACGGCGCGGGCTAAGGATCATTTTCAGATCGCCAGTATCTCGCTGGCAGTAAAGCATATTGCGCCGCTGGCGGTGCTGCAGTCTATCTACGAGCCGGAAGAGGTGCATTGCTATATCGAACGGGCAGCCGACGACGAAGCGGTCGCCGCGGCTGAGGCGGTGGTGCAGGAACGGTTCGATGGAGTCGAGCGTTTCGCCTTAGTCAAAGCCTTTGCCGAAGAGATACTAGAAAACACCATTGCGGTGGGTGATCTAAGCGAAGCTTTTACGGGACCGCACTTTTTTACCGCGTTTAGTTTTGATGATTCCGTCCCGGAAGGAGCCGCCTTTCCTGCCGCCACCGTGTTTCTCCCGCGCTGGCAAGTGTCTCGCTCAAAAGGCAAATATGGTGCGGTCGCCAATCTCAAAATCGAGGCCGATACCGATATCGATAGCTTGGTTATGCGAGTTTGGGGAGCTTATCGTAAGTTTGGCGCCTTTGACTATCTGCCAGACGAGGTGAAAGAGCCATCGCCCCAGCCAAAGATTGAGTCGCGTCGCGAACTGGCGTCTGAATTGTATCCTAATGCTGTTGAATGTGCGCTCGAAGCGATCGAGGAGGGCAACTATGAAAAGATTGTGCTGGCGCGCGGTATCGAGTTGCTCGCGGACCGTCCATGGCAACCGCTTGATACTTTGAACCGTCTGCGGGAACGTTTCGCGGGCTGCTTCACCTTTTCCTTCTCGGGTGATACGGCCAGTAGCTTTATCGGGGCGACGCCCGAGCGCCTGCTTCAGATAAGACACGGCCGCTTGTTGACCGAGGCGATCGCTGGTTCTGCGCCACGTGGGCAGACCGCCAGCGAGGACGCTAAACATGCCCGTGCTTTACTCGAAAGTGGCAAAGATCTGCGCGAACACACCTGCGTGCGCGATTCCATCCTCAGGCGTCTCGAAAAAGTCGGTGTCAGGGGCAAGGCCGAGTCCAATCCCCAGCTGTTACTCCTTGCAAATGTTCAACACCTAAGGACTCGGATTGAAGCAGAAGTGGGCGATGCTGTTCACCTGCTCGACATTTTACCCGAAATGCACCCAACCCCAGCTGTAGGTGGATCCCCGCGTGAAGCGGCGCTACTCTGCATCGCCGATTTGGAACAAATCGACCGCGGCTTGTATGCTGGCGTGGTCGGTTGGTTTAATCACCTAAACGAGGGCGAAATGGTGGTCGGCATTCGTTCCGCATTGATCGAGGGCAAGCAGGCTTGCCTCTATGCGGGCGCGGGCATTGTCGAAGGCTCCGATCCCGACAAAGAGATGCGCGAGACTGAGATGAAACTACGTGCTTTGCTCGATGTACTCTCCAGTTCATAATATATGAGTGATTTCAAATCTCCGCGCTTGTCGCACTTCGTCTAAGTACTAACTTCAAATTCCTATATATTAAAAATTATGGCAAAAGATTGGCTTGAAGGGATCGAAGATGAATACGACGTCGTAGTCGTGGGCTCCGGCTTAGGCGGACTGACCGGGGCGAACTATCTTGCGAAAAATGGGCACAAGGTGCTGCTGCTAGAGCATCATTATCAATTCGGTGGCCTCGCTACCTGGTTCAAGCGCCCGGGTGGCCACATTTTCGATATTTCTCTGCACGGCTTCCCTTATGGGATGGTCAAAAGTTGTCGTAAGTATTGGACAAAAGAGATCGCCGACTCAATTCATCAGCTCAAGGACGTTCGCTTCATCAACCCGCAGATGAATGTTTGGACATCTTTTGATCGCGAAGACTTCACTAATATTTTGGTCAACGACTTCAAGGTAGACCGCGAGAAAGTGGAGGCTTTCTACACGCATCTGCGCCAGATGAACTTCTACGACGATAACACTCAGACAACGGGTGAAATGTTCGAAGAGTTTTTTCCAGGGCGCAGCGATGTACACCGCCTTTTGATGGAGCCGATTTCCTACGCCAACGGATCGCACGTTGATGACCCAGCCATCACCTACGGCATTGTCTTTTCCAACTTTATGAGTAAGGGCGTGTTCACCTTCCAAGGCGGCACTGATACCCTAATTAAAAAAATGGTAGCCGAACTTAAAAATAACGGCTGTGAAGTACGCAAATGTGCACTCGTCGAGGGCGTCGATGTGGAAGACAGCAAAGTCATTGGCATCCGCGTGCGCAGCCAGAATACGGGCGAAGAAGAATTCCCTGTTCGTCGCATCAAATGTAAGGCGGTACTCTCGAACGCAAATGTCCGCAACACGATCGAATACCTCGTGGGCGAAAATAAGTTTAGCGAAGAATTCGTCACCGAGGCTAAAGCTGTGCGTAACAACACCAGCTCTTGCCAAGTCTACATGGGCATTAAAAAGGGCGAAACGATTCCGAATATCGGCGACCTCGTCTTCACCTCTAAAGCGCCTGAGTATTCCATCGGTGAGCTGACCTCGATCAAAACGAGTAGTCACACCTTTTCGGTTTACTACCCCGAGACGCGCCCGCATCTCTCGCAAGATCGTTACACCGTAGTGGCCTCGCTTAACGCCCAATGGGATGAGTGGAACGACCTCTCCGAAGAGGAGTATCAGGCCGAAAAAGCCCGCATGTGCGAGGAATGCGTCAGTAGCCTAGAGTCCTTTATTCCTGGCGTGCGCGACAAGATTGACCACATCGAAGCGGCGACCCCACGTACAGTGAACTACTACACTAAGTCGATGCAGGGCACTTCTTTTGGCACCAAGTTTGAAGGTCTCAAGGTCTCGATGGAGCTCTCCGACCAAATCGAAGGCCTTTATCACGCTGGTTCCGTCGGTATCATTATGTCTGGCTGGCTTGGCACCATGAATTATGGCGTCATTACTGCCAACAAGATGGATAAGTGGCTCTACGAAAAAGCAAAGGCTGTTTAGGTCAGCCGTATGGCTTGTATCTCGGACCACACCCACAATCGCTTCACTTAGAGCTGATGAGCGGCGGCGACTAGTCGAGAGGAAAAATTTCTCGCTTGTGGGAAAATTTGTAAAGCAGGAGTCGCAAATTCCCAATTATAACTTGACGTCAAGTTATACAGATACAGGGTGAGGTCATGCCAAAAATTTACCAAAATTCCGGCTCACACTTATTCCTTCTTTTTTGGAAAGCTTCGCATGCAGCCATGCGCTATGACCACCAGAGTATCGCTGCGCAAGGCTTTGCTACACTTTCGGATTACGCTGTGCTTGAGGTATTGCTCCACAAGGGCTCTTTACCAGTCAATGCTATCGGGGAGAAAGTTCTGCTCACGAGTGGGTCGATGACGACGGCTGTTCAGCGACTTGAGAAAAAGGGGCTAGTTGTCCGCGAGCGAAGTGAAGGCGATGCCCGAGTCGTGCTGGTTCATTTGACTAATGAGGGTATGAGTTTAATCCAAGAGGCCTTTACTGTGCATGCCGAGGATCTGGATGAGTTATTTATCGAATTCTCAGAGGATGAGCGCATACAATTCGCAGGTCTTATGCGCAAATTAGGTCAGCGTAGCCAGCAATTGAGCAAGGTATAAAAATTTCGCCATAAATCTTGATGTAAAGATTAAATTTAAATAATAAGCTAGATATCAAGATAATCTCTCCGCTACTTGCAGTTAGCCTGCATTTCCTCCTATCCGCCTTGCTGTAAGGGCTGCTTTGAGGCCACCAAGCCAGGGCGCATTACTCGAAGGCGATGTTTGTCGCAATTATCTCTCCCACCTAGCCCAAGTGCCGCTGGGGACGTCGAAGGCGCTTTCTTTTCCTGTCAGGAGCATCTCGCCACAATCTAGTCGGCCTTTGTCCAGAAGCTGTTGTATCAAGTTTTTCAATGCAATTGGAGTGAAGCCGGGTGTGTGACTAGTTAGGTAGAGGAAGCAGGGCTGATCGCTCATTACTTTTCGTACGAGTTGCAAGGTTTCTAAAAGAGCATGCTCAATCTTGTAGAGCTCGCCGCCTTTTCCGCGACCAAAGGACGGTGGGTCAAGAAGGATGGCATCGTAGCGGCGGCCGCGTTTAATCTCGCGGGCAAGGAACTTATTGACGTCGTCCACAATCCAGCGAATGGGGTGGCCTTCGAGTCCGTTGAGTTTGGCGTTCTCTCGTGCCCATGCGACCATGCCTTTGGAGGCGTCGACGTGGCAGCAGTGGGCACCGCCTTGTGCAGCTGCAAGGGTGGCACCACCAGAGTAGGCAAAGAGGTTGAGGAAGTTGACTGGCTCGCGACGCCGAGTGGTTTCCTTTTTGAGGGTGTCACGTATCCATTCCCACATAGCGCGGGTCTCAGGAAAGACGCCGAGGTGGCCGAAGTCTGTGGTAGAGAGCTTCATTTTGACGCCCTCGACTTCTGCGGTCCAAGAATCGGGCAGCTTATCGCGACCGCGCCATTCGAGACCTTGCTTACGGGTGAAGAAGGCATCGGCCTGCTTCCAAAGCGCAGGCTGGCTCGGGTTCCAGACAGCCTGCGCGCAGGGACGGTCAAGGGTGACCTTGCCGAAGCGTTCCAGCTTGCGCCCATGGCCACTGTCGAGGAGTTCGTATTCGTTCATGAGTTGTATTGAGGTGCAGAAAGTGGAGAGCCGCTAAGACATTGCTTCGACAAAGCACTTTCGACACATGGCGACATAGCGTTCGTTGCCACCTATTTCGACTTGTTCGCCTTCTTTGATCGGCTTGCCTTCGGCGTCGGTGCGGAGATTCATGGTAGCTTTGCGACCGCAGTGGCAGATGGTCTTGAGCTCGATCAGGTTATCTGCCCAGCCGAGGAGGGCCGCGCTACCCGGAAATAGATTGCCCTGGAAGTCGGTGCGAAGGCCGTAGCTGAGGACAGGTATGCCAGCTTGGTCAGCCACTTTGGCCAGTTGTTCGACTTGAGGGCGGGTCAGAAATTGGGCTTCGTCGATCAAGACGCAGGCGATGGGATCTTGTTCGTGGGTGGCGTTAATGAGGAGCAGTAAATCGTCTTCTTGATTGAAGGACTTAGCTTCTTTCGTCAGGCCGATTCGCGACGCGATTTTGCCCTTACCGTCCCTTTGATTGATGACGGGCGTGAGCAGGAGGGTCTTCATGCCACGTTCGTGGTAATTGTGACTGGACTGAAGGAGTACGGTACTTTTGCCCGCGTTCATTGCTGAGTAGTAGAAGTAGAGTTTGGCCATGATGGACTGGGCAGTAGCGGCTTCAGCCACCTGTAAGATGGAGATGAAATGCCGAAATATGGCGACTAAAGTCGCCACTTCGTTTATTGTTTTAGCAGATTGGCAGCGACTCCGTAACGGAGATTATAGAAGGAGTGGGTTAGGCTGGAGCGATTGGCGACTTCGAGCAAGGCATCAATGGTGATCAATGCGGTGGGCATGATGTCGGCACGGGCAGTGGGGAGATGGGGGATACTGAGGCGCTCCTGAAGCGGGAGTGAGGCGAGCTTGTTCTTTAACTGGCTGAGAGTAGATCGTTCGAGATGCGGTGAAGAGCGCTCGATGTCAGAGTCCGTTTCTACGTAGAGCATGGCGCGGCTTACGGTGTAGGCTCCACCTGTCCCGATGAGCGGGAGTTCGGCGGGGCTGAAGTCGAAGTCGCTGCTCATTATTTGCTCGGTGACGTATCTACGGATGGATGCTTCGATTTTTAGGGTGAGTGGGGCATCTGCGTCTTCTATGAAACGCTCGGTCAGTCGGACTGCGCCGAGTTGCAGGGAGATGGCTTGCTGGATCTGACCGGCTTCAAAGCGAATGAGTTCGAGGCTGCCTCCGCCAATGTCGGTCTGAATAAAACTCGTCATGCCCCCAATGGCAGGGTCGCAACTGATCCCTTGCCCGATATAGTTGGCCTCTTCCGCGCCGCTGAGTGTACGAATCTGTAAACCCGTGGCTTCTGCAACGTTTTGTACAAAGTCATCGCTGTTAATGGCATCGCGAACCGCACTCGTTGCAACAATCACAGTGTGATCTGGCTGATAGTTCTGAGCCATGTTTTGCAGTTTGGCGATGGTGGCAGTGCCTGCGGCGATTGCGTCTTCGTTTAAGCTAGGCAATTTACTGCTGATCCCGCCGCTGATTCGCGTCTCCATGGATTCGCTGCAGAGCGTTTCGAGACTGTTTGGCTTAGCTCCCGCACGAGCGACCAGTAACTTGATCGAGTTACTGCCCACATCGATGACTGCAACAGTATCTGGCATAAGCTTATGGCATGGGTCGGAAATGGATTCGTCAAGAATGGATGGAGATGCGGGACGAAGGCTGCCGATCCTGAAAGCTAGCTGGGAGCGATTATTCTAGCGACCGACTAGACCTGTGTCTTTATTCCTCAAAAAACGCTAGCCGCCAGTGCAGAATACGCTACTTGTTCTTATATCTAGACGATGGCTTACAACGTTGCTCATTTCCTCGCTCAGCAAGCGGTCGCTCAGCCGACAGCGGCTGCAGTGCGCGCTCCTTTCAGTCATGACAGCGATGGGGCGATTCGTTATACAGAGCGCAGCTTTGCTGAATTGGAAGCGGAGGCTTCGGCCACGGGGCATTATTTCTTCACGAAAGGTATAGGGCGTGGCTCGCGGGTCTTATTGATGGTGCGGCCCGGACTGGATTTGATTCGAATTGTCTTTGCGCTCTTTAAGATGGGTGCCGTACCAATCGTGATTGATCCAGGAATGGGCTTAAAAAAGTTTCTTCGCTGCGTGCGGCACTCAAAGCCGATGGCACTGGTTGGCATCGCACCAGCCATTTGGAGCGCTCGTTTATTTCGCCCAAGCTTCCGTGGGATCAACATTAAGATCTGCGTAGGGCGTGGTTTTGAAAAACAGATTGGTGGTTTTAAAAGTCATGGTGCTTTCGAGGTAGTTGATTCTGCGGAAGATGAACTGGCGGCAATTTTATTTACCTCTGGTTCGACTGGTGCGGCCAAAGGCGTACTCTATGAGCATGGTATGTTTCTTGCGCAAGTGGATGCAATTCGCCGCCAATATGGAATCGAGCAAGGCGAGGTGGATCTGCCGATGTTACCAATATTTGCACTTTTTAATCCGGCGCTGGGCATGTGCACCGTAGTGCCAGATATCAATCCAAGCCGTCCAGCCTCCGTCGACCCAGAGCAAATCGTGCGTGCGATCCAGCAGAATTCGGTCACTAATAGTTTTGGTTCACCCGCGCTGTGGATTAAGATCGCACGTTATTGCGAGCGCAAGTCGATCACATTTCCCACAATCCGTCGCATCTTGATGGCGGGCGCACCGGTGCCGCCTGCACTGATGTCGAAGATGCGCGCGATTATTCCCAATGGCGAAATCCATACCCCCTACGGAGCGACAGAGGCGCTGCCTGTAAGTTCAATTTCTGCGACGGAGGTATTAGAGCAAACTGTCGTTCGCACACAAAATGGGGAGGGGACTTGCGTGGGGCGTCCCTTACCCAATGTATTGGTGCGCATTGTAGAGCCGACCGATGGCCCAATTGCTACGATTGAGAAGGTAGTGGAATTACCCGCGGGTTCGATTGGAGAGATTATTGTACAAGGTGCCTCGGTCACTCGCGGCTACGATTATTTACCCGAAGCGGATGCGGACTCGAAGATCGTGGATGGCGCGGAGCAGTGGCATCGTATGGGAGATATCGGTTGGATAGACGATTTGGGGCGACTGTGGTTTTGCGGTCGCAAAGTAGAGCGAGTGCTGACGGATGTGGGTGCGATGTATACGGATTGTTGCGAAGCTATTTTTAACGCGCATCCGTGGGTTTACCGCTCTGCCTTGATCGATTTGAGCCAGGGACGACCTGCTATCGTGATCGAACCAGAAAAGTCTGCTTTTCCTAAGTCAACTGACGAGCGAGCGCGCTTCATTGAGTCACTCAGAGAGCTTGGGCAGAAAAATACACAGACAGTTGCAATCAAAGACTTCTTTTTTGAGGCAAACTTCCCTGTGGATGTGCGGCATAATGCTAAGATCCATCGTTTGTCGCTTGCGCGGAAATTTGCGCTGAAATAATTTTATTCGATGAATGTAATAGTCACAGGGGGCGGGGGATTTGTTGGTAGCTATCTGATTGATCGCTTACTAGCCCGCGGCTATCAAGTTCGTTCGTTCGGGCGTTCAGCACAGCCAGCTTTGGAGCAGAAAGGCGTTGAAGTTATTTGCGGGGAATTGGCCAATCCCACTGACGTGAGAGAGGCTTGTGTTGGCATGGATGCGGTCTTCCATGTCGCGGCTAAGGCAGGGGTGTGGGGCAGTTGGGAGAGTTTTTATCAGCCGAATGTGGTCGGCACACGTAACGTGCTTGAGGCCTGCAGGACCGAGGGCATCGCTCGCCTCGTTTATACGAGCACGCCGAGTGTCGTCTTCAACGGACAACCGATTCGGGGCGGCGGGCAGGAGATGCCCTATGGGCGCAACTGGCTCTGCCACTATGCGCACACTAAGGCGATCGCTGAAAAAGAAGCTCTAGCGGCTAATTGTGATACGCTCAAGGTTGTCGCATTGCGCCCTCACCTGATCTTCGGTCCTGGCGACCCTCACCTTTTGCCGCGCGTCATTGATAGCGTGAAAACTGGCCGCTTAAAGATCGTTGGTGAGGGCACGAATCGAGTCGATGTCTCTTACGTCGACGATGTGGCAGCGGCACATTTAAACGCACTGGATGCCTTGGAATCTTGCAACGCGGGAACTTGCGCTGGGCAGGCCTATTTCATTTCGCAGGGTGAACCGGTAGAACTTTGGTCGTGGCTTAACCAGATACTTGAAGGCCTAGGCCACCCACCATTAAAGAAGCGCATGCCACTCGGTCTGGCCTACGCGGCGGGGACCATTGCTGAATGTGTTTGGAAGGTTTTTGCAAAATCTGGCGAACCGCCGATTACGCGCTTTGTCGCGGTCGAGCTGGCTAAAGATCACTACTTTGATATTGAAGTAGCGAATAGGGATCTTGGCTACAAGGCTGCCGTTGATATGGAAACTGGGTTGAAGGCGACGATCGAAGACCTAAAAGCGCGTGGATTCTAAGCTTTGGCACAGCTGGTCGAAAAATTTGGCCAAACTCGCCTTGATGAGTTGCCAGCTCGGATACTTCGCGACATCCCCTCTGGTATGGAGATTATTTTTCTAGGAACTGGCACCTCACAAGGCGTGCCTATGATTGCGCAACCCATGGGCGAAGGCTGCGATCTGGACAATTCTAAGAACTGGCGCACTCGCGCATCAATCCATGTCGAAATGGGGGGCCACCACATCCAAGTTGATGCGGCGCCCGAGTTTCGTATGCAGTGCATCCAGCATGGGCTCGACCAAATTGATAGCTTTATCCTCACGCACGGGCACGCGGATCACATCCTAGGCATGGATGATTTACGCCGCTTCTGCGATCTGAATGGTGGCAATGCGCTCCCCGTCTATAGTAGTGATGAAGGTTTGGAGCGAGTTAGGCAGATTTTTCCTTATGCGATTTTAGATAAACCCTTGGTGCGCGGCTACCCAGCATTTCAGCTGGAGCCAATGCCTAAGACCTTGGACTTGCCAGGCGGCACGGTTGAATCAGTTCTGCTACCACATGGTAAAATTCAAGTGCTCGGCCTCGTCTTTACCGAGGCGGAAACAGGCAAACAGTTTACATATTATACTGACTGTAATGAAGTCGGCGAAGAAGCCCGGCTCATCGCTAAAGGATCCGATGTCGTTATCCTCGATGGCTTACGCCCAAACCCGCACCCCTCGCACATGACGATCGATGAAGCGACTCAAACCGCACAAGAAATGGGCGCACCGATCTCGTTTATTACTCATATGACCTACATGGTCGATCACGAGGTGACGGAGGCCTCACTACCCGAGTCAGTACATTTGGCCTATGATGGGCTGCGAGTTAGTTGGTAGTTCAAAGCTCAGGGGATCACTTGTGAAGACCCTACAGCTTTACAATAGCACTAAATTGTTTCGGTGCACGACCACCCTAGCTTCGAGCGCAGGTGAGTCATTATTGATGAGTTCCATGTCGAAGTCGATGACGCCATGCGCGATGACATCGCCATTGGGGGCGCAAATTTGCACGACATCGCCGCCCTCGAAGTTTCCCTCGCAGCTAGTGATTCCAGCTTCTAGTAAACTCTTGCCTCGATTGAGGACCGCGTCGACCGCTCCCGCATCCACATTAACTGCGCCATGTGTGTGGTCTTGAATCGCAATCCAGCGCTTGTGTGATTTTACAGGCACCTCGCTGGGCGCGAAATAGGTGCCCACGCTTTCGCCATCGAGCAGCTTCTTGAAAAGTGTCGAATCACCACCACTACCAATAATGACGCCGCAGCCTGCACGTTGCGCGATCTTGGCCGCAGAGAGTTTACTGACCATACCGCCGACCGAGGTCTCCTGCTTGGTGCCATGGGCCATTGCTTCGATTTCGTCGGTAATGGTATCGACTACTGGCACCACCTCGCCCGTGCCTTGAATGTCAATCAACCCGGGGATATTGGATAGGATAAAGAGCATGTCCGCATGCACCACACTAGCCACGAGTGCAGAGAGGGTGTCGTTATCGCCAAACTTAATCTCGGTGGCGCTGACCGTATCGTTTTCGTTGACGATGGGCACGGCACCATTCGCTAGTAGTCGCCCGATAGTGTTGCAGACTGCATTGTGCCGGTGGCGCGCGCGCAGGTCTTCGCGGGTCAGCAGAATCTGGGCAACGGTCAGACCATGCGGGTCGAAGCATTGTTGCCAGTTGTTAATTAAGATACTTTGGCCGAGGGCGGCGCAGGCTTGTAGGGTGGCCAAGTCCTTTGGTCGCTTCTCCAGTTTAAGCTTTCCCATGCCGAGACCCACTGCGCCTGAGCTGACTAGGATTACCTCAATGCCAAGCTGGCGTAGTGCGTTGACTTGATCGCAAAGCGTCGCGATGCGCGCCGTGTCCAATTCCCCGATACCAGAAGTCAACACACCTGTGCCGAGCTTGATGACGATACGTTTGGCTGTAGTGAGCATTTTTAGAGATCAGAGGATAGATGGTTCTGCCTTCTGCTTTTCCAGTACAAAAAAGGCGAGGAGTCTTGGTGGTTACAACAAGATAAGCCAGTTAAAATCTATATATCCGATGAGTGCTTGGTGAAGCTACAGCAATGTTTAGGAGAGCCAAGTTATCGGGTACTGTATGAATTTTCCTTGTGATAACCAAAGGTGATCACGGCTGCTGTAGTACAGTTTTGATCCACTACTCCAATTTGTAAATGTCTTCATTTTCGTCTATGAAGTCATCGAGGTTTTTGATCTCAGTATCACTATTGGGTGGAAAGTGGAGATTAAATTGATTTATTTTGCATAGCTCAATGGTGAATTTTTGTGGTATAGATAGATCAAATACGTGGCCGCCAGTCAGTTGGTCAGGAGATAAGGCATGTATATGATAGCCACTGATATTAATTTCCTTAAGATAGTTAGGAAAATAGCAGCCTATAATATGGCATTGATTATCTGTTAGATGAAATTTATGCGTATTTTTGGCTAATTGTTGGGTGGTTGAGAGAGATGATTGTTTTAATTTACACTCGCTACGAAATTCAAGGGTTGATGCCAAGCAAGTAAATTTAAACATATAAATATGGTTGTTATCTGCCCTATGGGTGTCTATAATCTGAGTGATGGCCTTAAAATTATCAGCTGATTCAACGTGAATCGAAGAAGTTGTATGCCAGGGACATACCCAGGCAAAATGACTATGTTTGGATGTTTTAGCTAAAGTTAGACGGCCGGATCCATCGATACGATAGGCCTTCCCATCCCAAACAATCAATTCGCCATTAATATTTTTAAAAGTGCCTAAACCATAATTTCCTTGCGATAAAATATCTTTCATAGACAAGCTGTTCTGGGTATTACTCAGAAAGGAAAGTACGGTTCCTACTTGAAATAAAGTGCTGCTCATGATGAAGATCCTTTTTAATGTAATTTATTATGAAACTGAGAATGTGCGCTTTGAAAAAGCTTGGGGTTATCTCTATAGTCAATAGGTATTTCTACGATGCTAGGTCCTTGAGTGGCGATAGCTTGCTCCAGTATGCTGCCGAGCTCTTGTGGGTTTTGGACTTTAAAGCCTGTGGCACCAAATGATTCAGCAAACTTTACAGTATCTATGGTGCCAAGAGTGACTGCGGAGTAGCGGTTGTATTTTTTGATCATTTGTTCTTTAACCATATCATAGTAGCCATCTTGCCACACAATATGAGTAAAATTACATCCTTGTCTAACAGCTGTTTCTAGTTCAGTAGCAGAAAATAAAAAACCGCCATCACCTGACATAGAGATAATGGTTTCTTCTGGATAGATTTGGGCATTGGCTATGGCCCAAGGTAAGGCTACACCCAGTGTTTGTTGACCATTACTATAATTGATGCCATGTAAAAGAGTGTGCCTATCTACGGGGTCAGACTTTCTTCAATTCAGCTTCCTTGTGAGTCAGGTGCTCATTGATCTCTGAGATGTAGTCGTCGTGGGCTTTTTGCACTTCTTTTTCATGTCTTTTAAAATCATCTTCGGGTAGACCGTCGTCGTTCTTGGCAGACTTAAGAAGGTCGAGTGCATCACGACGACCTTGGCGGATGCGAACACGTCCGTCTTCGGCCATACCGCTGGCTGTCTTAGCAAGCTCTTGGCGACGTTCACCAGTGAGTTCGGGCACAGGCACGCGGAGGATGCCGCCATCGATAATGGGGTTAAGGCCAAGGTTGGCTTCTTGGATACCTTTTTCCACATCTTTAATAACGCTCTTATCCCAAGGCTGCACCATGATGGTACGGGCATCCGGCGTAGTCACCGCAGCGACTTCTTTTAAGCTTACTGTACTACCGTAGGCGTTGACGCGGACACCGTCGAGCATTGCGGGCGTAGCTTTGCCGGTGTGGAGGCTGCTGAATTCGTGGAGCGTGTGATCGACCGCCTTCTTCATGTCGGCGTTCATAGATTTGATGATTTCTTTTGGCATGGTTTAAGTAGTTAAATTTTTTAAGAACAGAAGCTAGTCGACCAGTGTGCCGATCTCTTCGCCCATCACGGCGCGATAGATTGAACCAGGCTCGCGCATACTGAAAACGAGAATAGGAAGCTGGTTTTCCATACAAAGAGAAAATGCGGTTGAATCCATAACCTCAAGGCGCTCACGCAGGGCGTCGACGTAGGGCACGTGGTCGTATTTGACTGCATCGTCGTGCTTTTTTGGATCCTTGTTATAGATGCCGTCGACCTTGGTCGCTTTCATCAGCATGTCCGCACCGATCTCGTTGGCACGAAGCGCTGCGGCTGTATCGGTTGAGAAGTAAGGGTTACCAGTGCCCCCAGCGAAAATCACTACACGGCCGCGCTCAAGGTGCCGGGTAGCGCGTCGTAGGATAAATGGCTCGGCCAGCTTATCCATAGGTATGGCACTTTGCAGGCGCACGGTCACGCCGAGCTTTTCAAGGCAGTCCATTAGTGCGAGACCGTTGATCACCGTGGCAAGCATCCCCATGTAGTCACCAGTGGTGCGGTCGACGCCTTTCATCTCGGCACCGCTGAGGCCGCGAAAGATATTGCCACCACCGATCACGAGGCCGATTTCAACCCCGATATCGTAAACTTTTTTGACCTCTTCGCAAATCGCTTTGAGGATCACCGGGTCGATGGGTTCACCATCTTCGTTATTGCGTAGCACTTCCCCGCTTAGTTTGAGGATGATGCGTTTGTATTTTGGGTTTCGGGACGATTCTTCAGTAGCTGTCATTAAACGCTTCTTAAACCCACTTTTGCCTAGCTCGTCAACCTATGTCTTTGCTCGATGGCTTAAAGTTGGTTTCCTGGAACACAGCACTCAGCTTCGGCGCCATCTTAGCTAGAGCCACTCAACAAGAGCAGAGCGGGAGCTAGCGTTCCCGAGGATCTTTCCTTGAAACTTCGCCTTGCTAGTATTGCTTAAGCGTCCCTATCTTCTTCAACCTTTCCAAATCTTTATAGTTTTAGCTTTTTATTAAATGTCACTCATCGTACAGAAATACGGCGGCACTTCGGTCGGAGATGTCGACCGGATCAAAAACGTCGCGCAGCGAGTCAAAGAAACCTATGATGCGGGTAACCAAGTCGTTGTCGTCGTTTCTGCGCGCTCCGGCGTGACGAATGAGCTGATTGGCCGTGCTAAAGCGCTCAACCCGCACCCAGATGAGCGTGAGATGGATATGCTCCTCACTGTGGGTGAGCAAGAAACTATAGCCCTAACGGCTATGGCGCTCCATGCGATAGGTGTACCCGCGGTCTCACGCACAGGTTCTCAGGCGGGCATCTTGACCGATCCTTCACACACTCGCGCACGTATTACTCAGATTTCGGGGGGCGACCTCAAAGCGCAACTTGATGCTGGCAAGGTCATCATCCTTGCCGGCTTTCAAGGTAATTCGCCCGACGGCCAAATTACCACATTAGGCCGCGGTGGTTCCGATCTCAGTGCCATCGCCATCGCGGCGGCGCTCAAAGCCGATCTTTGCCAAATTTACACCGATGTTGACGGCGTCTATACTGCTGATCCTCGCTTAGTGCTTGATGCCAAGAAGCTCGATGAGATCTCCTATGAGGAGATGCTCGAGCTCGCCAGTTCTGGTTCCAAAGTAATGCAAAACCGCGCCGTCGAATTTGCGCAGAAGTTCGACGTCGTTTTTGAAGTCCGTTCCAGTTTCAACAACAACCCAGGTACCATTGTGAAAGAAGAAGCCGCCTCCATGGAAGATGTCGTCGTCAGCGGCGTTGCACTCGATAAAAACCAAGCTAAGATCGTAGTCAGCGATTTGCCCGACCGTCCCGGTACCGCCGCCAAGCTCTTCCAAGTACTCGGCGCAGCAGGTATCAGCGTCGACATGATCGTGCAAAACCTCGGTCGCGATGGTAAGGCAAATATGACGTTTACCGTCCCGCGTGAGGATGTCCCCCGCGCCGAGAAAGCCGTGACTGAATCGTTCCCCGACGAGGCCGCTGGAAAGCTCTTTGAAGTTAGCGATATTGCCAAAGTCTCGGTGGTCGGCGTTGGTATGCGCTCGCACTCTGGCGTCGCTGCGACACTTTTTGAGGCCTTAGCTAAGGGCAGTGTGAACATCCAGCTTATCAGCACATCCGAGATTAAGATCTCAGTCGGCATCGACCCAGAGCAAGCCGAAGATGCTACGCGCCTTGTCCATGCCGCTTTCGGGCTCGGGGCATAGGCGATTTCTCTGCTTCAGGCTAGATGGCATTGCACGCTAGTGCTATGGAAATATCAGATGCGCGGATTTTGGTAGCCCCTCCCTCATAGTCTGATGATATCTCGACCGAACGAGGAATAATTGTGGGTTGACTCTTTTGCTGTGCCTACAAACTCACAGGCATGCAATACATCAGCACACGCGGCCAAGTCCCCGCCGTTTCTTTTTCGACCGCAGTCGCGCAAGGTCTTGCGCCTGATGGTGGGCTTTACCTGCCGGAGGAGCTCCCCGACTTGAAGCCACACCTAGCCGAGTGGTCAAAACTCAGCTATGCTGAACTCTGTGAGGTCTTCTTCGCCATTTTTGCAAGCGACATCGATTCTGCGGAGCTAAAAGAAGTCGTCGCACGCAGCTATACTAAATTCGATCACGCTGACATCGCGCCTATCGTTAAGCTCGATGACGACCGTTACGTGTTGGAGCTTTTCCACGGGCCCACGCTCGCATTTAAAGATTTCGCACTTCAATTGTTGGGTAATCTTTACGAATCACAGATCGCCCGTAATAGCAGCCGCATTTCCGTTCTTGGTGCCACGTCGGGAGATACCGGAGCCGCCGCTATTCATGGCCTGCTTGGCAAAGAAGGGGTCACTACTTTCATCCTCTATCCCCATGGTCGCATCTCGCCGCTCCAAGAGCGCCAGATGACCTGCACAGGCGCGGACAAGGTTTTCCCCCTTGCGATCAAGGGCAGTTTTGACGACGCGCAGACGGCAATGAAGACTGTTTTCGAAGATCGCGAATTCGCCGCTGAAGTTGGGCTCTCTGCTGTGAACTCGATCAACCTTGCCCGTATCCTCGCTCAGTGCGTTTACTATCTGTCCGCTTACTTCCGGCTGCCTGAGGACGTGCGTGGCGACATTACCTTCGTCGTGCCCACGGGTAACTTCGGCAATGTCCTTGCCGGCTGGCTTGTCCAGCGCATGGGCCTACCGATCAAAGGTTTCCGCGTAGCGACGAATCAAAACGATATCCTCCACCGCCTATTCCAGGGTGGAACCTACCAGCTAGATGACGTCGCCCCCAGCGTAGCGCCTTCCATGGATATCCAAGTCGCATCAAACTTTGAGCGTTTTCTCTATTACGCTGAAGGCCGCGACTCTACAAAAGTGCGCAATATCATACAAGCCTTCAAAGAAACGGGGGAATACGTTTTTGAGAACTTTGATAGCGCTGGGTTTACAAGCTCGCGAAGCGATGACGCAGAGATTGAACAGATTATAAAAGACGTGTATTCAAAATATGGATACATTGTTGATCCCCATACTGCTTGTGGGTTTCAAGAAGGTTTTAAAGGCAAAGAAATTATCTTAGCTACTGCGCATCCCGCAAAATTCCCCGACACGATTCAGGCCGCCATTGGCGAGGATTCGACGCACGCATCGCTCGAAGTTTTGAAGTCCAGAGAGATTGTTAAATACAGCGTCGATCCAACACCCGCAGCGATCAAGGCCTTTATGAGGGCGCGGGTTTAGTTATTGAGTATGTCCATCAAATGTTTTTTCAAAAATGCTGCTTTCCTTGCTTCGACTAATAAAATCCCCTAAATAGCGAGATAGATTTTCTCCAGTTGTGCGCTACGTAAGCCGAAGGGCGCATGTAATCGGTAGCATTCACTCGCGGTATTAGAAGCGACACTTCTGTCTTGTTTAAGCCACCGCTTCTTCTTTCTCTGGCATGTCTTTTTCGACCTTCAGGTTGTCGATGATGAACTCTTGGCGCTCGGGGGTGTTCTTGCCCATGTAGAAGGTGAGCATATCTTTAATTGTCATGCCCTTTGCTATGATGACTGGGTCGAGACGGATGTTCTTGCCTATAAAGTGCTGGAACTCGTCGGGGGAGATTTCTCCTAGGCCTTTGAAGCGAGTGATCTCAGGCCTAGGCTTGCACTCCTCCATCGCAGCGAGGCGTTCCTTCTCAGTATAGCAGTAGCGGGTCACCTTCTTGTTGCGCACGCGAAAGAGCGGTGTCTGTAAAATGTGCAGGTGCCCTTGTTTAATCAATTCGGGAAAAAATTGGAGGAAGAAAGTAATTAGTAATAGACGGATGTGCATCCCGTCCACGTCCGCATCGGTCGCGATGACAACGTTGTTATAGCGGAGATCGTCGAGGCCGTTTTCAATGTTGAGCGCGTCTTGAAGCAGATTAAACTCTTCGTTTTCGTAGACGACTTTCTTAGTTAACCCGAAGGAGTTAAGTGGCTTGCCCTTGAGGGAGAAGACGGCCTGCGAGTTAACGTTGCGAGCTTTTGTGATGGAGCCGGAGGCGGAGTCACCTTCGGTTATAAAGAGCGTAGAATCGAGACGTCCGTCCTTCTTAGTGTCGAGATGGATGCGGCAGTCGCGTAGTTTCTTGTTATGCACTTTCGCCTTGCGCGCTCGCTCGCGGGCGAGTTTCTGGATACCCTTAAGCTCCTTACGGTTGCGTTCGGACTCTTGGATTTTTTTGCCAAGGATCTCGGCGGTTTTGGGATTTCGATGCAAGTAGTTGTCTAGCGCTTGCTTCATGAAGTTATTCATGAATGCACGCACTGTAGGCCCTTTCGGGCCCATGTCTTGTGAACCAAGCTTAGTCTTGGTTTGTGATTCAAATACAGGTTCTTCAACCTTAATGCTCACGGCGGCGCAAATGGAGGTGCGGATGTCGACGGCGTCGAAGTCTTTTTTATAAAAGTCTTTAATCGTTTTAGCCATCGCCTCGCGGAAGGCGGCAAGATGGGTGCCTCCCATGGTAGTATGCTGGCCGTTGACAAAGGAGTAGTAGTCTTCGCCATAAGAGTCGTTGTGGGTGAAGGCGATTTCGATGTCAGTATCTTTAAGGTGGACGATGGGATACATCGGCTCGCCATCGAGTTTGTTCTCTAGGAGATCGTGCAGACCCTTGTCGGATTTAAACTTTTTGCCGTTGTAGACAATGGTCAGACCGCTGTTTAGGTAGGCGTAGTTCCATAGCATGTCCTCGACGTAATCGTCGCGAAAGCGAATGGCGCCGAAGATCTCGGGGTCGGCATCGAAACGGAGTGCAGTGCCGTCTTTGGCCTCTTTTTCAGCACGGTCCTTTTTGTCTTCGGAGATGACTTCTCCTTGCGAAAAGCTGACGCATCGCGTTTTGCCCTCACGGTAGGCCTGAATGGAGAACTCAGAGGAGAGGGCGTTGACTGCCTTAATACCCACACCATTGAGACCGACGGATTTTTTGAAAGCCTCAGAGTCGTATTTCGCACCCGTGTTGATTTTAGAAGCGCAGTCCTTTAGTTTGCCAAGTGGTATGCCTCGCCCGTAATCGCGAACAGAGACGTGGGTGCCGTCGATGTTGACCTCAATGATCTTACCGTTGCCCATGACGAATTCGTCGATTGAGTTGTCGATCACCTCCTTGAGGAGAATGTAGATGCCGTCGTCGGAGGACGAACCGTCACCTAACTTACCGATGTACATGCCCGGCCGCAGGCGGATGTGTTGTTTCCAGTCGAGGGATTTGATCGAGTCTTCGTTGTATTCGGCGGACATGTGTGAGTAGTCAGTAGGGAGTCGTGTGTTATATTGATAAAAACGCCCGAAGGTAGGACTCCAACTAGAAAATGGACTTATCTAGAAAAGAGTTACCAGAAAGCACGGCTACTTTGTTTCTGCTAGAATGTTTGCCTTTACCGCGATTGATTTTGACACTACCCAGCCGAAGTGGTGTGACATTTCACTGCTACAATGGTTAAGAATGCTCGTCTAAAAAGGCAAACCTGCTAAGAAGTTCAAATTTTTGTTGAGAATCAGCCCTATGGCTTCATCTTAGCTCGCTTTTTACAAATTATACCAATTTTTACGATTATGGAAGACGTCATTATCCTAGGCACCGGTTGCGCTGGACTCACTGCAGCTATCTATGCGGGTCGCGCTCAGCTTAATCCACTAGTCCTTGAGGGCTCACAACCCGGAGGTCAGCTCACGACCACCTCAGAGGTGGAGAACTTCCCCGGTTTCCCAGACGGGATCGACGGTTTCATGATGATGGATAATCTCCGCAAGCAAGCGGCCCGCTTCGGAGCTCGCTATGAGCACGCCAAGATCGACAAGATTGAGGTCGAGGGCGGTATGAAGAAACTTTACGCAGGTGGTAAAGTCTTCGAGTCCAAGGCAGTGATCGTAGCTACAGGAGCGCGACCACGCTTGCTAGGCATCCCCGGTGAGAGCGAAATGTATGGAGGCAAAGGCGTGACGACTTGTGCGACCTGCGATGGTGCCTTCTATCGTGATATGGACGTGGTTGTGGTCGGAGGAGGAGACTCAGCTGCTGAGGAAGCGCTTTTTCTCACCCGTTTCTGCTCGAAAGTTACCTTGATTCACCGTCGCGATGAACTTCGCGCCTCTCAAATCATGGCCGACCGTGCGACTTCTCACGAGAAGATCAAGATGGCCTGGAATGCCGCGCCTACCGAAATCTTGGCTGACGAGAAGGGCTTCACTCGTGCAGTGATCGTCAAAGATACGCAGACAGGTGAAGAACGTGAGATTCCCTGCAAGGGCGTCTTTATTGCAATTGGGCACATTCCAAATACAGACTTCGTTGAAGGCATGCTAGAGCGCGATGGCGACGGCTACATCGTGCCCGAGATTGGTAGCCAAGTAAAAACTAAGTACGAAGGCTTTTACGCTGCCGGCGACTGCGTCGATCACGTTTACCGCCAAGCGATTACTGCCGCCGGCATGGGCTGCCAAGCCGCGATCGAAGCCGAACGCTGGCTCGCAGAGCACGAGTAAATTTTAATTTTTCAACACATCGAAATAAGTGGATCTCTCCGACCTCAGACAAAGTTACACCAAAGGCAGTTTTAGCGAGAGCGACCTACTGGTTTGCCCTTTTGCGCAGTTTGAGAAGTGGTTTCGTGAGGCAGAGAACTGCGATATCGAGGAACCCAATGCCATGTGCCTCGCTACCGCCGACCCGAATGGTATGCCCAGCACGCGCATTGTTTTGTTAAAGGATTTCTCTGAGAAAGGCCTGACCTTTTACACGAATTACGAAAGTCGTAAAGCAAGGCAGATAGAGTTTAACCCGCAGGCTGCTGCGAACTTTCTGTGGATGTCTTTACAACGACAAGTTAATGTGATCGGCCGGGTCGAGCGCATCCCCCAAGCGGAATCGCTCAAATATTTCCTTAGTCGTCCGCTCGGTAGCCAACTCGGTGCTTGGACTTCGCCGCAGAGTCAGGTCATTACTTCTAGGAGTATACTCGAGGCTAAGCTCGATGAAATGAAGCGTAAGTTCGCTGACGGCAAAGTGCCGCTTCCTGACAATTGGGGCGGCTACCGTATTGTGCCGGAGTCCTTCGAGTTCTGGCAGGGCAGACCGAGTCGTTTACACGACCGATTTATCTATCGCCTTTCGGGAGAGCGGCAATGGACAGCGGAGCGATTGGCGCCGTAATTTGAGGTTTATACTGTCGAATTCTGTCGATAGCCAGTGTTAGCTGTGAGCTGAAGGTTCACAATGGCTACCGCCATCGAAAACGGTATATTTAAAGCTAAAGATTGGAGCTTCGATGTAAAGCGCTGACTTTCCCGCTTTACTCTAGACCAGCGAGTTATATCACAAAGCAAGCTATGCTCGAAGAATTTATAGAGATTGATTCCAAGATGAAACCCTTGATTGCCGCTGGGCATATCAAGGGTATCTCTGAGGAGTTGCTTAACTGGGCAGATCCCGAGGTGGCCGACTACATTTTACATCTGGATAAGCCACAGCAGATCATGGTCTATCGAGCGCTGCCAAGACCAAGAGCGGCTAATATTTTTGCCTTCTTTGAGCCTGATGACCAGGATACTTTCCTCGAAGCTCTCACTGATTCGGATACTCGTGAATTACTTGCCAATCTGAGCCCCGACGATCGCACCGCTCTACTCGAAGAGTTGCCTGCCACAGTGACTCGCCAACTCATGCAACTACTGAGTCCCGAGGATTTGGAGGAGTCGCGTCAACTGCTAGGTTACCCTGAAGAAAGTGTGGGGCGATTGATGACGCCCGAATACATCCGCCTCCGTGCTGAATGGACTTGTGAGCATGCGCTTGAACATGTCCGCAAGTATGGCCGCGATAGCGAGGTCTTTAACCTTCTTTATGTGACGGACTCGAACGGGCTACTTGTCGATATTCTGCGCATGCGCCGACTCATCATGGCGCCTCCGAGCTCCGTCATTTCTGAGATGCTCAATTACCAGTTCGTCAGCCTATCGGCTTACGATGATCGCGAAGTCGCGGTGGAAAAAATTCAGCGCTACGATGTCAATGCGCTTCCAGTAGTAGACTCTGATGGCGTCCTTGTGGGCATCGTTACTGTTGATGACATAATGGACGTCGCGGAAGAAGAAGCTACCGAAGATTTCCAAAAGGGTGTAGCGGTCGCGCCGCTAGAGACGAGCTATAGTGCGGCTAGTCCAACCCAACTCTTCCGTAAGCGTATCGGGTGGCTGATGATTTTAATATTCGTTAATTTAATCTCCGCAGGTGTCATCTCTAGTTACGAAGACTATGTAAAAGAGTTTATCACGCTCGCGCTCTTCATGCCTCTTGTTATCGCAAGTGGCGGTAACTGCGGATCGCAGTCAGCTACGCTCATGGTGCGTGCGCTCGCGATAAGTGATTTGGATTTGAAGGACTGGTTTAAGGCGGTGAGCAAGGAGACTTTTGTAGGCTTGATCCTAGGTGCGTCAATGGCGGTGATTGCAGCTGTCGTCAGTAAGCTCTATGGAGGCGACTACCAGATTGCGGTCATCGTTGGGCTGAGTATGATCACAATTGTTTTTGTGGCCAACGCCTTTGGTGCACTGTTACCGTTCATTCTTAGTCGTTTAAAAATCGACCCCGCCGCTGCGAGCAGTCCACTCATTACATCGGTTATGGACGTACTTGGTCTTATGATCTATTTCTCCATCGCAGCGGTCATTTTAACTTAAATTTCTCTATGCCAGAGACTTTTGAAACTCTCGGCGTGCGCGCTGATCTCGTCCAAGGGCTAGGTGCCCTCGGCATCCAAATCCCCACGCCCATTCAATCTTCGGCGATCTCTTTTTTGCTTAGCGCAGGCAGCGACCTCATTGCACAGGCGCAAACCGGCACGGGAAAGACAGCAGCTTTTGGCATCCCGCTGCTGATGAAGGTTGACCCCGCCGTGGATCAGATTCAAGGCCTCATTATCGCGCCGACGCGTGAGCTCGCCAAACAGATAGGCAAAGAACTTTTCCGCTTCACTAAATTTTGCGATCCTAAGATCTTTGTGGAAGTTGCCGCGGGTGGCGATAAGATCGAAGACCAAATTCAGCGCCTGAGCCGACCAACGCCGATTCTGGTAGCGACACCCGGGCGGCTCATGGATTTACTAAAAGCAGGCCTTCAGCTAGATGGTGTCAAATACCTCGTGCTCGACGAGGCCGACGAGATGCTCAGCATGGGTTTTCAACAAGAGCTGGCTGCGACCTTCAAAGAAACCCCTGCCCGCAAGGCGACTTGGCTCTTCTCTGCGACTTTTCAGAAGCGTGTGCAGGGTCTGGTCCAAGACTACATGTCTACCAATGCACACCGTGTGCAAGTCGAGCCCAAACAAATTGTAAATCGTAATATTGATCATCAATTTGCCCTCTGCGCGCGTGAGGAGAAGGATGCTTTTATTATCAACTACCTTAAAGGGCAGGGCAGTGAACGCGGTCTTATCTTCTGCCGCACCCGTGCTGGCGCGATTCGTATGGGTGAGGAGTTAGAGAAAGTGGACCTCTCCATCGGCGTGCTTCAAGGAGATCTCAGTCAAAAAGATCGCGATAAGGTGATGCGCGGTTTTAAGAAAGAACGCATCCAGTTCCTGATCGCTACGGACGTGGCCGCACGCGGTATTGATGTCGAGGGCCTGTCCTTCGTTATTCAGCATCAATTGCCCGATGCGATTCAGTATTATACACATCGCAGTGGTCGCACCGCGCGTGCAGGTAAGAAGGGTGTATCACTGACGCTGATCGAACCAAGCGAGCGTGGGCAAATCACTAAGCTCGAACAGTCGCTGGGGCTTAACTTCACCTTGGTTGAGTAGGTAGCAGGCTGACTTCCTGCGTTTTTTGATCTGATTCAGATCATTCTTGCACCGGATTGGAAGGAGCCTTCACTCGTGTTATGGCGACACGCCCCAATCTAGATTTTGAACTTAGCTTTTTTGAAAGTTTGCATAAGCGCATGCCTAAAGATCTTCGCGTAGCTTCCGCGCTAGCCCATATTTACACGAAGGCTGGGCGTATTGATGCCGGTTTGAAGATGGATCGTAAGCTCGTGCGTCTTGATCCCGAAGATCCCACCGCGCACTACAATCTAGCATGCAGCCTTAGCTTAAAAGGACGCAAGGCGGATGCGGTCAAAGCCCTGCGCTCGGCGATTTCGCTTGGTTATAAAGATTTCCACTGGATGCAGCACGATCCTGATCTCAATGGCTTGAGCAAATATTCGGGCTTCCTAGAGTTATTGACTGATTTGAAGATTGGCTAAACGCCCTTCAGCACCTCTGCTTTTAAGGCATATGCACCCTCACCAACACTTTGGCCTCCATGTGGAAACCCTGTGGGGCTCCAACAGGAGCTCCTACTAAAGCCTTTAGATGCCGAAACCTAAGCCGAACCGCGACACAAGCATCGTCGAAGTCATTGCCCTGTCTGGCTTTGATAAGGCATTGGCCTACGCGGTGCCGCGGACTTGCCAAGGGGCGCTCAAACTAGGCTCACTGGTTCGTATTCCGCTGCGCCGGCGAAGTGAACTAGGTGTCGTTCTCCGCTTTGGTACGGAGCAAGTCGTGCCACCGGGTAAGTTAAAAATGATCTTTGAGCTTGTGCAGCCTTATCCAGTGCTACCGCCCGATTTGATGGAGCTCTTTCGCTGGGCACAGCAATACTATGCTGCGACTCCCGAGTCCATCTTGGAGACCATGATCCCTGCTGCTATTCGCAAGGGAATGAAGCCCAAGACCCGACTCTACATCTCCAAAGGGAAAGCCCCGACTGCCGAGGAGCTTGCCACACTCGAGAAGCGTGCGCCCAAGCAAGCCGCGATTCTTAAATTTATACGCCAGCAAGTGAAGCCGCTGCCGCGCGCCGATATCCTCAAAGCCATGAAGGTCAGCGCTTCGGCCTGTGATGGCCTCGTGGGAAAGGGCTTCCTTCGCGAGACCGACACCGAGGAAGAGCGTATCGCCTACGAGGATGAGCTAGGTGATCAAGAGGCCGTCGTGACTGAGACGCGACCTGTGCTGACGGATGAGCAAGATGTCGCCGTGACCGCCATTCACAAGGCCATCTCAGCCGAAGCCTTCAGCGTACGCTTGCTACATGGGGTCACTGGATCAGGTAAGACAGAAGTCTACCTTAACGCCATCGAAAAGATCGTGGCTGAAGGTGGTGGTGTGATTTTTCTAGTACCTGAAGTCGCCCTCGCTCCACAAAC